>JANXWH010000008.1 GCA_025351245.1 Chloroflexota bacterium | reverse complement strand
TCGCCAAGGCGGTCACGGGCAACACGAACGGGACCGATCCGATCCTCGACGTGCCGTCGGCGAAGATCGGCGACACGCTCACCTTCACCCTGACCTACACGCTCGGCAACGGGCCGGTCACGAACGCGGTCATCACGGACGTCCTGCCGCAGGGCTACGGCGCCCCCACCGCGATCTCGAATGACGGCACCGGCGGGCCGGGCACCTGGAACGCGACCACCCGCACCATCACCTGGAAGTGGTCGACGCTCTCCGCGAGCGGGACGGTGAGCTACAAGGTCGTCGTCCTCACGGGCGCCGACGCGCGCCCCCAGCCTCTTACGAACGTCGCCTCCATCGTCAGCGACCAGACCGCGCCCGCCTCCGCCTCCCGCGAGGTGGCGATCCCGGGCGCGGTGCTGGCGGCAACGGCCACACCGCGTGTGACACCGCCACCTACCGACACGAGCTCTGTCCCGCAGGGGAGCGGCACGGGCAACAACCTGATGCTCGTCCTCCTCGCACTCGCAGCGTTCGGGCTGGTCCTCGGGTTTGTCACCCCGAAGCCGGCACGAGCCCGTCGGCGAAACCGCCGGAGCTAGGCCTCCGACGATCGACCGCGAGCCCCCGACCGGCACGCCGGACCCGGGGGCTCGTCACCGCCGGTCCTGACTCTTGGGTCCCCGAGACCTCGACGGGGCGCGTCTAGCCTGGACGCGCCCCGTCTGTCTATTTCCGGGCAGGCGCGCGGAGGCGGCCATCTCGCCGAGCATCGGGCGTGGGGCCGAAGGAGCCAGGCAGAACCGCGGAGCCCCGTCTCAGCCCGTGATCGGGATGCGATCCCCGTCGCTGACCAGCGAGACCTGCCCGCCATACCCGGCACGAGCCGCCGCCAGCGTGGCTGCGGGGTCGCGCTTCATCTGGAGGTGCGTGAGGAGCACCTGCGAGACGCGGGTCTCGGCGGCGAGGCGTCCCACGGCCGCCCCGTCGAGGTGCAGATCCGGGACGGGGATCGGGCCCGGGCCGAACGCCACTTCGCACAGCAGCATGTCCCCCGGGCCGATGAGCGGCGCCAGGTCCGCGGCGCGCCCGCAATCTCCGGAGTAGACGATCGCCGGCCCGTCAGCCGCGGCCGCGAGCGTGACGCGGGTCGCGAAGCTGTCGGCCGTGTGGGTCACGCGACGGCTCTCCAGGTCGAACGGCCCGACCTGGACATGGCCCGCGCCACGATCCTCGATCTCGAGCGTCCCGGCCGCGAAATCTGGCTCGCCCGTCACGCCGTCCAGCCGCCCCCGCAACCCTGCAGGCGCGATCACGCGCATGCGCCGCGGGGGCTCGAACTCGTAGCGCAGGTAGTGGCGGAGTGCGACGAGGTCGACGAAGTGGTCGGGGTGCAGATGGCTGATGACCACGCCCGCCAGGTCCGCGGGTTCCAATCGGCCGGCGAGGCCCGCGAACGCGCCCTGGCCCAGGTCCAGGCAGATCGCTGCCCCGTCATGCAGCACGACGTAGCACGAGGAGGCGGTCCCGGGTCGATCCGGGTACGCGGCGCCTGATCCGACGACGAGGAGCTCCATCCCGCGGAGATTACCGGGCCGGGCGCCCGCGCACCAGTCGCGGATCGCGGGAAGCGAAGGCCGGTCAGCGTCAGGGCGCTGGAGGCGTCTTGTCCGGGTCGCTCGGGTTCGTGGGGTGGCCCGGATCCGGCGAATGCCCCGCGCTCCCCGGGTTCGGGGTCCTGCCGGGCTGCCCCGGGTTCGGCGTCCCGTTCGGCTGCCCCGGGTTCGGGGTCCTGCCGGGCCGCGATGGTGCTTCGATGATCGCGTTGATCTTGTCCTGGGTCCGCTGGACCGCCTGTTGGATCGCCGCCGCGGCGGTCGGGGGGACCCGCGTGGCGAGCGCCCCGAGGACTGCCTGGTGCCGTCCGAGCTCGGCGACGAGGGGCTCCTCGCGGGTCGGGTCGCCGCCGGCCGCGGCGGACGCGCCGGCCAGCGTCTGTCGGTACGCGTCGAGCGCCGCGGTGACGGCGTCGCCGTTCCCATTCGCCGCGGCGGCCGTCGCGTCGTCGAGGCGGGCCTGGAGCCGGTCCAGCTCGGCGGCCGCGCGACCATTCGCGTCGCTCGGCAGCGTCAATGTCTCCACCCAGAGCCGGGCGCCGTAGAGCGGACCGCCCGGTTCCGCCGCGGCCACGGTTCCGCCGGCTACCAGCGCCAGCCCGAGCAGCGCGGCCGTCGCGGCCAGCGCGGGCCGCCGGAAGATCCGTCCGAGGAGGCCGCGTCCGGGCGCGTCGTCAACCGTTCGCCTGGCGCCCCAACCGAGGAGGGCCTGGGCCATGACGGTGGCTCGTGCACGTGCGGTCGCGGCGGGATCGGGTTCCAGGCGGGACGCGGCATAGGCATCCAGACGAGCCCGCAGCTCTCCGTCGTCGCCCCAATCGTCCTGCCGGTGCATCGTCATCCTCGTCGGTCCTCGTCGTCGCCTGCATCCAGCCCCAGGTGGCGGCGAAGCGCCGCGATCGCCCGGAACTGGAGCCCCCGGACCGTTCCTTCCTGCCTGCCCATCGCCGCTGCCGCCTCCCGGGCGGAGAGCCCGGCGAAGAAGCGGAGCGCGATCGCTTCTCGTTGTTCGTCCGTGAGCGCGGCGAGCGCCTGCCCGACCGCCTCGATCTCTTCCCGGGCAACGGCGTTGGCCCCGGGTTCCGGCTCGTCGCCGGGCCGCTCCATGACCGCGTCCAGGTCTGCGTGCTCCCGGTGCGTCCGCGCGTGGTCGATCACCGTGTTCCTGGCCAGCCTGAAGAGCCAACCCCCGAAGGGGATGCCGCGTGCCTCGTAGCGTGGGAGCGCCTCGAGTGCCTTCAGGAACACCAGCTGGGTCAGATCCTCCGCGTCGGCCGGGTTGTGGGTGCGGGCGACGATGTACCGATGGACCCGGCTGTGGTAGATGTCAAAGATCCGGCCGAACGCCATCGCGTCGCCCTGCTTCGCCGCCGCCACGAGCCGCTCGACCGCAACCTCGTCGACACCGGTCATAACGACGGATATCCCCGCTCGTTAGGTTCGCGGGGACGCCCGAGCACCCGGTCGGGGACCTCCACGCTCGCCCCGGCGCGCGGATCGCCGGCGCGGCGACGGAACGCGAGCGACTCGAAGCCGGCGGCGGCGAGGGCGGCATACGCATGTCCCAGCCCAAACGCGAACGAGCCGGCGCGATGTGCATCGGAGCCGGCCGTCACCCGGAGGCCGCCGAGCGCGCGGAACTGCTCCACGATCGGCGGCGCGGGGTACGTTTCGCCGGGCGGTTGGCGGAGGCCCGACGCGTTCACCTCGAGCGCCGTCCCCGTCTCCACGAGCGCGCGGAGGAGCGGCTCGTAGACGTCCGGCCGGGCCGCGAACGCCGAAGGCGGCACATGGTCCACGAGGTACTTCTTCACGTAGTCCAGGTGGCCGATGGTGTCGAAGAGCTCGCTCCGGATCGCGGCCTGCACCTCGGCGAAGTAGGGGGCCACGATCTCGTCGAAGGTGCGACCGGCGACCCAGCCGGCGACCCGGCCGCCTACGTACGGGGAGTACGCCATGACGTGGACCGAGCCGATCGCGTAGTCGTACGGGTGGCGCGCCAGGTGCTCCCGGATGTCCGTCTCCAGGTGCGACTCGTAGGTGACCTCGATGCCGAAGCGGACGCGAAGCCCGCGATCGGCCCAGCGCGCGGCGGCGTCCCGCACCTCGCGTTCGCGCGTTGCGAACGAGGCGAACGAATGGTCGGGCGCGCGCGGGTCGAAGTCCACGTGGTCGGTGATCGCGATCTCCGGGATCCCCCGGGCGACCGCCGACGCGCAATAGACGTCGATCGGGACGTCGCTGTCATGCGACAGGTTCGTGTGGAGGTGCGCGTCCAGCGGGAGGTCGCGATCCGCCTCCGGTCCCGGCGCAGGCAGCCCGGTCACCCGGCAATCAGCCCCAGCTCGCGGCCGACGCGGCTGAACGCATCCAGGCACGTGTCCAGCTCCTCGTCGGAGTGGGCCGCGGTGACGATGGTGCGGAGGCGCGCGCCGTCGAGGGCGACGGTCGGGAAGACGACCGAGGTCGCCCAGACGCCCTCGTCCAGGAGCCGGTCCGCGAAGCGGATCGCGGCCGCCGAGTCGCCCACCATGACCGGCGTGATCGGCGTCTCCGAGGCGCCGGTGTCGAAGCCCATCCGCGCGAGTTCGGCCTTGAAGCGACGCGTATTCGACCAGAGCCGCTCGATCAACTCCGGCTCGTCCTCCAGCACGTGGATCGCGGCGAGGCAGGCGGCTGCGACGGCGGGCGGGTGGGAGGTGGAGAAGAGGAACGGGCGGGCGCGCTGCACCAGCATCTCCCGCAGCGTCCGCGAGCCGGCCACGTACCCGCCCAGGACGCCCATCGCCTTGCTGAGCGTCCCCACCTGGATCGCAACGCGGCCGTGCAGGTCGAAGTGGTCGACGCTGCCGCGGCCGTTCCGGCCGAGCACGCCCGAGGCGTGGGCGTCGTCGACGAAGACGGCTGCGCCGTGCTCCTCCGCCGCGGCCACGATCCCGGGGAGCGGCGCGATGTCGCCGTCCATGCTGAAGACACCGTCCGTGACCACGAGGATCGCCCGGTACGGCTGCCCGTCGGCGCGGCCCTCGCGACGTGCCGCGGCAAGGAGCTCGCGGAGGTGCGACACGTCCTTGTGGCGATAGATCACCCGCGGCGCCTTGCTGAGGCGCATCCCGTCGATGATGGAGGCGTGGTTGAAGGCATCGGAGACGATCAGGTCAGGCTCGCCGGCCACGACCGGGATGACGCCGGTGTTGCAGGTGAAGCCGGACTGGAACGTGAGGGCCGCTTCCACGTGCTTGAAGCGGGCGAGCTCCGCCTCCAGCTCTTCGTGGAGTGCCATCGTCCCGGAGATGGTGCGAACGGCGCCGGATCCGGCGCCGAAGCGCCGGAGCGCGTCCAGGGATGCCTCGATGAGTCGCGGGTGCGTGTTCAGGCCCAGGTAGTTGTTGGAGGCGAGCGTGATCGCCTCGCGGCCGTCCACCGTGACGCGCGTCCGGTTCGCGCTGCTCATCACGTGGAGTGGCCGGTAGAGGCCCTGGTGCCGCACCTGCGCCAGGTCGTCGGCGAGATGCCCCAGCGGGTCGAGGGGCGGGGTCGTGCTCACCGTGGCGTCCTCCTGGCGGCCGCGGGCCGCGTCACGAGGTCCAATCCAGGATCACCTTGCCGGCGTCGCCGGAGCGGGCGGCCGCGAACGCGGCGGCGTGCTGGTGGAACGGGAACCGGTGAGTGATCGCGGGCGCGATGTCAAGCCCGGACTGGAGCATCACCGTCATCTTGTACCAGGTCTCGTACATCTCCCGGCCGTAGATGCCGCGGAGCGTCAGCATCTTGAAGACGATCTCATTGACATCCAGCGAGATCTCCGCGGTGGGGATCCCGAGGATCGCGATGCCGCCGCCGTGGGCCATGCTGGAGATGGCGGAGCGGAGCGCGGCGGCGTTGCCGGACATCTCCAGGGCGACGTCGAACCCCTCCGTCATCCCGAGGCCTGTCGCGACGTCGCGCAGGTCGCGCTCGCGCGGGTCGACCGCGATCGTGGCCCCCATCCGCGCGGCGATCGCGCGGCGGACCGGGTTCGGCTCGGAGACCACCACGTGGCGGGCCCCGGCGTGGCGGACGACCGCCGTTGCCATCAGGCCGATGGGCCCTGCCCCGGAGATGAGCACGTCCTCGCCCAGCACGGGGAACGCGAGCGCCGTGTGGACCGCGTTCCCGAACGGGTCGAAGATCGCGGCGACCTCCTCGTCGATCCCGCGCCAGTGGTGCCAGACGTTCGTCATCGGCAGGACCACCAGCTCCGCGAAGGCACCGTCGCGGCCGACGCCAAGGCCGATCGTGTGGGCGCACAAATGGCGCCGGCCGGCGAGGCAGTGTCGGCAGCGCCCGCAGACCACGTGGCCCTCGCCGCTCACCAGGTCGCGGGGCGCGAAGCCGGTGACGTTGGAGCCGACCTCCACGACTTCGCCCACGAACTCGTGACCGATCACGAGCGGCGGGCGGATGGTCTTCGCCGCCCATGGGTCCCATGCCTCGATGTGGAGGTCGGTGCCGCAGATGCCCGTCTTGTGGACACGGATCAGGACGTCGTTGATCCCGACGGCCGGATCGGGCCAGTCCCGGAGCTCCAGGCCCGGTCCCTCGGTGGTCTTGACCAGGGCGAGCATCGCTGCCTCCTCGGTTCGGTGTCGGCGTTTGGCGTCCGGCGTCTCAGCCGGCGCCGGCCTTGTCGTCACGTCCGGCGAGGAGCCGCGCGGCCGGGGATCCGGCCGGCACCGCGCCGTCCGCGTCGACGATTGGGTTCGTGACGCTGCCGATCCGCTCCACCTCCACCCGCACGACATCGCCCGGGACCAGGAAGACCGGCGGTTCGCGGAAGACGCCGACGCCCGATGGGGTCCCGGTGATGACCAGGTCCCCGGGCTCCAAAGTGATGCTCGCGGAGATGAATGCGACGAGTTCCGCGACCGAGAAGATCATGTCCCCCGTGGCGCCGTCCTGGACGAGGAGCTCGCGGCCGGCGTCCGGCCCGGCGGCGGGCGTATGCCAGCCGCGCAGGCGGAGTGCTGCGGGGTCGCCCAGCTCGTCGGTCGTGACGATGCACGGCCCCAGCGGCAGGAACGTGTCCGACCCCTTGGCCCGAAGCCACTGGCCGTCGCCGCGGGCGCCGGGAGCAAGGGCCGGCTTCGCGCCCTGGAGGTCGCGTGCGCTGATGTCGTTGGCGGTGACATACCCGGCGACGTGGTCCATGGCCGCCTCGACCGGGACGCGGCGGGCCCGTTTGCCGATCACGACCCCCAGCTCCACCTCCAGGTCCAGCGCCTGCGTCGTGGCCGGCCGGATCACGGGCGCGCCGTCGCCGACGACCGCGTTGGAGAACTTCGCGAAGAGGAGCGGGTGGTCCGGGATGGGCTGACCCTGTTCTGTGACGTGGCTCCGGTAGTTGGAGCCGACGCAGACGATCTTGCCCGGCTCGAGCGGCGCCACCAGGCGGAGCTCCGCCAGCGGCACGCCCCGCATCCCGTCGCGCACCGCGCGCGCCAGGGCCGCCCGGGTCTCCGCGAGGTCCTCGTCCTCGGCGAGGAGGCCCCGCACGTCGAGGAGCGCCAGCTCCTCCCGGAGTCCGGCTCGCTCGGCCAGCCCGGCCAGCGTGATGACCCGCCCGTCGGCCAGCACGCCGGCGACCGGCAGGTCCAGCTCGTCCAGGTAGGCGACGATGCGCATCGGGCTGCCCCCGCCGCTACGGGGCCGCCGTCGGGGCAGGCGATGCCGACGGAGCGGGCGATGCCGAGGCGGCCGGGGACCCGGACGGGCCGGGGCTGGGCGTGTAGCCGGGAACGGCCTGCTGGCACTGCGGCTCCGGCGCGCGGTCGGCGGCCTGCCCGTAGAAGGTCGTGATCGCCCCCACGTCCAGCGTATCCAGGAAGAAGACGCGGCCCCAGACGACCGCCGCGTACGGCGTCGGCAGCTGGTCGAAGCGCGTCACGACCACGTTGGTGCCGGGCGGGTAGCCACACAGGGGGCTGGCCGGCAGCTGCTGCTGGAGCGCGCCAAGCGCTGTCTGGGCGTCCGCCCCGCAGCCCTCCGGGCAGCGGTAGAGGACGACCATCGCCCCGTGCTCCAGGTTGTGGATCCAGCCCTCCGGCACGGTCGTGTCGTTCTGTCCGTAGAAGAGCGCCGGGATGGGCCCCAACCGCGACGCGTTGAAATGCGAGCCGGATGTCGGCGGGCAGAATTCGTACGTCACGCTTGAGCCGGTCTGCACGTGATTGCGGCCGAGGTCGCGGGTCACCTGGCCCAGGAGCGGCGTCTGGCCGGGCGAGGCCGTCGCTGGCGCCGCGGGCTGCAGCACGGTCGTGCAGGCGTAGGCCGTGCTCGACGCCCCCAGGAAGAGGACGCCGCCGACGACGACGACGATCGCGGCGACGCCGATTCCCAGCAGGAGCCCCCGGTACCGCTCCAGGGGCGAGCGCGGCCGCTGCGGCTCCCGGAGCCGGGTGCGGCCGGCGACCGGGTGCGCGCCGGTGCTTCCTCGGCTGGTCGAGTCGGGGCGAGTCGGTTGCGGGTTCCGGGTACGCTTGGTCACGAGGCTCCTCGAACTGGCTGCCGGGACGAGCATGTCCTGCGCGGAGCACGGCACCGAGACGATGGCGCGCGGTCGCGCGGATTCGGTCGACGCGTCGCAAGGGTAGCCCAGACGGGCCGGACGGGCGGTCTCACCGTCCGTGTGGCCCCACGACCCGCGACGGCTCGATCACGGCTCACTGAAGTAGGCACGCGACGCGGGGCGCCGGAGCCCGATCCAGAGCAGGATCGCGAGGATCCCCGGCCCCAGCGCGAGGGGCGGGACGGGGCTGACCAGGAAGAAGATCGCCAGCGGGATCGTGAGCGTGCTGAGGCCCACCGCAAGCCCGCGAGCCGCCTCCTTCCGCTGCAGCACGAGCGTGATCGTGAAGATCGTGTACGCGAGCAGGATCATGACGACCAGGCCCGGGAAGCTGATCGGCGCGGAGATCGCCTGGTCCACCACCCAGCGGAGCGAGATGCCGATCATCGCGAGGAGCAGGAACCCGTAGCCAAGGAAGAGGAGCACTCCCGGCGGAGGGAGGCGGCGGGCAACGGCGGGCATGCCGCGATTCTGCCACGCGCGCGCTGCCCGGCCGCGGCGGGCATGCGAAGGCTGCGCTGGCCGGCGACACGGCATGCGCTGGCCGACGACAAGGCACGCGCTGGCCGTCGACAGGCATGCGCTGGGGGCTTGACAGGGCGCGACCCCGCCGCTACGTTTCCACTAAACCGGTTTGCTAAACCGGTTTTCGCCGCGCGGCGGATGTCGCTTCGGCGATGTCCGGAGGAGCCGTGGAGGGCTGGTGAGACAGGAAGCTCGCGACCGACCCCGGATCGCCGACGTCGCCCGCGAGGCGGGCGTGTCGAAGACGGCTGTCTCGTTCGCGTTCAACAGCCCGGAGCGACTGAGCCCGGACACGGCCACCCGGATCCGCGACGTCGCCACGTCGATGGGATATCGGCCGCATCCCGTCGCGCGGATGCTGACCCAGGGCCGCACTCGGACGCTCGGCATCCTGACCCCCCAGGCACTCTCCGTCGTCTTCGCGAACCCATTCTTCGCCACGTTCAGCCAGGGCGTCGCCGCCGTTGCGGAGGAGGCCGGCTACGCGCTCCTGTTCGTGTCGCCCGTCCACGGCTCGCTGGCTCGTGCCGTCAACCGGGCCACCGTGGACGGCTTCGTGGCGATCGGCCTCGCGCAGGACCATCCGGAGGTGGAGCAGATCCGCCGGGCGGGACTGCCGATCGTGATGGTGGACTCCGCCGCCCCGTTCCCCGAACACCCGGCGGTGGACGTTGACGACGAGGGCGGCGCGCGCCTCGCCGCGGAGCACCTCCTGGCGCTCGGCCACCGAGACTTCCTGGTGATCGGCGTCGAGCCGCCGGCGCCCGGCGCCCAGGCCGACTCCGGGGGCGTGGTCGGGCGGCGCCTGGAGGCCTACCGGGAGGCGCTCGCGGCGGCGGGCATCGACCTGCCGGACGATCATGTCGTGGTCGGTCCGGCCAGCGTCGAAGGCGGCAGCGCCTGCCTGGCGGGTGCGTGGGAGGACGGCCGCCGGCCCACGGCGATCCTTGCCATGAGCGACGCGATGGCGATCGGCGCGATCAATGCCGCGCGCCGCCTGGGGCTGCGCGTCCCGGCCGACCTCAGCGTCGTCGGATTCGACGACATCGAACTCTCCCGCCACATCGAGCCCCCGCTGACGACCGTGCACCAGCCGGTCCGGCGAAAAGGCGAGGAGGCCTGCCGCCTCCTTCTTTCGGCGATTGCGCGGGACGACTCCTCTCGGCCCGATCACCGGCGCCTCGAGACGCGACTCATCGTCCGCGGCTCAAGCGGTCCGGCACCCATCGGGAAGGAGGTGGCGGGGGGACGCTGACGGACCGGACGAGCGGGTCGCAACGGGCGGCCCGGGTACCGGAACCGGCCGCACGGCGCGGCCGGAGCAGGTGACCGTGGCGGCCCAGCTCAACCTCCTCTCCTCGCACGACATGCCGCGTCTCCGGACGCTCGTGTCGGGCGACCTCGCGGCGGTTCGACTGGCCGTCCTGCTCCAGATGACGCTGCCCGGCGCGCCCTGCGTCTACTACGGTGACGAGATCGGGATGGAGGGCGGCAACGACCCCGACTGCCGGCGCGCCTTCCCGACCGGCGACGTGGGGCGCGACGAGGCGCTCCGAACGACATTCCGCGACGTCATCGCGCTGCGCCGGGCGCATCCGGCGCTCCGTGCCGACCGCCTGCGCGTGGCCGGCGCCGACGGCGCGTGCGTGGCCCTCGTGCGGGGCGGCGCCGATGATCCGTCTGCCGCCCGCGAGACGATCGTCGTGGTCGTCAACGCCGGAACCGTGCCGGTGACGATGGCGCTGCAGCTCCCGGAGCTTGCCGGGGGGCGTCTTGCGCCGCTCGCCGTGGCCGGGCTGCCGCCCGGCTCCCCGGTGGACGTGGCCGGCGACGGCGGTGCCCGGGTGACCGTCCCCGCGCGGGCCGGGTTCGTCCTGGCCGCGGTGGGTTGAGCCTATACTCGGGCTCTTGTGGCAGACCTCCCCTTCGAGCCGGCCGACGCCGGGAGCACGCAACGACTTCTCCGGGCCGTCGATGCCGAGGGCAAGATTCCGCGGGCGCTGGAAGCGCACGGTTCGTTCGCCGGTCGGGACGTGGTCCTGTTCGGCGCCTCTCCCGAGCGTGCGCGCTGGCTGACGGAGTCGGGCGCGCGGCTGACGGTCGTGGCGGACCCTGCGGCGGAGCCCGTGGCGGAGTCCGTGGCGGAGTCCGTGGCGGGCGCGCGGCTGACGGTCGTGGCGGACCCTGCGGCGGAGCCCGACTGGCCGTCCGACGCGAGCGCCGACATCGTCGTGGCGTTCTGGGCGGCCTTTGACGGCCCGGACCGAGCCGAGCAGCTCGCCCATGCTGAACGCCTGCTCCGTCCCGAGGGCCGGCTCCTGGTCGTGCTCGACTACGGGCGCGACGACCTGGACGTGGTCCGGGGGCCGGAGCGGACCGCGAGCCTGGTGGCGTGGAGTCGCCGCGACGGCTGGTTCCTGAGTCAGGGATTCCGCATCCGCGTGGTCCACACGTTCTGGCGCTTCGAGACGATCGAAGAGGGGGGCGAGCTCCTCCGGGCAGCCTACGGGCCCGCCGCCGAGCCGGCGATCAGCCGGCTGCGTCGCCCGCGCCTGACGCACAATGTGGCCGTCTACCACTGGACCCGCGACGTTGGCGCGTCCGGCGGACCCGAGCGTCCGGCGGCGGCCGAGCCGGCGCCAAGGCGAGGCCCACGCGCCGCGGCCGCCGAGCCGGCGCATCGCGCCGCGGCCGCCGAGCAAGAGTCGAGCGCCTGAGGGCCCGATCAGCCGATGGATCCACGACGCCAGGTCTCGCCCCGCGCACCCGACGGGTCGCGGCGTCGCACGGGCCTCCACGTTGGGCCGGTTCGAGTCACGCCGACCCGGGTCTTCCTCGCCGTTGCGCTCTTCGGATCGCTCCTCTACCTGGCCTACGCGGTCACCGTTCGCGACACATCGCAGATCCCTGCCCTCGCCTCCGGTGCGCTGGTCCTCGGGCTGGTCTTCGGGATGCTCGCCACGGCCGGCGGGATCGAGACGTACCGGGCGGCGCGCACGGGCCGACCCGCGCGATCCGTCGTGGCGGCAGTCACCGGAGGCGTCGCCGGGATCGTCTCGCTGGCGTGCTTCGCCGCGGCCGCGATCCTCGCGATCCTCTCCCAGGCACCCTGACGGTCTTGGGCGCGCGCCCAGCGCCCGGCGCCCGTGCCCGGCGCCCGTGCTCGGCGGCCGTTGCGCAGGCGGCAACAGATCGGGTGTGCGCCGTGCCCGAAGGCGCCCCGGACCCACCCTCGTCGAGCTCCAGGGCGCGATCGCTGCCTGTGACGCAACATTCTGGGCCAATGAGCCAGATTCGGGGCCGATGAGCCGGCGGATCCGTCCGTGAGGACCCGCCAGGAGCCCGCAAACCTGGTTCGTCGGCCCAACACCGGCGGTTAGTTGCAGGCTGCGCAACACGAGCAGGCCGAGCAACACGACAGGCTGACCAACACGAGCAGGGAGCACCACGACAGGCTGACCAACACGAGCAGGGGCGACGAATTGGGCCGGGGTCCACGCGGGCCCGGTCGACGCCGGCCCCGGCTTCCAGTCCACGAGCGGCCGGTCGATTCGTCCATCGGTGGGCCACCCCTACGCCGGGACCACCGGCCGCCTGACCAACCCCTGCTAGACTCGGCGCCGTCCGGCGCCCCCATCGTCTAGAGGCCTAGGACGCCACCCTTTCAAGGTGGAGATCAGGGGTTCGAATCCCCTTGGGGGTACCACTGCCCGGCGACGCCGAGCGTCACGAGCACCCGAACGGCCGAGAACCCCGGCCGCCCCCGAACACCCGCGCCCCGCGCACGAGTGCCCGCGCCCAGGGCCGCGCCCGCCCCCGAACACCCGCCCGCGCCGCCGAGGGCCGCCGCCGCCCTCGGCCACCGCCGCCCACGGCCACCGCCGCCCACGGCCACCGCCCGGCGCGCCTCTGCTACGATCCCCGCGTGCCGTTCGAGATCAACGGGATCCGCATCCCGACCATCCAGAAGGAGAACGTGGCGGTCCGCTGCCGCGGGTGCGGCGACGTGATCGACGGGGCTCCTTTCCGCGTCAATGTCATGGACATCACGGCCGTGGAGATCCCTCCGGCCTGGTCCGGCCGGACCTCGATCAACCCCGGCCCCTTCCAGTTCCACGCGGACCCGGCCTGCGCACGTCGCTGGATGCGCGAGCGCGGCAACCTGTTCTGCCGGAAGTCCGCGATCCGCGAGCTGATGCGGCCCATCGCGATCCCCGGCGAGACGCCACGCTGGGGCCTCTGCGACGGGCTCCATCACGACGACCACGAGCTCGTCCCCGCCTGACCGGCCCGACAGGGCCGCCTGGGAGGCCTCCCCGGCATGAGCGTCTTCATCCCCGCAATCACCGCGCTGATCGCCCTGGTCTTCGCGATCGCGCTGCTGGACCAGTGGCGGGTCCGGCGTCAGAGCTTCCAGCTCGCCTGGGCGATCGGGATGCTCTTCTTCGGGATCGCCAGCGGGTGCGAGGCGATTGCGGCCGCGAACGGCTGGAGCGAGCCGCTCTACCGGACCTGGTACCTGACGGGCGCAGTCTGGACGGCCGGCTGGCTGGGACTGGGGACCGCGTTCCTGCTGGGACGGACGCGCTTCGGCTACGCATTCGCGTTCTGCCTCTTCCTGGCCGGCCTGTTCACGTTCCTGACCCAGCGGCGCTACAACTACGAGGGCGCCGGGAGCTCCCCCATCCTCTACTTCATCGCGGCCGGCATCCTCGCTCTCGCCGTGGCCGTCGAGACGTACTTCCAGGACAATCGCTGGCCGCGGATCGCGGCGCTCTCGGTGGTCGGCGCGAGCCTCCTCTCCGTGGGCCTGATGCTGACGACGACGCTCGCCGCGCCGGGCTGGAAGGTGGATCCCGCCACCAACGCGCCGATTGCCGACCTCTTCCCCGGCACGCTCCGGCTCCTCACCCCGTTCCTCAACGTCACCGGCGGCCTTGCCCTCGCGTTCGGCGCGATCTTCTCGGCCTATGTCTTCATGCCGAAGCGGCGCATCCTCGACTACTCGCTGGATCCGAACCAGCCCGGCGACCAGTTCCTGTTCAACCTGGCGATCTCGCCGGTCGCCATCACCGTCAACTTCGTCGCGTCGCTGCCCGGCGCGCTCCGGGCGCTCCTGGCGGGGCGCCTGCACAGCCGCGTCCCGGCCACGATCCTCATCGCGATCGGAGCGTTCCTCGCCTCCTCGGGCGACATCCTTGCGCGGTTCGGCGTCACGGACTTCTTCGTCCCGGGAAAGCTGATGGCGGTCATCTTCCTGTTCCTGGGCTTCCTCGTGAGCGTCGAGGCGTTCAGCGAGGTGCGGGTCCCGTTCACCCGGATCGTCCTCCTCCGGCGGCTGGCCGAGCCGGCGCCGGCTGGGGAATCGCAGCCGAGCACCTGACGGCGTCGGCGGACGCTACCCTTCGCCCGTGACCCTCCCTCGTGGGCGGCTCGGCGGCACGCTCGCCATCGCCGTCGCGGCCTGTCTCTTCGGCACGCTCGGCCCGGCATCCCGAGGCGCGTACGACGCCGGCCTGACCCCGCTCACGTTCGCCCTGTGGCGCGCCGCCCTGGGCACGCTGGGACTGTTGGCGATCATCGCGGCGCTTTCGATCCGCGGCCGCGATCGCCTGCACTGGAAGGCGCTCGACCGGCGCACGGTCGCGGCGCTCGGCGCAGCGGTGTTCGCCGGCATCGTGCTCAACCTGGCGATCTTCTCGGCCTTCGGGCGAATGTCGATCGCCCTCGCGCTCCTCGGCTTCTACACGTACCCGGCGCTGGTCGCGATGGGCGCGGTCGCCATCGGGGAGGAGCGGCTCAACGGGGCACGCGTGGTTGCGCTCTCCCTCGCGCTCCTCGGGATGGTGGTGGTCGTGCTGGGGGGCTCCGGCGGCGGCCCCGGCTTCGAGCTGGTTGGCTTTGGCCTGGCCCTGCTCGCGGCCGCGATGCAGGCCGTCTACGTGCTCCTGGGCCGGCGCGGCTTCCCGGCCGTCCCGACCGCGGAGGCGACGCTCCTGGTCCTGGGCGGCACGGCGGCCGGCTTCCTGCTGCTGACGCTCGCGACCGGGTCGCTGGACGTGGCACTGCTGCCCTTCAGGTCGCCAGAGACCCTCCCGCTGCTGACCTGGGCGGGCGTCGCCGGTGCGTCGATCCCGACGTTCCTGTTCCTGCTGGGGATCCGCTCCATCGGCCCCACCCGGGCAGCCATCATCGCGTTGATCGAGCCGGTGGCCGGCGCCACGCTGGCCGCGGTCCTCCTCGCCGAGCTCCTGGGTCCCGTGCAGGTCGCCGGCGGCGCGCTCGTGCTGGCCGGGGCCGCCCTGCTCCAGCGTGGCGGCGAGGCTGCCGAGCCGCACGAAGCGACGAGCGGAACCGCCTGACGGCAGTTCCACGCTGGGCGCCGACCGAGCGGACACGCCGACCGAGCGGAGACCCCGACCGGGCGGCGCGCTCGGCCCTCGTATACTGGGCGTGCCCGGTCCGACGAGGCGCTCTCGCCCGGGCAGCCATTGCCCGCATCCGAGTTGTCCGAGGTTCCATGCGCGTCCGCAAGGCCGTCTTCCCGGCCGCCGGCTGGGGTACTCGCTTCCTGCCTGCCACCAAGGCCCAGCCCAAGGAGATGCTCCCGCTCGTCGACAAGCCCGTCATCCAGTACGCCGTCGAAGAGGCCGTGGCGGCGGGCATCGAGCAGGTGATCATCGTCACCTCCAGCCAGAAGCGCGCGATCGAGGACCACTTCGACACCAACTACGAGCTGGAGCACCTCCTCGAGGAGCGCGGCGAGATCGAGCTGCTGCGCCAGATGCGCCACATCACCGATCTCGCCCAGATCGCCTACGTGCGGCAGAAGGAGCAACTGGGTCTCGGCCACGCCGTCCTCATGGCGAAAGAGCTGGTGGGCCACGAGCCGTTCGCGGTGATCCTCTCGGACGATGTGGTGGTCGGCGAGCAGCCCTGCATCGGGCAGCTGATCCACGCCTACGCCCAGACCCACTCGTCCGTGGTGGCCGTGATGGAGGTGCCCAACGAGGAGACGTCCCGCTACGGGGTCATCGGCGGGCAGCGCGTCGACGGCGGCGACGGTCGACTCTGGAAGGTCGACCAGCTCGTGGAGAAGCCGGCGCCCGGCTACTCGCCGTCCAACCTCGCGATCATCGGCCGCTACGTCCTGACGCCGAAGATCTTCGACAAGCTGGAGCGGACGACACACGGTGCCGGCGGCGAGATCCAGCTCACCGACGCGATCCAGGCGCTCATGGAGGAGCAGGCGGTCTACGGCTACGAGTTCGACGGGACCCGCTACGATGCCGGAACGACCATGGGCTGGCTGAAGGCCTCGGTCGAGCTCGCGCTCGCCCGACCGGACCTGGGCGAGGAGTTCGGCGCCTACCTGCGCGGCCTGGACTTCTAGGTTCTCAGGACCCGCGCGTCGAGGCGCGCGGCAGCGGACGAAAGGAGACGGTTCGTGGCGGGTCTCGGCGACGTGATCGGCGGGCGGTATCGCCTCGTCGAGCTGCTGGGCCAGGGCGGCATGGCCAGGATCTACCGCGCCACCGACAGCCAGCTTGGCCGCGACGTCGCCGTGAAGGTGCTTCACCGGGAGTTCGGTCGCGACCCGGACTTCGTGGCACGGTTCCGCCAGGAGGCCCAGGCCGCGGCCGCGCTCAGCCACCCCGGCATCGTCGGGGTGTATGACTTCGGCACGGACGACGAGGGCCCGTACCTGGTCATGGAGCTCGTCGACGGCGAGGATCTCGCCTCGGTCCTGCGTCGCAACGGGCCGCTCCCGCCGCGCCAGGCGGCCCGGCTGGTGGCCGAGGTGGGCCGCGCGCTCAACGCGGCGCATGACCGGGGGATCGTCCATCGCGACGTGAAGCCCGGGAACATCATGCTGACCGCCGCCGGGCGCGTGAAGGTGACCGACTTCGGGATCGCGCGCGCCTGGGCGGACGCCGGCCTGACACTGCCCGGCACCACGCTGGGGTCCGTCCACTACTTCAGCCCGGAGCAGGCGCTCGGCGAGCCGGCGACGGCCGCCTCGGACGTCTACAGCCTGGGGATCGTCCTCTACGAGTTGCTGGCTGGCCGCCGCCCGTGGGAAGGTGACTCCGCCGCCGCAGTCGCGATGGCGCGCATCTCGGCCCCGCCGCCGCGCGTCTCCGACGTTCGGTCCAGTGTCCCGCCGGCCCTCGAGGCGATCGATCGGAAGGCGCTGGCCCGCGACGCGGCGGCTCGCTTCCCGAGCGCCGGCGCGATGGCAGACGCGCTGGAGGCGTTCCTGGAGGAGGGCCGGATCGCGGCGCCGGTCGCGGCGGGTCTCGCGGGTCCCGCCCGTGCCGTGGGTGCGGCCGGCATCGGCGCCGCCGCGACGTCCGCCATGCGCGTGCCGCCACCGTATGACCAGGCCGCCTACGCCGACGGGCCGGCCCGAGGAACCGATCCCGCACGCGGCTCGGCAGCGGTGCCACCGCCAACCGACCCCGGCGAGGACGGCGGCGCGAGCCCCTGGGTCTGGGTGGCCGGCGTGCTCGGGCTCCTGGTCCTCGCGATCGCCGGGTTCCTCCTCTTCAAGCTCGCCTCGGCGGGCTCCGGCCCCGCGGCGACGCCCGGGCTCGGCAGCGTGACCCTGCCGTCGTTCATCAACCAGGCCTACCTCGACGCGACCACGACAGCCGACCGGCTGGGCATCACGCTCAAGCCCACCTACGTCAAGCGCAACGACGCCGCGGAAGGCGCGGTCGTCATGCAGGATCCGCCCGCCGGGACCAGCGTCGCGAAGGGATCTACCGTCAAGGTGGATGTCGTGAGCGGCAAGGACCTGGTTGCCGTGCCGTCCATCGTGGGGTTGACCGTGGGGGACGCGATCCGTGCCCTGACGGACGCGAAGCTCCTGCCGGGCGCCCGGACGGACGAATTCGACCCGGCTGTCGCGGCCGGCTCGATCATGGGCCAGAATTTGCCGGTGGGCCTCTCGGTGCCCACAGACACGCCGGTCGACTACGTGGTCTCGAAGGGCCCGGAGCCGACCCCCAGCCCGTCCCCGTCGCCCACGCCGGTCCCGAGCCCGTCGCCCACGCCGGTGCCGTCGCCGACGCCGGCCCCCGCGAAGGTCGGAATGTACGTCGGCCTGACCGTGGCGGAAGCCAAGGCCCAGGCTACGGGTCAGGGCCTCGTGATCCGGTGGCAGGGGAGCGGCACCCCGGCGGATTCGGACATGGTCGTCGCACCGCAGAACCCTCCGGCGGGCGCGAGCGTGGCGCCCGGGTCGACGATCCTGCTCAACACCGCCCATCCGCCCCCGAGCCCATCCCCGACCCCGAGCCCCACCCCGATCCCGACGGCCCCGCCCCCGACCGCGACCCCCTGACGGCGACCCGGCGCGCCGCGACCGGTCGGCGCATCGAACGGACGTTCAGGCGCCAGGCTTGCTCCAGAGCGTGCCCGGCGCCGGAAACGGCGGCCCCGCCGGGTCGATGATCGGGATCTGGCCCCCGGTCTCGGATCGTCCGGCGGCAACCGGGATCGGGCGCCAGCAGCCGCGGAGCTCGTCGCCGCGCAGCGCCGTCCGCCGCGAATCGAGGCCACAGGTGCCGCCGAGGGGGCCCGCGATCGCCCGGCGGAAGTGGGCGCACGTACCGCAACTGGTGCTGGAGCGCCGGCAGACCCAGCACCGCGCCGCCTCGGGCTGCGGGGTCCGGCAATGCGGGCAGCGCCAGTTCGCCATGCACGGATGGTAGCTGCGCCCGCGCTGCGGCGCTAGGGGGTGATCTTGATCACCACGTGGTCGGACGCGTTGCCGTACTCCGGCGTGGTCAGGAAGGCGGTGCAGGGTCCGCTGCCGGGGGTGGCGCCCGCGGGGATCGACGTCTGGAAGACCGCGACCCCGGACGCGTCGGTCGTCTGCTGGCTGGTGATCGGCAGCACCCCGGGGATCGACAGCGTGAACGTGATGTCGCGCCCCGCCAGGCTCTTGCCCCCGGGATCCGTCGCGACGGCGCTCAGCTTCAGCATGAGGGGGAGCTGCTTCGCGCTGATCTGGTAGGTCGAGGCGTGGAGGGCGACCGTGAGCTGGCCGGTCCCGCGCCGGACTGTCAGGACGGCCGTCGCGGCATTGCCGGCCGGGTCCGTGGCCGTCACGGAGATCGCGTTCGTCCCGTCGGCGAGCGGAAGGACGACCTGGAAGCTCCCCGTCGCGTCCGCCGCGCCGACAGCGGTGCGCCCGTTCGCCTCGTTGCGCGCGCTGAGGGTGGACGCGCCCTGCGTCCTGCCCACGATCGTCACGGAGGCGCCGCTGACGGTCGCCTTGTCCTTCGGCGACGAGATGGCGAGCGTGGGCTTCGTCGTGTCCAGGACATACGTCACGATCGGCGACGTCTCGCTCTCGCCCCCCGGGCCGACGACGGTCGCCGAGAAATCATTGCGGCCCGGCTGGAGCGCGACGTCGGGGATCGCGAAGCTGGGCAGCTCGCCCAACGGGACCTCGCGGACCTGGACCGGCGCCTTCTTCGGGAGCGTCACGTAGAGGCGGATCATGAGGCCGGCTCGCTGTCCGCTGATGCTCGCCGGGACGCTGCCGGTCACGGTCACCGACGCCTGGTTCGTGGCGGCCTCCGTCGGCGCGTCCAGCACCGGCGAAGTTGGGATGATCGCCAGCGTCGGGCTTGGCGACGGTGACGGGAGCACGGCGCCGGCGATCCCGGAGACGGCCCCGCCCACCGTCGACACGATCCTGGGCAGCGTACCAAGCATCGTGAACAGGACGACCGCGCCGAGCGCGACGATGGCGACGCCGAGCGCGGCCTTCGCCGCTACGGGCAGGCCACGCGGCCCCTCGGCGGCGCGCGGCGGCGGGATGCGCGCGGCAACCGAAAAACGCGGGGCGGGGGAGGCCGGCCGGGGTCTGCCGGAGGAGGGCGGTCGGGGCCGGACCTGGCTCGGCCGTCCGCGGCGGGACATCATCGCAGCGCATTGTCGCACGCCGATGCAGGGTGACCACGGGCCGGCGGAGCGCACCCGGCCCGCGTCCGGGCCGCCCGGCGCCGCGAAGCTCCGGTGGGTGGCAGTCCGGTGTACGCTGGCGCACATTGCGCACGTTTGGGAGCGTGCGGTCCGGTGAGTGAGGGGATGGAAGAAGGCGACGCGCAGCGCGCTCCGCGGCCAGGTGCTGCCAGGCCGTCGGTCGGACTGGGGCCCGTGACGCGTCCCGCCATCCCACCGCCGGGGGGTGCGGCCGGCCGGCGTCCGCCCGCTCCGGTGGGCCCGGCGTACTGGCGCGTCCATCGGCCCGTGCCGGTCGGGCCGGCCGCGATCCCGACCGGCCTTCGCGGTCCCGGGAAGACGGCCTGGGGACCGCTCCCCCGGGCAGCCGCGCGCCCGGGCTTCGGCGCGCCGCGCACCGGGTTCGGGCTCCCGAGCCTGCGGCGCAACGTCTGCCCGCATTTCTACATGACAGGCATCCGCGGCTCCGTTCCGATCCAGGCGCCGCACCTCCTCAAGGCCCTGGTCCGCCAGGACCAGACCGTCTCGCGATGCCAGCTTCGCGGCGGAGTCCACATGGAGCACGGGTACGTGAACGACGTGTGCCTCGGGTCCCGCTTCAACCAGTGCGTCTTCTACGAGGACGACCTGGACCAGTGAGCGGGCTGGAGGGCTTCGACCTCCCGGCCTCCTTCGCCGATTCGGTTGCCGCGCTCCAGGCGCGTGGGCGCTTCGGGATCCGCCTGGGCCTGGGCCGGACTCGGGCCCTGTTGGCGGCCCTGGGGCACCCCGAGCTGGGAATTCGCGGCGCGCTCATCGGCGGGACCAACGGCAAGGGCAGCGTGGTGGCGCTCGTTGGCGCCTGCCTTGCCGCGGAGGGGTATCGCGCAGGCGAGACTCCCAAGCCGCACCTCGTCAGCTACCGCGAGCGGATCCGGATCGCCGGGCACCCGATCACGGCGGCTGATTTCACGCGCCTCGTCCGCGCCGGGCTGCCGGTCGCCAATGAGGTTGCCCGCCGCCACGGCCCGCCGACCGAGTTCGAGCTGCTGACGGCGCTCGCGTTCCGCCACTTCGCGGACGTGGGCGTGGACCTTGCCGTCGTCGAGGTGGGCCTGGGCGGCCGGCTCGACGCCACTCACGCCTGGGATGGCGGGGTCGCCGCGATCACGAACGTCGACCTGGACCACACGGAGTACCTGGGGCCGACCGTCGAGGCGATCGCGCGCGAGAAAGCGGCGATCATCATGCCCGGCGACCTCGCCATCACCGGGGCCACGGACCCGGCCCTGGGGCCGATCCGGCGGCGGGCACGACGTGCCGGGGTCGCGCTCGTCGAGGTGAGCCCGGCGCGGGTGCTGGCGGCGGATCGGCACGGCCTGCTCGTGGAGCTGCCGGGCCTGGGAGCCGTCCGGGTCGGCCTGCTCGGGCGACACCAGGCGGCGAACGTGGCGGTCGCGGATGCCGTGCTGGATGCGCTGGACGCCGCCGGGATCGCGCACATCGGCCCGGATGCCCGGCGAACGGGCTACGCCGCGGCGCGCTGGCCCGGCCGGCTCGAGCTGTTGGACCTGCCCGGCGCCGGACCGCGCGGCGCCGACGCGGAGGTCCTCCTCGACGGGGCGCACAACCCGGCGGGCGCGCGGTCGCTCGCCGCCGCGCTCGACGAGCTGCGGCCGGAGCTGCGCGGGTTCGCCGGCGGGACGGCCGCCGGCGGCGCGGTTGCCGGCGGGACGGGCGCCGGCGGGACGGTCGCCTCGGCCTCGGCGCCGGTCACGCTCGTGATCGGGATGATGGCCGACAAGGACGTCGACGGGCTGATCGCGGCGCTCGGGACGTCGCGCGCGCTCGCCGGCGCGCGCGTCATCGCGACGGCGGTTCCCGGCGCCCGGGCCCTGGCGCCGGAGGTGCTCGCCGCGCGCTGGCATGCAGCCGTCCCGGACGCCGACATCCGGGTTGCGCCCGATCCCGCGGCGGCCCTCGACCGTGCCGTCGCGACCGCCGAGGGGCCGGTCGTGGTGGCCGGATCGCTCTACCTGGTGGGGGCGGCGCGGGCGCGGCTCGTGGACGACCCCGAGCTCCGCGATCCGGGCGACGCGGGCTCGGCGTAGGATCGCGGCACGATGCCCGGCCAGCCCGACTCCGCCGCCCCTGTTCCCGACCCCGCGGACCACGCCGGCCTCGGGCGCAACCTGCCTCGCGAACGCGGCGTGGTCGCACCGAACCGTGCCCGTGGCGGCGGCGCGGCCACGTCTTCCTTCGCGGTACCGTCCGATTCCTCCCCCGGCCTGCCGGGCCGGCCCGCGCCGCTTGCGATCGGGCCACGGACGTTCGCCTGGGGAAGCCGGACCTTCGTGATGGGCATCCTCAACGTCACGCCGGATTCGTTCTCCGGTGACGGGCTGATCGCGGCCGGCGGCGACCCGGTTCGCGCCGCGGTTGCGCTGGCCCGGTCGATGGTGGCGGAGGGCGCCGACCTGCTGGACGTCGGAGGCGAGTCGTCCCGGCCGGGCCATGCACCGGTCAGCGTGCTTGACGAGGTCGCCCGCGTCGTTCCCGTGATCCGCGCCCTGCGGGCGGCGCTGCCGGAGACGCCGCTCTCCATCGACACGACGAAGCCCGCCGTGGCCGACGCGGCACTCGCCGCCGGCGCGCACCTGCTCAACGATGTCTGGGGGGTCGCCGCGGACGCCGGGCTTGCTCGCGTCGCCGCCGCGCATGGCGTCCCGCTGATCGTGATGCACAACCGGGCCGAGGCTCGCTACGTGAACCTGGTCGCGGAGATCCTTGCCGACCTCCAGCGCGCCCTGGAGCGCGCGCTCGCCGCGGGAGTCGCGTGGGACCGCCTGATCGTCGACCCCGGATTTGGCTTCGGCAAGGCGCCGCACCACAACCTGGCCCTGCTTCGAGACCTCGGGTCGCTCCGGCTGCTGGGCCGACCGATCCTGCTGGGGACCTCCCGCAAGTCGACGCTGGGCAAGGTCCTCGACCTCCCGCCCGACCAGCGCTCAGAGGCGACGTTGGCGACCACCGCCCTCGGCATCGCCGCCGGCGTGGACATGCTGCGGGTGCACGACGTGGGGCCGAACGTGCGCGCCGCACGGATGGCCGACGCGGTGGTGCGCGGTTGGGACCCGGACGTAGGCGCGTGACCGACCGGATCGAGCTGCGCGGCATGCGCTTCGACGGTCGGCACGGCGTGCTCCCGGAGGAAGCGACGGAGGCCCAGCCGTTCGACGTCGACGTGGTCCTCGAGCTTGACCTGGCCGCCGCGGGGACGACCGACGACCTGGCCAGGACCATCGATTACGGCGACGTCTTTCGCCGGGTGCGGGCGGTCGTGGAGCAGGGACCGCACGTGGCGCTGATCGAGACGCTCGCCGAACGGATCGCGACGGACGTGCTGGCGGCCCACCCGGCCATCGATGCGGTCACGGTTCGCGTGCGAAAGCCCCGGGCGCCGCTTCCCGGGGTCTTCGGCTGGGCCGGCGTGGAGATTCGGCGCGAACGCGGGCGGGCCTGAACCCGCCGGGCTCGCGGTTCGGGCCGCGGCCCCCCGCCGGCCGCCAACGATTCAGCGTCAGAGGCTGGCGGGGCGCGTCCCGAGCGTGAGCGTCAGCGTGATCGTCTTCCCGTCGCGAAGCACGTCGAGCGCCACCGTTGTGCCCGGCACGTACTCCGTCAGGATGTCGTCGAGAGGGGCGAGGGCGGTGATCTTGACCCCGTCCACCGAGGTGATGATGTCGCCCTCCGTGAGTCCCGCCTTCGCGGCGGGGCTGCCCGGGACGACCGCAGGGTCGGTGGCGCCGCCGGCGGACGCGGGCTGGAGCCAGGCTCCCTCGCTCACGGCGAGCTTCTCCTGGTCGGCGATCTGTTTGGTCAGCGCCTGGTAGCGGATCCCGATCCACGAGCGCGCCAGCTTCTGCCCGGCGAGCGCCTGCTGCATGATCGGCTTGGCGATGTTGATCGGGATGGCGAAGCCGATCCCTTCGGCGGTCCGGGCCACGGCCGAGTTGATCCCGATCACGTTCCCGGCCGCGTCGAGGAGGGCGCCGCCCGAGTTGCCTGGATTGATCGCCGCGTCCGTCTGGATCAGGTTCCGGAGCTGGGTGCCGTCCTCCACCTGGATCGTGCGGCCGAACGCGGAGATGATCCCCGCGGTCACCGAGTTCGTGTACGTGCCCAGGGGGCTGCCGATCGCGATCGCCAGCTGGCCGACCTTCACCGCGGAAGAGTTCCCGATCGGCGCGGCCGGCAGGCCGGTGGCGACCAGCTTCACGATCGCAAGGTCCGTCAGCGTGTCGATCCCGTAGATCGTGCCGCTGAACTCTCGGCCGTCCTGGAGCGCGACTTGCAGGCTGCTGCTCCCAGCCACGACGTGCTTGTTCGTGATGATCCAGCCGTTCGAATCGAAGATCACGCCCGAGCCGACGCCGGTGGCCGGGATCTGGCCGAGCGGGTCGTTCGGGTTTCGTGCCGCGCCGGACGAGGTGATCGTCACGATTGCCGGCGAGACCTTGGCGGCGGCGGTCGTGATCGCGGACTGCTCATCGATCACGATGGGCTGCGGGGCCGTGACGGTGTTCGCCTGAACGGTGGCCAGTGTCGGCGTGGGCTTGTCGAGCGATCCGGACGCGCGGAGAACGCCGTACGTTCCCACCGAGGCGAGCGTGGCCGAGACCAGCGATGCCGCCACGACGACCCCGACCAGCCCGCCGCGAGCGCGCCCTCCGGCGCCCGGCCCGCTCGCCGGCCGCGCCGGAATCCAGCCGCCGGTCACGGCTTCTGTGTGCGCGGGCTCGAACCAGCGTTCCGGCGTGGGCGGGGCGGCCTGTTCGGCGTCGACCTCGGTCGCGGCCCACGCCGGCCGCTGGTCGGTCGCCGGCGCATAGCTGATCGTCTGGGTGGGTGCCTCCGCGCCGTCCGACGGGTCGGGCATCGGCGGGGCTGTGTTCGTGTCGGGGGTCCAGTCGAACGGGTCGCTCATGGGTCGGATGACTCCAGGATGGGTGGTACGCGAGGTGTCCCGGCGGGTGCCGCCCATGGTGGCAGCGGCGGGTTCAGGCGCGAGTGCGGCGTCTATGAAGAATTCGCCACCTCGTCGAGCCCCGAAGCCACGGATGGCTCCGCCGGGAGTGGCGACGCGCTGGCCGCCGGGGCGGCGACGCCGCGCGGGTCGCGGACCAGGACCACGCTGAACGTCGATCCCTTGCCCACGCGGCTCTCCACGTTGATCCGGCCGGCGTGCATGTCCACGATCGACTTCACGATCGCGAGGCCCAGGCCGCTGCCGGTCCCGCGCGCCTCGTTCGCGCTGGAGCCCCGGTAGAAACGCTCAAAGATGTGAGACAGCTCCGCGGCGTCGATCCCGACACCGGTGTCCGCCACGTCCAGCTGCGCGCCGTCGCGGTGGGGCCGGAGCGCGACCCGGACTCGGCCGCCGCGCGGCGTGAACTTGAGGGCGTTGCCGACCAGGTTCCCGACGACCTGCCCGATCCGTTGCGGATCGTGGCGGACTCGGAGCGGGGATTCCGGGAGCTCCAGGGCCAGTTCCACGCCGCGCCGGCGAGCCGCCGCATCCGCCTGCTCCACGGCCGACTCCACCGTCGTCCGGAGGTCGTCCGGGCGCAGGTCCAGGGCGAGCAGCCCCGACTCGAGCTTCGAGAGCTCCAGCAGGTTCTGCGCCAGCCAGTCGAGGCGCTCGAGCTGGACGCGGCTCGACTCCAGGAATTCGCGGCGCGTCGTCGCGTCCTCCCCGGCCTGCCCCTGCAGGAGCTCCGTGTTCATCCGCAGCGCCGCGATCGGGGTTCGCAGCTCGTGGCTCACGTCGGCGAGGAACTCGCGGCTCCGATCCCGGTCACGCCGGACCAGGCCCACGGATTCCTCGAGCCTGCTCGCCATCAGGTTGAACTGTCGGGCGAGGTCGGTCACCTCCGTGTAGGCGGCGCCGATCTCCGCGGCCGGGACGCGGTTCGCCAGATCGCCGCCGCCGAACCGGCGCGTCGCCTCGCTGAGGCGCCGCAGGGGACCCGTGAACCGGCCCGCGACCAGGGCCCCCATCACGAGCGCCGCAAGGAGGGCTCCGAGCGCCGTGACCGCGAGCAGCGTGGTGACCGTCGCCAGCGTGTAGGCCCGCGTCGTGTAGGGGTTCGAGAGGGTCACCCGGACGCCCCACGGCAGCGCGAGCGAGCTGCGCACCGGTCCGAAGGTCGCGATCGCCCGGAGGGTCTCACGGCTCTCGCGGGCCTCCGGCGGCGCGGTCAGGGGCGCCGAGGTCGTGCCCCCGGGTGCCGCCGTCACGATCACGGCACCCGACGCGGTCTGGGTGGCACCTCCGATCTCGACGGTGACATCCGCCTTCGCGACCGCGTTCGCCAGGAAGGTCAGGAACGAATCGCTGCTGATCCGCCCCGCGACCGCGGCGCTGAGCGTGTTGCCGGCCTCGATGACCGGCTCCGCTCCCGGGGCCGGAGCCGCCACGACCGCGACGATGCTTCCGACCTCCAAGGCCCTCGCCGAGAGCGCGCCTTCCTCCTGCTCCTCGAAATACGCGTCGAGCCGGTTGATCACGATGGCCGAGACCGCGAGGAGGACGCCCGCCACGAGCGCCACGACCGTCATCGTGATCCGCGCCCGGAAGGAGCGCGGGACCAGCTGGTCCAGGCGCGCGCGCAGTCCCGGCCGGTGCGCCTCCCGCGGGCCGGCCACGTCCGGCGCGTCAGCGCTCGACGAAGGCGTAGCCGACTCCCCGCACGGTCAGCACGAAGACGGGCGCGGACGGGTCGTCCTCGATCTTCTCGCGCAGGTGGCTGATGTGGACGTTGATCGTCTTCTCGTCCTGGTCGAGGGCCTCGTAGTCGCGCAGGAGCTCCAGCAGCTCGCTCCGGGTGTAGACACGCCCGGGACGAGTGGCGAGGTGGCGGAGGATCTCGAACTCGGTGGGTGTCAGGTTGACCTTCCGGCCGGCGCGCTGGACGCGCCGCCGCTCCAGGTCGATCACGAGGTCATCGTGGCGCAGGACGCGCCCGCCGCCGGCATCGGCGAAGTCCCCATAGGCACGCCGGAGGAGCGCCTTGATCCGGCTCATCAGCTCGCGCAGGCCGAACGGCTTTGTCAGGTAGTCGTCCGCCCCCAGCTCCAGGCCGATGACCTTGTCCACCTCGTCGTCACGGGCCGTCAGGACCAGGATGGGCATCTTGCCGTCTGCCGCCCGGATCCGACGGAGGACCTCAAATCCGTCCATGCCCGGCAGGCGGACGTCGAGCACCACCAGATCCGGGGCCTGGTGCGTCGCGAACTCCAGGCCCTCCTCGCCGGAACGGGCGACGGTGACCTCGTAACCCTCCTGCTGGAGGGCGTACTGGATGCCACGCGCCACCGCGTGCTCGTCTTCGACGATGAGAATGGTGCTCGCCATGCCGGCCGGATCGTACACCGGCGGGGCCCGCGCCTCTGCCCGTGGTACCCTCACCCTTCGTCCGGGCGCCCGGCCCCATCCGGCCGCGCCGCCGCCCGTCCCGAGAAGCGACCAGACCGAACCGAGAGGCCCACCGTGAGCACCGAACGCCCCACCCTTGCCGCGCTGCCCCGTACGGAGATGGGCAAGGCGACCTCCCATCTCCGCAAGGCGGGGCGAATCCCGGCCGTCGTGTTCGGGCACGGCGAGTCGACGCCCGTCTCCGTGGACGCGCACGAGTTCCAGCTGCTCCGCCGGCGCGCCGGCGCGAACGCGCTGATCGACCTCGAGGTCGCGGGCGGCCAGACGACGCCGGTCGTCATCAACGGCGTGCAGCTCCACCGGGTCCATCGGACGCCGCTCCACGTGGACCTCTTCCGGGTGAACCTGGCCGAGGATATGACCGTCGATGTCGCCGTCCACAGCATCGGCGAGTCGGAGGCCGTGACCAAGGATGGCGGCACGCTCCTCCACGCGGTGGACCACGTCCGCGTCCGCGCCCGCCCGGACCGCCTCCCCAAGTTCATCGAGGTGGACATCACGACGCTGGCCGATTTCGATTCGGTGATCGCTGTCCGCGACCTGCCGGTCCCAGACGGCGCGGCAATCCTCAACGACCCGGACGAGGTGATCTTCCGGGTCCTTGCGCCGCGCGTCGCCGAGGTCGAGCCGGGCGCCGAGGCCGAGGTGGCCGCACCTGCCGCTCCGGCGGAGGGCGAAGCCGCGGCCGAGTAGCGCCGGGGTCAGTCGGCCGGCGGCCGGACCGCACGCGCCGCCACGAGCGGCGCGTGCCACGCGAACGCGTCGTCCGGCAGCCGGGCCAGCGCCGCGTCGAACGCGGCGAGCACCGCCGTCCGCACGGTCGGCGAGAGGGCGTCGAGCTCGGCAGCGCGGTCGTACTCGACGAACAGCGCCCGCGTCTCCGCCCTCCCGAACGGGTAGTGGAGCGTGGGCTCCCACGCGTCCACATCCGCGAAGCCGGCCGCGCGCAGCTCGGCGCGGGCCGTGGCCGCGGATCCGATCGGCCCGGCACGTGGGCCACCGATGGGCGCCGGCGCCGCCACGCCCGCGCGTGCCAGGGTCCCGGCCAGGGCCACGTCGAATGCTTCCTCCGCCGCCCAGGGCTTGGCCTCCTCTGCCCAGACCACGAACGCGAGCGTGCCGCCGGGTCGGAGCAGGCTCCGCAGCCCGCCCAGCGCCGCGGCGCGATCCGGGACCAAATGCAGCACGAACGACGAGACAGCCGCGTCGATCGAGGCCGGCGCAAGGCCGGCGACCTGCGGGTCGGCGACGCTTCCCTCCACGAAGGAGAGCCGAGCCAGCTCCGCTGGGCCGAGCGCGGCAGCCGCGGCGGCCCGGGCAGCGGCCAGCATCCCTGCCGAGACGTCCAGCCCGGTCACGTGCACGTGCGGCCAGCGTTGGGTCGCTGCCAGCGCCAGCGTCCCGGATCCCGTCCCGGCGTCCAGGAGGCGGGCGACCGGTATCGCCCCAACCGCCGGCTCGACCACGTCGAGCAGGGCGATCGCCGACGGCGCGAGGACCGGTGCCCAGCACCGCGCGTATGAGCGCGCCCGGAGGTCATACCGGGCGGCCATCTCGCTCATTCCTGCAGGATGCCACCGCGAAGCGATGGGTGCGCGAACGTCTCCCGGCCGTCGGGCGCGACCGCCCCATACAGCGCGTGGTCGCCCGGCGGCCCGGCGGCTTGACGCGGAATTCATCGGGCCTAGAATTCATCGGTCGGTGAGCTGCGCGGCCCGTCTCCGGCCGAGCCCAAGAGAAGGTGACAGGTCGGTGGCGTTGCAGGCCGAGCCGCAGGTGGAGAGCGCCGGGTCCCCGCCGGCGATCCGCGCCCTCGGGCTCGTCAAGTCGTTCGGGGCGCTGCGGGCCGTCGACGACATCACCTTCGACCTCGCGCCGGGCCGGATCTACGGCCTCCTCGGGCCCAACGGCTCGGGCAAGACCACCCTGATCCGGCTCCTGGCGGGGCTGACCCCGCCCACGGCGGGTTGGGCGGAAGTGCTGGGCACCAGGATGCCGTCGCGCCCGAACCTCAGCCGGATCGGGTACATGACCCAGGCTGATGGGGTGTACTCGGCCCTCACCGTCGCCGAGAACGCTCGCTTCTTCGGCGCGATGTACGGCGTGGTCGGGGACCAGCCCGCAGCCGACGCGCTCGACCTCGTGGACCTCGCGGACCGGCGGGCGTCGATCGTCGGGACACTGTCCGGCGGCCAGCGGCGACGTCTGTCGCTCGCCTGTGCCCTCATCCACCGGCCGCCAGTCCTGTTCCTCGACGAACCGACCGTCGGGGTCGATCCGCTCCTGCGGGTCCAGTTCTGGTCCCATTTCCGGGCCCTCGCCGACGCCGGGACGACCATCGTCGTCTCGAGCCACGTCATGGACGAGGCGGACCGCTGCGACGAGCTCCTGTTCGTGCGCTCCGGCAAGATCATCGCCCGTGGAACCGGCCGGGAGATCCGGGCTCAAGCGGGCACGGCCGATCTCGAGCAGGCGTTCCTTCACCTCGGCGGGGACGTGGAGGTGGCCCGATGAGCCGGCGCCGCGTCGTCGCCCTGTTCCGCCGGGTCGTCTCGGAGATCCGCCGCGACCGCCCGTCGCTCGCCCTCCTGTTCATCGCGCCGATCGTGATCACCGGGCTGGTGACCTTCATCCTGCGCGAGAGCCAGGCACCCCAGGTCACGGCGGTCGTCGTCAACCTGGCCGGCACGCGCGGTCAGCTGGTCGGGAGCGCCCTGGGTGCCGCGCTCCGCGAAGGCGGCGCCACCGTCAGCGACGTCGCCGACGAGGCCGCCGCCCGCGCGGCGATCGGGGACAAGGCCGCGTCCGTCGGCGTCGTGATCGGGACCGACGCCGCGACCGGGAGCTCGTTGACCATCACCGCGATCACCAACGGCCTTGACCCGTCGGGTGAGGCGAGCCAGGTCTCGGCGGTCCTGCGGTCCGTGGTGGCCGCGGCCAGCGGCGCGTCGGGCACGGCCGTCCCGGTCGTCCGGCACACCACCGTGTACGGCACGCCGACCGATGACCCGATCACGACCTTCGCGCCGGCGATCGTCGGCTTCTTCGCCTACTTCTTCGTCTACATCCTCACGGGTGTGAGCTTCCTCCGCGAGCGCACCGGCGGCACCCTCGAACGACTCCTGGCGACGCCGGTGACCCGTGGGGAGGTCGTCGCCGGGTACACGCTCGGGTTCGGCCTGTTCGCCACGATCCAGGTGGCGGTGCTCATGCTGTGGGCCCTTGGCTCGCTCCACGTTCCCGCCCTCGGCCCGTTGCCGCCCTTCTCCATCGGCCTCGGCGTGGCGGTGAACGGCAGCCCGCTGCTGGCGTTCCTTGTCGTCGTGCTCCTTGCCGTGGGGGCCGTGAGCCTCGGGATCTTCCTCTCGACGTTCGCCCGGACGGAGCTGCAGATCATCCAGTTCATCCCGATCGTGCTGGCCCCGCAGTTCCTCCTGTCGGGTGTCCTGTTCCCGGTCAGCAGCCTGCCGTCGATCCTCCAGCCCGTCGTCGCGATCATGCCCCTCAACTACGCGGTGGACGGCCTGCGCCAGGTCTTCATCCGCGGCGCGGACCTGGGCGTTCCGGCTCTCCAGCTCGATCTCGCCGTCCTCGCGATCGTCGCCGCCTTCTTTGCGACGATCGCGGCGCTCACGATTCGCCGCGACGTCGTTTGAACGGCACGGCGCGGCAGTCGCCGGTCCGCACCGGCCGGCGACCCGGCTCGGTCGACACGCGTTCGCGGGTGCTCCTGGCGGCGCGGACCCGCGCTACCTGACGGGCGATCTGACAGACGCCGAGCGCCCCGCGGACCCGACCGAAACGGGCACATCGCTCACCTGATCACCCTGCCCCTTGGCTCTCGGCCCGATCCGAGCGGCCCCCGCGATCGCGCCGAATCGGACTACCTGCCCCAGGGGCTTCGGGGGGACGATTGCCGGCACACCGATCCGACCGGCCCCCCGCCGACTCGCCATGGGAGTCAGCCGATGAAGAAGATTCTCCTCGCCTACGACAGCGGAGAGCCTGCCCGGCGCGCCCTCGAGACTGCTGGTGAGCTCGCCCGCGCGTTCCATGCTCCGTTGAGCGTGGTCAGCGTGGTGCCGGAGGGGGCAGGCCGCCCGGTCGGCGATCCGCGGGAGGACGCGAGCGCCCACGCCCGGGAGCTGCAGGAAGCGAAACGGCTGCTCGCGGAGATGGGGCTTCAGGTGGAGCTGCTGGAGCCGTCGGGCGATCCCGCCCGCAGGATCGAGCAGATCGCCGAGGAGGGCGGGTTCGACACGATCGTCCTCGGGTCCGGCGGTGGCGGCTCGATCGACCGTGCGCACCAGGGCAGCGTCTCCCGGCACGTGGTCGCGCACGCAAGCGCGACGGTGGTCGTGGCGCGCTGAGGCCGCTCCAGCGCAGGGCCCGGGTCGCGCGGCGCCAGACCCTGCCACCCGCCGGACCCTGCCACCCGCCGCGCGGCTTTGGTGCAGACGGCACTCTCCGGGAGTCGAACGGTCGCATACGCTCGGCCAATGACTGCCCCGCACACATCCCTCCCTGGCGCGCCGGACCGGCGTCGCTCGCTCCGCATCACGTTCCGGGGTCGCTCCCTCCTGGGCCGCGCGCAGTACAACAAGGACGCGGCGTTCACGGACGAGGAGCGCCACTGGTTCGGGTTGCACGGCCTGCTTCCCGCGAACGTCCTGACACTGGAAGAGCAGCTGGGCCTGGAGTTGGAGCATGTCCGGCGCAAGGACGATGGCCTCGAGCGCTTCATCGGGCTCGCGGCCCTCCAGGACCGCAACGAGACCCTCTTCTACCGGCTCCTCGCGGAGAACCTGGAGGAATTCCTCCCGATCGTCTATACGCCCACTGTTGGGCGCGCCTGCCAGGAGTACAGCCACATCCTTCGGCGCCCGCGCGGCGTGTGGATCACGCCGGGCGACGCGGGGCGCGTCCCGGAGCTCCTTCGCAACGCGGCCCAGCAGGAGGTCCGGCTGGTCGTCGTGACCGACAACGAGCGCATCCTCGGGCTGGGCGACCAGGGGGCGGGCGGGATGGGGATCCCGGTTGGCAAGCTCGCCATCTACACCGCCGGTGCCGGGATCTATCCGGCCCTCACGCTCCCGATCTCGCTTGACGTAGGGACCGACAACGAGGCGCTCCTGGCCGACCCGATCTACGCGGGCTGGCGCCACCCGCGTCTCCGGGGGCCGGCCTACGACGCGTTCATCGATTCCTTCGTCGCCGGGATCAAGTCCGTCTTCCCGCGGGCCATCCTCCAATGGGAGGACTTCAAGCAGCACACGGCGATCCGCATCCTGGACCGCTACCGGGATGTCCTGCCGTCCTTCAACGACGACATCCAGGGCACGGCGGCCGTGGTCGTCGCCGGGATCCTGGCCGGCCTCCGGCACCTTGGCGAGCCGCTCCGCGGCCATCGCTTCGTCTTCTTCGGGGCCGGCGCGGCCGCCATCGGGATCGCACGGCTGGTGCGGGCAGCCCTTCTCGAGGCCGGGGTCGACGCGGCCGAGATCCGACGCTCGCTCATCCTCATCGACTCGAAGGGCCTCCTGGGCCTGGAGCGCCCCGCGCTGGACGCGGACAAGCACGAGTTTGCGCTGAGCGGCGCGGAGCTCGCGACGCTGGGCCTCGAAGCGGGCGCCGACCTGCTGACCGTCGTGCGCGCCGTGCGGCCGGCGATCCTGATCGGGACGACGGCGACCCCGGATACCTTCACCGAGCCGGTCCTCCGGGCGATGGCCGAGGCGTGCCCGCGCCCGATCGTCTTCCCGCTCTCGAACCCCACCTCGCGCTGTGAGGCGACCCCGTCCCAGGTCCTGGCGTGGACGGACGGCCGCGCGCTCGTCGCGACCGGCAGCCCGTTTGAGCCGGTGATCGTGGACGGACAGGCGCGCCGTATCGGGCAGGCCAACAACGCGTTCATCTTCCCCGGCGTGGGGCTGGCCGCGATCGTGGCCGGGGCGCGCCACGTCGATGACGCGCAGTTCCTGGTTGCCGCGCACACGCTCGCCGGTCTCGTGTCGGATGAGCGCCTCGCCGACGGGGCCCTGTACCCGCCGATCGGGGAGCTCCGGTCGGTCTCGCGGGAGATCGCCGTGGCGGTGGTCCGCTCGTTCGGCACGCTGGACGGCGTGCCGCTCCCCGCGGGGGAGCAGGGGCGCGCGGACGCAAAGGCGGCGGTGGACGAGTCGATCTGGTGGCCGGAGTACCCGGCCTACGAGCCAGCCTGAGCGTCCCGCCCGTCGCCGGCCGGGCGCTGCACCCGCCCACGGCGGCCGCCGGGCCTGGTTCGGCCATCGCAGCCCTCCCGGCCTGCCCGCCCCATAATCCGGCGATGCGCCTGCCGTTCGACCCGCCGCTGGAGCCGATGCTCGCCGCCCCGCTCGCGGGGCTGCCGGAGGGCGGCGACTGGGCGTACGAGCCGAAGTGGGATGGCTTCCGCTGCATCGTCTTCCGGGACGGCGACGAGCTGATCCTGCAGAGCCGCGAGCTGCGGCCGCTCGAGCGCTACTTCCCCGAGCTGCTCACGCCCCTGCGGACGGCGCTTCCACCGCGGGCTGTGGTCGACGGCGAGGTCGTGATCGCAGGGCCGAACGGGCTGGACTTCGATGCGCTCCTGCTCCGGATCCATCCGGCCGAGTCGCGCGTCCGCCTGCTGGCCGCCCGGACCCCGGCGAGCTTCGTGGCGTGGGACATCCTCGCCCTGGGCGACGACGACCTGCGCGGCCGGGCGTTCGTCGAACGCCGTGAGGCGCTCGCAGGTGGCATCCGGTCCGACGTGCCGGGCGTGCACGTGACGCCGCTCACGCGGGACGTGGCCCTCGCCCGCGACTGGTTCGACCGGTTCGAGGGTGCGGGCCTGGACGGCGTCATCGCGAAGCGCCTCGACGGCGCCTATCAGCCCGGCAAACGTGGCTGGGTCAAGGTCAAGCACGCCCGGACCGCGGACGTGGCCGTGGCCGGGTTCCGCTGGCACAAGGACGAGTCGGGCATCGGGGTCGGCTCGCTCATCCTGGGACTCCATGACGCCGCCGGCACGCTCCACCATGCCGGGGTTGCCAGCGGGTTCACCGCGGCCCGCCGGCGCGAGCTGGTGGCCGAGCTGGCGTCGCTCCGCGAGGGCGCGCTGGACGGCCACCCGTGGCGCAACTGGGCCACCGCGGAGCTGGCGGAAGCCGCGACCGGGCGGCGGATGCCGGGCGCCACGTCGCGCTGGAACCGGGGCAAGGACCTCTCGTGGGAGCCGCTCCGCGTGGAGCGGGTAGCCGAGGTTGCCTACGATCACCTGCAGGGCGACCGCTTCCGGCACGCGACCCGTCTGGTCCGCTGGCGCCCCGACCGGCGTCCCGAGAGCTGCCGCTACGATCAGCTCGAGGCGACACCGCCCTACGAGCTGGCCCAGATCTTCGGGCGGGAGCCGGGAGGCCGATGACGCAGAAGTGGTCGATGCCGCCGCGCCGGCCGCATCGACGTCGGCTCCTGGCCGGGGCGGCGCTCGCGTTCATCCTCGTCATCGCGGGTGTCGCCGGTGTCGTTGCAACGATGCCGGGCGGGCTCACCGGGCTCGTGAGCGGGGCGTGGCCGGTTGCGTCGGCACGGTCGAGCACGGCCGCGATCCCCGGCGTGACCCCGGCACTCCCGGGGTCGGCGCGGCCGAGCGATGGCCCGGGCGCGCCATCGGCAGGCTTTGGCGCCTCTGCCGAGCCATCGCCGGCGCCCACCGGGTCGCCGATGGCCACCGCACTACCATTCGCCGGGCTCCCGGTGGACCCCGCGACCGCAGCGACGCTCCAGCGGGCGCTGGAGGCGGCCCGGAAATCGATGGTCATCCCGGGCGTGGCTGCCACCGTGATCCTCGCGGACGGGCGGACCTGGACCGGCGTCGCCGGCGACGCCGTGGCGGCCACGCACGCGAAGGTGGCGCCACAGACGCCCTTCGCGATCGCAAGCCTGACGAAGACGTTCACGGCGGCGCTCATCCTGCGGCTCGCCGACAAGGGCCGGTTGACGATCGACGACCCCCTCGCGCGCTGGCTCCCCGACTACCCGAACGCCGCCCGGATGACGCTCCGGATGCTGCTCCAGCACACGAGCGGCCTCGCGGACTTCTTCCAGAACCCGAAGTTCGACGCGGCCCTGAACCAGGCGAAGCGGCGCGTCTGGACGCCGGACGAGGTCCTGCCCTTCGTGGGGAAGCCGGTCTTCGCGCCGGGCACGGGCTGGGCCTACTCGAACACGAACTTCGTCCTGCTGGGGCTGGTGGCGGAGCGTGCCGGCGGTGCGCCGTGGGCGGAACAGGTGCGGCGCGAGTTCTTCGTGCCGCTGGGGCTCGAATCGACGTACGTCCAGGGTGTCGGGTCGCCCGTCGTGCCGCCGGCGCACGCGAATTCGATGTTCATCGGGAGCGGCGGGCGGATCCTGCCGCGGGACCTGAGCGACGGCAGCACGTTCGTGCCCTTCACCTCGGTCGCCACGGCCGCCTTCTCGGCAGGGTCGATCGCGTCCACCTCGGGCGACCTTGCCCGCTGGGCGCGTGCGCTCTACGGCGGCGATGTCCTGACGCCGGGCTCGCTGGCCGAGATGCTCACCTTCGACCCGAAGATCGAGCAGTACGCCGCCCTGGCGTACGGTTTGGGCGTCTCGCGCGTCAAGATCGATGGGCGCTTCGTCGCCTTTGGGCACACCGGGGCGCTGGCAGGGACGCGGGCCGCGATCCGGTGGCTGCCGCAGGAACGGGTCACCGTATCCGCGGTCTTCAACCGCGATCTCTTCCGCGGCGACGACGTGATCCGCTCTCTCCTCGTCGCGCTATACCCGCGTCCGCAGCCGGGCGCGTCGCCAGGGGCCTCCGCCGGCCCGTCGCCGGCACCGTCGTCGGCGCCCTCGTTGGCGCTCTGACCCCTTCCCACGCCCCGCCGGCCTTGCTAGAGTCGCGAGGCTGGAGTCAGCATCGCCAGGAGGGGAACATGTCCGAGCCGCAGTATCCGTCGACCGGGGGGCCCGCCCAGGTCGCGCCGCCGGCGCCGCCACCGGTCTCCCCGCCCGCCGCGCCGCCCGCGGCGCAGTCCGGGTGGGGGCAGCCGCAGCCGGCCCAGGCCGGGTGGGTGATGCCCGCCTCCGTGGCCCCGGGACCGGGCAGGGTCTCCGGCCTCGTCATCGTCGCGGCACTTTTCCTGCTCGTGATCGGGGTCCTGACCGCGCTCGCCGGCGCGATCCTCTTCCTCGGCGGCAGCCTGCTCGGGCAGGTCGCCAATGCCGAGACCAACATCGGGGTCTTCGGGGCCTTGGGTGGTTTCATCGCCGGGGTCGCGGCGCTCGTGATCGTCTGGGCGTTGCTGGAGATCTTCGGCGCCTTCGGCATGCTGCTCCGGCGCGGCTGGGGCCGGGCCATCGGCTTCATCGTCGGGGTCATCGGCGCGATCTTCACCGGGTTCGCCCTTGTCGCGTCGCTCGCCTCACTCGGCGGCGCCGACGGCGGCTCGGCCGCGGGCGGCGTTGCCGTCGTCCTCGTCGTCTTCCTGGGCTACCTGCTGACGGTGTTCGCACTCCTGCGGGGAGGTGGCCACTTCCGCCGCGCCTGACCATCGGGCGCGGCGGAGCCGGGCCGCTCAGCCGGCGCGGTCGTCGCCGTTGGTGCGGTCGCCGCGCGGCTTCCCCGGCCAGTCCACCCCCGCCCACGGGTCGTAGTCGGGATCAAGGGCCTCCTGGGCCGGCCGCAGGTCGGGCGGAACATGCTCCAGGTTCAGGCGGATCCGCGTCCACGTGGTGGATCGGCCGCGCATGGCGTCCACCAGCACGTCCGCCGGCGCGAGGTGCGGCCAGGCGTCCGCGTGGCGCTCCTTCCAGCGCGCCAGGCCCGCCATCGCCTCCGCCTGGGTCGCCGCGCGCCCGATCTCGATCAGCGGCCGCGACGACATGCGCCGCTTCGAGGGCGCGACGCGGGGTGGCTCATCGAGCGTCTTCGCGTAGTTCGGCGGCCACGGCGCGTCGCCCAGGCCCTGTGCCTCGTGGCGCGCGGACAGCTCGAGGAGGGCGTCGAGGCTCCCGGCGTGCTCGTCGATCGCCGCATGTGGGTCGCCCAGGCGGGCGAACCTCAGGGGGACGGTGCGAACGGTGAACGCTGCCGGATCCACGTCCGGGACCTCGTCCCAGGTGAGCGGAGTCGAAACCCTGGCGTCGGGCCGCGGCCGGACGGAGTAGGCGCTCGCGACTGTCCGGTCCTTGGCGTTCTGGTTGTAGTCGATGAAGACGCCGTGGCGCTCCTCCTTCCACCATCGGCTGGTGGCGAGCTCCGGCACGCGGCGCTCGACGTCGCGGGCGAGCGCCAGTGCGGCCCGCCGAACCTCGGGAAAGGTCCAGCGCCGCTCGATCCGGACGTTGACGTGGATGCCGCGGCTGCCCGAGGTCTTCGGCCAACCGACGAGGCCAACATCGGCGAGGGCGTCCCGGACGACGAGCGCCACCCGGCGAATGTCATCCCACTCGACGCCCGGTACGGGATCGAGGTCCACCCGGAGCTCGTCGGGGTGATCCAGGTCATCGGCCCGCACGGGGTGCGGATTGAGGTCGAGGCAGCCCAGGTTGATCACCCAGGCGAGCTGGGCGGCATCCTCGATCACCACCTCGTCGGCGGTCCGGCCACTCGGGAAGCTGAGCGTGACGGTGGGGATCCACGCGGGCCGCGACCCTGGTGCGCGCTTCTGGAAGAAGAACGGGCCGGCGGCGCCGTTCGGGTAGCGCTTGAGGGCCATCGGCCGGCCGCCGGCTCCCCTGAGCGCGCCATCCGCGACCGAGAGGTAGTAGCGAACGAGATCGAGCTTCGTGACCGGGGCGTCGGCGGGGGCGTCGGCGGGGGCGTCGGCGACGGCGTCGGGCCCGGGCCGCGCGGTTGCCGGGCCGCCGCCGCCCGGGGTCCGCTCCCCGCCGCCGCCGCCGCTCTGGGCCGGGAAGAAGACCTTGTCCGGGTTGGTCACCGTCACCTCGCGCCCGGCGACATGGATGACTTCGCTTCGTGGAGCCATGCGCCCGAGGATACGAGGTGCTGTCGAGGGCGGCGCCCCCTCGCGGGCCGCGCCACGCGACTCGCCCCCTTCACGGCCGGCGCGAATTCGCGGAAGATGGCGACGGCGGAGTCGATCCGGGCCGCAGCCGTTCGTCGTATGAGCAGAGGACCCGCGGCCGACGCGGGCGGCAGGACGGGCATTCCCCGTCGCCTGCCCCGACCGAGAAGGACCGAAAGGAGAGATCCCGATGCGCTACATGCTTCTCATCTACGGGCCGGAGATGGCGCCGGCGGAGAACGCGCCGATGCCGGACATGGAACCGTGGAACGCGTACACGCAGTGGATGGTCGACACTGGCATCTTCAAGGCCGGCGACCCGCTGGCCCCGTCCACGGCGGCCACGACCGTGCGCGTGCAGGACGGGAGGCGGCTGACCACCGACGGGCCCTTCGCCGAGACCAAGGAAGTCCTCGGCGGCTACTACATCGTGGACTGCCCGGACCTCGACACGGCGCTGGAAGCGGCTGGCCGCTGCCCCGGCGCTGCGTACGGCTCCATCGAGGTACGCCCGATCCTCGACATGGCAGTGGCGGACCAGGCCGGCGCCGGGGCGGCCGGCTGATCTCCGACGCGGTCCGCGAGCACGTCGACCGGGCCTTCCGCGAGGAATCCGGTCGGGTCCTGGCCACGCTCATCCGGGTCCTCGGCGACTTCGACCTCGCCGAGGAGGCCGTCTCCGACGCGTTCGTCGCAGCCCTCGAGACCTGGCCGCGGGACGGCGTGCCGCGGAAGCCCGGGGCCTGGATCACGACCACGGCCCGGAACCGGGCGCTGGACCGGATCCGTCGGGCGCGCCGCCAGGCGGTGAAGCTCGCGGAGCTCGAGGGCGCCCTCGCCGACGGCGGAGGACAGGAGGACGACGTGCGTCTCGGGAGCGACAGCCGCCTCGCGGACGACCGGCTTCGCCTGGTCTTCACCTGCTGCCACCCGGCCCTCGCGATGGACGCCCGCGTGGCGCTCACCTTGCGAACGCTTGGCGGCCTCACGACGCCGGAGATCGCGCGGGCCTCCCTGGTCCCGGAGGCAACGCTCGCCCAGCGCCTGGTCCGGGCGAAGAAGAAGATCCGCGATGCCGGGATCCCGTATCGCGTGCCCCCCGACGAGCTCCTGCCGGAGCGGCTGGATGGCGTGCTCGCGGTTCTCTACCTGGTCTTCAACGAGGGGTACAGCGCCACCGCCGGCGACGCGCTCGTCCGGCGCGAGCTCTGCGCCGAGGCGATCCGGCTGGCGCGTCTGGTCGCGGAGCTGATGCCCGACCAGCCGGAGAGCGTCGGCCTCCTCGCGCTGCTGCTGCTCCAGGATTCGCGGCGCGACGCCCGGGTCGGTCCGGACGGGGCGTTGACCCTGCTCGAGGACCAGGACCGGGGGCGCTGGGACGGCGTCGAGATCGCGGAAGGACTGGCGCTTGTCGACGGCGCCCTCGCGGAGGCCCTCGCCAGTGGGACCAGGTCCGGCCCGTACCTGCTCCAGGCCGCGATCGCCGCCGGCCACGCCCGCGCTCGGCAGTCCGACCAGACCGACTGGCGAGCCATCGCCCGCCTCTACGATGCCCTCGTCGCGGAGGTTCCGACCCCGGTCGTCGAGCTCAATCGCGCGGTTGCCGTGGCGATGGCGGATGGGCCTCGCGCCGGGCTTGTCCTCGTCGAAGCGCTGGGCGCGGAAGGGGCGCTCGACGGGTACCACCTCTTCCACGCCGCCCGCGCCGACCTCCTGCGCCGCGTGGGACGGCGCGACGAAGCGGCGCGCGCCTATGGACGGGCTCTGGACCTCGCGAGCAACCAGACCGAACGTGCCTTCCTCGCCCGGCGGTTGGCCGAGGTGCGCGCGGCCGGATGACGCGGCGCGACCCGGGAGCAGCGCGCCCAGCCGGCGCCGCGGCGCGTCAGCAGGCGAATTTGCCGCTCACGTTCGTGCCGTCGGCCAGGTGGCCTGAGAACGTGCCGCCCGATGCATCCACGATCAGGAACACGGACGCGCTGTCGTGGTCGAGCAAGAACGGCGAGCCGGCCTGACGGTACGTGACGAGCACGGCATCGCCCATCAGGGTTCCGCCCCCGGCCGCGGTCCGCACGTCGGTCGGGCTGTAGGGGCTTCGCCCGGCAATCAACCCGAAGTATTCCGCTCCGTTGGGCTGTCCGATGTTGACGGCCACCCAGGCGTCCGCGGGGCCATGCTCGCAGGAACCGCCCGTGTACGTGAGGGCTCCGCCGGGGAGCGTCACGGTTGCCGTGGCGGTCCCGCCCGTGAAGTCGGCCGTCGGCGGCGACGCCGCCGGGGTCGCCGCCGACGCCACGGGGGTCGCCCCCGGACCGGCGTTGGACGCCCCGGGTGAGGGCACGGCCGCGGGCGTTGCGGGCGTGCCCTTCGGGCCGCTGCAGGCTGAGGCGACAAGGCCCACGAGCAGGCCGAGAATCGCGACCGAACATTTCAGCCGGCCGGTGTGCCGTGCGCGCCGGGCACCTCTCGCGCGGCCCGCATGCGGGCCGAGTGGGGTCAGAGCGCTCCGCCCGCGGCGTGAGGCGCGCCGGCCTCCGGCGCCGCTTCGCCCCCGGTCGTGCGCGCCAGGTAGGCCTCGACGAGCAGGAGGTTCGAGGTTGAGGCTCGCTCGACGGTCTTGAGGAGGGCCGCCATGCTCGACACCTCCTCGAGCTGCTCCTTGAGGAACCACTGCATGAACTGTTCCGCCACGAGATCGGCGTCTTTGCGCGCGAAGGTGGCGAGCGCGCTGATCTGGTCCGTGACGCGGCGCTCCTGCGCGAGCGCGAGGGCGACCGGTTCCGTCGCGTCTGCGAACGACGTCCGCGGCACGGCGACGCCCGGGATGGCGACCGCTTCACCGGCGTCCAGCAGGTACTGCACCAGCATCATCGCGTGGTTGCGCTCCTCGACCGCCTGCCGGTAGAAGAAGCCGGCCAGCTGGGGGAGCGTCTCGCCGGCGTACCACACGGCGATCGCCACGTACTGCTGCGATGCCGCGAACTCGTTCGCGATCTGGGCCGTCAGCGCGTCAGTGAAGCGGGAAATGCGAATGCCTCCGGCGGGGTGCGAGATGGGGTGCGAACCGATAGAGAGACGCTGCCCAGTGTACGCCGCGCTGCCGTCGACAGGTCCCGGAACGCCCTCCGTCGACCCCGCGGGCCACCCGCACTCGCCGGTTCAGCGAGCCAGCGCGTCGACCAGGGATCCGGGAGTGGCACCTGCGCATCCTTCACGCGGAGCCGCGCCTCGGCCAGGGTGCTGGGCCGATCGAAGACGGCCATGTTCGCCAGGCCCTGAAGCGAGGAGGTCGATTCCAGGAAGCTGGTGCCACAAACGGCGAGAATCGCGAGGGGCCCGGCGGGCTGAGCGAACAGGTCGCCCGGTCAGCTGAGGACGTGGATCGCCCGCAGGCCGAGGTCTCCGGCGATCACGAGGATCGATGTCCACACGATCACGCCCGCGCACATCCAGGCGATCAGTCGGCGGCGGGGTGCCCCCAGCGCTATCCCGATCGCCGTCCCCATCGCGGGCGCGAAGACGAGCGGCGAGACCAGGCCCCAGCCGACGACGCCGTAGCGAACCCAGACGCGGTAGAGGCGGCCGTGACCGGCAGTCGTGGAGGCGCCGCGACGTCGCAGGAGCCACGCTCGAACGGCCTCTCCGGCCACGGCCACTGCGCCGACGCCAGCCATCGACCCGACGACCGTGAGGACCCACACGAGGATCGGCGACAGGCCGAGTGCAAGGCCCACGGGCACCGCGCCCCAGATCTCCACGACTGCGAGTCCAAGAACGCTCAGCGCGGCCATTGGAGCTGTTTCTTTTGGCCGATCTCATCGGCACTATGCAGGATCTCGTTCCTCACGCGCTGGAGACGCCACCCGAACCCCGGGTCACCCGGGCGAGGCTGAAGCTCCGCCATCGACCTCGCGGAGTGGCGGGCCGTCGCTCCCGCACCGTTGGTCAACAGGCCAGACGCGTCCCGTCACGACCCGTCGGATGGGGGCGGCGTGGGCTCGACGGCCCCCTCGGGAGCGAGAGGTCCGCCGGGGATCGGCGGTGTGGCCTCCTCGAGGTCGCCGCTCACGGAGTGCCGGAACTCACGGATCGCCCGTCCGAGCGCTGCCCCGGTCTCGGGGAGCTTGCCGGGCCCGATGACGAGCAACGCGATCACGAGGACGATGACGAGGTGGAGTGGCGACAGAGCACCCATCGTGTGTCTCCTGCAATCTGGTCGATCGCCCGGCGCGTCGAGCGACGATGGTAACCCCCGGAGTCGACCACCTTCGATCCAAGGCCGGACACGCGACGAACCCAAAGCGACGTGGGACCTGGTGACGCCACGATCGACCCCGCGCCGAGATGCGGCCCGTCATCGCTGACCAGTTGCGGGTTCACGGTCTTCCCGAAGCCGGGCACGAGCCTCGCCCGACGCAGCAAAGTCGGGGGGCGCTGGACCCTCGCGGTGACGTACAAATCACCCAGGACGATCAGGACGAGGGCGATCCGAACGAGGAGCACAGGCCACGGCGCCAGGGGAACGGATTCGTGATCGAGGCGCTCCTCACGCCCCGCCGCGCGCTGCCTCGAGCTTCGCGATCTTGTCGAGCAGGGTGCCGATCGCGTCGTCCTGGGCCTTGAGATGGTCCTGGATCTGCTGGGCCTCGTGGAGCGTCGCCTCGGCATCCTGGTACGTCTCGTCGGCTCGCTTGTCCGAGACTCGGCCGAGGATGTTCTGGCCGACCATGATCACTGAGAGCATGACGAGCTGGATGAACGTCTGGCTGACCCACTGGATGAAGGTGAGCAGTCCGCCCTCGACCGCCTGCGGCACGACGAGGAGGGCGAGGAGGGCGAAGGCGTACGCGCACCACATCGTCCCGACCGCCGTCGTCAGGGCAAGCGCGATCTTCCCGTTGATGCCGACATGCTCGTCTCGCGTCTTGGCCGTGGCGGCCGTCTTGCGCGCGGCGATCCGCGGGTGCGGGTGGTGCTCGAAGGTCACTGCCATGCTCGATCTCCCTGGAACGTTGACGGCCGGTCATTCGTGCCGGTGACATGCTGCGGCACATCATCCATGGCTACCTCGCGGGCTGCTTGATCACGGGCCCTCTTCATACAGAAGCATCGATTCGTTCTCGGGAGGCGAGAGGACGCGCGGATCGCCCTCGGCCAGTCTCGTCGACCACATACACTCGCGCCCGTGATCCTCGATTCCGCCCGCCCGGCGGACCTCACTCCACCGGCGTGGCGCGCGGTCGCGGTGATGCTCCTCGCGGTCGGGATGGCGCTAGGGGCCCGGATCGCGAGGATGCCGGCGCGCCGGGTCGCGGCTGCGTCCGGCCTGGCGGGGCTGGCGACCGCCGCCCTCGTACACGCCGGGGCGCGCCGCGCGCAGCCGGCCACGTGTTCCGCGGCGGAACCCGCGCAACCCGCGCCAGCCGCGCCGCCTGCTGCGCTGCCTCGGATCACGGTCGTCATCGCCGCCCGCGACGAGATCCTGGCGCTCCCCGCGCTCATCCACGATCTTGGCCGCCAGGACCATCGTGAACCCGATGGCCGGCCGGCATTCGACGTCGTGGTCGTCGACGATCGATCGACCGACGGGAGCGGTGCCGCGGCCCGGCGGGCGGCCGATGAGGCGGGGCTCAGGGAGGTCACCACGGTCGTTCGACGGCAAGCAGGCGCCCAACCCGACGGCAAGGGCGCCGCGCTTGCGGTGGTCCCGGACGAGTTCGTCCGCGGCGCTGCCGTGCTCGTCTTCGACGCCGATGCCCGCCTCGGGCCCGACGTGGTGCGGCGCGTCGCGACGCTCGTCGCTGACGGCTGCACGGCCTTCACCGCGCGCCGGCGGGTGGCCGGCCGCGGCCGGGGCGCGGTCGTGCAGGACGACGAGCAGACCGTCGATGCGTTCATCCAGCGAGCGCGCGGCGCCCTGGGCGGGTGTCCGGAGTTCCGGGGCAACGGCATGGCGGTGGCGACCGCCCGGCTTCGGGCGATCGGCGGGTGGCGCATCGGCGCGCTGACGGAGGACCTTGACCTTTCCACGCGGCTCGCCATCGCCGGGACGCGCATCCTGCCGGCAGACGATCTCGAGGTCTGGGAGGCGCCGACGGCGACCGTTCCCGCGTTCGCGCGCCAGCGCCTGCGCTGGGCCGAGGGCTCGGTCCGACGGTTTCTCGACCTCCTGCCCGCGGCGATCGCGAGCGCCGAGCTCGCCCCATCGGCGAAGGCGGATCTCGCCGTCTCGATCGCCCAGCTCACGCTCCCGACCGTGCTCCTGGCTACGGTCGCCGACGGCATGCGCCGCCGCAGCCCGGGCTCGGGCCTTGCCCTCGTGGGCGCCTACGTGGGCACGGCCTGGGTGCTCACCGCGATGGCGCTGCGCGATGACGCGCGCCGCGAGGCCGAAGCGCCGCCGTCGGCCGTGCGTGCCGTCGTCACCGCCGTCTACCTCCTGCACTGGGTTGCGGCCACGCCGGCAGCGCTTGCCTGTGTCGCGCTGCGGCCCGGCCCCGTCCGCTTCGCGAGGACGCGGGATCGTCGGCTCCCCCCAGCGTGAAGGCTTCTCAACGTCGACGTCACTGAAGAGAAGTTGAAAGCGTCCGCAGTTCGTGGTCCTATTCGCCCACCATGTTCCCGGCCCGTTCAGTGGATGGCAGCACGATGATCGCAGCGCCCGTTCCCGCACGATCGAATGGGCTCATGGCCGGGCTGGGTGTCGCGGGTCCGACGCTGGCATTGACGATTGCCGCGACGATGGCCGTGCTGGCGACCGCTCATCTCGTTCAGCCGGGCGGCCTCCCGGAGCGGCTGTTGTCCGCCGTTCTCCCGTTCAGGCCTCTCGGACCGCCGACGTTCGGCGCCGTGCTCAGCGCCGTGACCCTCCTTGCGCTCGCCATCGGACTGCGTCGTGGGAAGCGGCTCTCGTGGGAGCTGGCCGTGATCGTGTTCGGAGCGGCCGCCTTTGTACAGGGAGCCCTGCTCCATCACTCGATCGCGGTGACGATCGCAGCAGCGTGTCTCGTCGTGCTCCTGGTGGGCCGCCAGCGTTACGCCATCCGCATCGGCAGGCCCGGGCACCGGATTGTCGCGCTGGCCGTGGTCGCGGTCCTGGCCGCCGTGGGCGACATGGCATTGGCGCTGACCGTCCCCTCCGCCCGGGCGAATCCGGCGGCCAGCCTCTCCGCAGCCACCGGGACGCTGGCGGACATCCTCTCGTTCAGCTTGGTGCCGCCGCTTGCCGGGCTTGCTGGCCATGGCGGTCTCCTCACCGCCGTGATCCTCGCGGTGCGCCTCCCGGTTGCGATCCTGGCCCTCGCGGCGCTCCAGCCGGCGCCGGCTGTCGCATCGAGCCCGGCCGAAGCGGCCGAGGTCAACCGCATCCTCCGGCAGCACGGCCGCGGGGCCCTGCTGCCCT
>JANXWH010000236.1 GCA_025351245.1 Chloroflexota bacterium | reverse complement strand
CCGCGACCACCCAGCCGTCCACGATCCCGACCCCGCCGGGAATCGGCCGGTCCAGCCGGTACCAGACCGAGGGCGCGGTCCCGAGGCCAGGGTAGCCGCCCACGACCGGATCGTCGAGATTGAGGACGAGCGCTCCCGCCGGATCCACCAGCTCGGCCAGCCGTCCCTTCACCGCACGGTACGCCGCCACCGACCCGTGGCGATCGAGATGGTCGGCGGTGACGTTCGTGTAGACCGCCACGGTCGTCCCGCGGGTCAGGCTGGGCAGCTGCAGCTCGGAGAGTTCCAGGACGACCCGGTGGGCCCGGGTCAGCTCGGTCACCCGGTCGATGAGCGGCAGGCCGATGTTCCCGCCCAGCACCACCGGGTGAGCCGGGTCCACGGCAAGGAGATGTGCGATGAGTGACGCGGTGGTCGTCTTCCCTTTCGTCCCGGTGACGCCGATCGTCGGCGCGGAGCACAGGCGAAGCGTCAGGTCCGGCTCGGAGACGAGCGCCGGCGCGTCCGGGTCGCCGCTCGCCCGTCGGGCCGCGAGGCTATCGAGCGCGGCGCGGAGTCGGGGCTCCGTGGTCGGGAAGCCGGGCGTGATCGATGGCGAGAACGCGACCAGGGCCGCATCCGCCCACGCGGACGCCGGGTCCACCTCCGGCCCGGCGCGAAGCCGGATCGACCGGCCGCCCAACTCCGCCAGCCGGTCGGCGAGCGCGGCCACCGGCTTGCCGTCGTAGATCGTGACGACGGCGCCGGCGTCGTCGAAGAATCGGGCCAGCGCGACCCCCGTTCGAGCCAGCCCCAGGACCGTCACCGGGACGCCGGCCAGAGCCCCGGCGCGGACCGCATCCACCGTCAGGGCATCGAGGTCGACGGGATTCGGCATCCTCAGACCAGCCGCTGCAGGGTGGCGAGGAAGAGCGTCACGCCCATCAGGCCGGCGAGCGCGGCGACGATCCAGAAGCGGAGCGTGATCTTCGTCTCCGGCCAGCCGCCCAGCTCGAAGTGGTGATGAAGCGGGCTCATCCGGAAGATCCGCCTGCCGCCCGTGGCCTTGAAATAGGCGACCTGGAGCAGGACCGAGCCCGCCTCCACGACGAAGATGATCCCGATCAGGGGGAGGATCAGGATCTGGCCCGTGATGAGCGAGACGACAGCCAGCGTCGCCCCCAGGCTCAGCGAGCCCGAGTCGCCCATGAACACCTGGGCCGGGTGGACGTTGAACCAGAGGAAGCCCAGCAGCGCGCCGATGAGGAGCGAGCACAGGATCGCGAGGTTCGGCTGAGCGGGGCTGTTGAGCAGGGCGATGATCAGGAACGCGACGAAGGCGAAGATGAGGGTGCCCCCCGCCAGCCCGTCCAGGCCATCCGTCAGGTTGACGCCGTTGCTCATCGCCACGATCGCGAAGGCCGCGAACGCGATGTAGAGCCACGGCTCGATGCGCACGGCACCCACGAACGGGACGCCCACCGCGACGATGTCGTAGGTGCGCTGGATCTGCCAGGCCGCGAATACCGCGACGGCCGTCTGCCACAGGAGTTTCTGGCGGGCGCGGATCCCGTCGCCCGTGCTCGCGTTGAGCCAGTCGTCGGCGAAGCCAAGGGCGCCCACGAGCCCCAGCGCCGCGAGTGGGGCAAAGGTGGAGGCGTCCACCAGGTTGAAAACGAGCGCCAGCGCACCGACGACCCCGATCAGGAGCGCTCCCCCGGCGGTGGGCGTGCCGCCCTTGACCTGGTGCGTCTCCGGTCCCTCGATCCGGATCCGCTTGGCGAAGCCGGCCCAGCGGATGAGCCGGATGTACCCGGGCATGAGGATCACGACGACGGCGAAGGCCAGCAGGATCGCCTGGATCAGCTGGACGGTCACGCCGGGATCCCCGCCCGGAGAGCATCCACGATCGCCTCGAGGGCGGCGCCCCGCGAGGCCTTGACGAGAACGACGTCTCCCGGGCGGAGCACCGACGCGAGAAGCTCGATCGCGGTCGCGCGGTCGCGGACGTGGTACACGTGCGAGGCCGCCAGCCCGGCAGCCAGGGCGCCCTCGGCGATGCCCGCAGCGCCACGCCCGACCACGACCAGCTCGGCTACGGCCCGGCCGGCGGCTTCGCCGACGGTGCGGTGGCTCGCCGCGTGCGCGTCGCCCAGCTCGAGCATCTCGCCGAGGACCGCCACGGGCCGGCCGGGCAGCGACACGAGCAGGTCGAGCGCCGCGAGGACCGCCGGTGGCGAGGCGTTGTACGTGTCGTCGAGGATCGTGAGGCCCGGCGCCTCCACGATGGCGCCCCGATGCGCGGACGCGGCCGCCCAGTCGGTCGCCAGGCCGGCCGCGATCGCCTCGTCAGGGAGCCCCGCCAGGAGCCCGACGGCCGCGGCGGCCAACGCGTTCTGGACACTGTGGCGACCCAGCGCGACGATCTCGGCCCCGAACCGCGTCCGCCGCGGGGCGCGCGCCACCACCTCGAATGTCATCCCGGCGACGCCGCGGCTGACGACGCGCTCTGCGGTCACGTCGGCATCGGCCGCGAAGCCGTAGCGGATCACGGAGGCCCGCGTGCGCGACCCGAACGTGCGCACCCGGGCGTCGTCCGCGTTGAGGACCGCAGTGCCGTCGGGCGGCAGGGCCTCGACCAGCTCGGCCTTCGCGTTCTCGATCGCCGCCAGGCTGCCGGCCCGTTCCAGGTGCACGGGCGCGACCGCGGTCACGACGCCGATCTCCGGCCGGCCGAGCCGGGCAAGCGTCGCAATCTCGCCCCCGACGTACATCCCCATCTCGAGGACCGCGGCGCGGTGTTCCGGCCCCAGGCGCAGCAGCGTGAGCGGGAGGCCGATCTCGTTGTTCGCGTTGCCCTCGCTCTTCAGCGTCGGGAGCGCAATGGCGAGGACGGCGGCTGTCGCGTCCTTGGTTGACGTCTTCGCGACGCTGCCGGTGATCCCGACCACCAGCGGGTCGAATCGGGCACGCCAGGCGGCCCCGATGGCCTGGAGGCCGAGGAGCGCGTCGGGCACCTGGACGACGGTAACGCTGCCGAGGGCTTCGAGCGCCGCTGCGTCCAGCGGGCGACTCACGAGCAGGGCCGCCGCCCCGGCGGCCACCGCAGCTTCGAGGAAACGGTGCCCGTCGGTCCGCTCCCCGGACAGGGCCACGAACAGGTTGCCCGGCTCCACGGCGCGCGAGTCGACGGCCCCGCCGCGAATGGGACGGTCGGCGTCGCGGAGCAGCGTTCCACGGGTCGCCGCGACTAGGTCGGCGGCACGCAGCGCGGGGGCGGCAGCCAGCCTGGTCGGATCGCCGCCCTGGCCGGGCGCCGGCACGGTCGTCACGCCGGGGAGTGTCGCACAGGCTGCGCTCACGGGTGCGCCGACGCGGCCTGCGCCGACGCCGAGGCAGCCGGGCGGACGGGCGGCAGGTCGAGGGTCGCCATGGCGTCGGTCGCGATCCGCCGGAAGAGCTCGAATGACTCGACCGCCATCGCCAGGTTGCCGGGCCTGTTCACGAGCGGCTTGCCCTCGTTGACGCTGACGGCAACCACCAGCTCCGGCGCGGTCCGGCCGACGAACCCGACGAACGAGAAGTTGTAGACGTCGGTCCGGAAGCGCCTGGCCTTGGCATCCCAGATCTGGGCCGTGCCGGTTTTGCCCCCCACCAGGTACCCCGGGATGAGCGTGCGATCCCGGTAGAACGGCACGACGTTCACCACCCGCTCCATGATCGCGGTGAGGTTGGCCGAGAGGGCGGGCGTCATGACGCGGCCACGGTCGGCCGTCGTCGTGGGCGAGTCGCCGGTTGCCTTCACGACGTGGGGCGTCGGGAGCGTCCCGCCGTTCACCATCGCGCTGAACGCGGTCGCCAGCTGGAGGAGCGTCACGGCGATCCCCTGGCCGAACGCGCCGTTCGCCAGGTCGATCTGCTTCCACGGCTGCACTGCCGGGTCGCGGACGAGGCCGGGCACCTCTCCCGCCACGTCGATGCCCGTCCGGGCGCCGAAGCCCAGGCGGGTCCACGCCCCGTGGAGGACGGCAGCGGCCTGGCTGGTGGTCGGGCCGAGCATGAGGGCGACCTTCGACATGACGACGTTGCGGGACCACGCCACGGCGTCCTGGAAGGTGAGCGCGCCCTTGCTTCCTCGATCGGCGTTCCGGACGCTCGACCGCCCACCGTCGAGCGTGAGGACAGCCTGGTCGCGGAGCATCGTCGTGCGCGTGACGACCCCGGCCTCCAGGGCGGCGGTCGCGGTCAGCAGCTTGAAGACCGAGCCCGGCTCGTAGACGCTCGAGACGACCGGGTCGATGAAGCGCGAGGGATCGTTCGCGGCGATGGCGCGGTAGTCGTTGCCGTCGTAGCTGGGGTAGGTCGCGGACGCGAGGATCTCGCCGGTCTTCGGGTCCATCACCAGGCCCGAGACGCTCTTCGCATGGTTCGCGACCCACGCCCCGTAGACCTCCTGCTCCAGCTTGAGCTGGAGGCTCGCATTGAGGGTCAACGTGAGCGAGGTGCCCGGCGAGCCCGGCTCAACCGTCTGCGCGTTCTCCAGGATCGGGCGCCCCGACCCGTCGCGCTCGGCCAGGAGCACCTGCGGGCTGCCGCCGAGCAGGTCCTGCCAGCGGCCCTCGACCCCGTACTGGCCGGCCCCGTCGCGGTTGACGAACCCGAGCAGGTGCGCGGCGAGGGTCGTGCCGGTGGCACCCCCCGCCAGCGGGTAGACCCGGACCGGCTCCGGCTCGAGGCGCACCTGCACGAGCGACCGGTCGGCAAGGCCGGCCTTGATCGCGCTCGACTGGACCGGCGTCAGGTCGTGGGCCAGGACCACGAACGCCTTCCCGTCGCTGATCTTCGCTCGAAGGGCGTCGGCCTCGGTCGGGACCAGGCCCAGGATCTCGACGAGCTTCGCGGCCACACGCTCGCGCAGGGCCGCCGTGACGGCGTCGGTCGGCCCGGTCATCTGGGCCGGGAACGCGCTGAGGCGGTCACGCTCCACGGACGTGGCGAGCACGACCGTCCCGCTCCGGTCGTAGATGGTCCCCCGGACCGGCGGGACCTCGATCCGCGCGGTCACCTGTGCGCGCGCACGCGCCACCAGCTCATCGTGGCGCACGAACTGCCAGTAGCCCAGCCGCCCGATGCACGCGATGCCGAAGGTGGCGAGCAGCGCGAGCACGAGCAGGCTCCGCGGGCGGCTGTCGGTCCGGCCGAGCATCAGACGTGGTTCCTCCTTGTCGGGCGATCGGGCGATCGGGCGGGCTAGCGCGCGGGGACCACGAGCGGATCAATGAGCTGGCCCAGGCCAGCGTCGAGGGCCAGCTTCCGGATGGCCGGCTCGCGGCCCAGGCGCGACAGGTCGGCAACCATGTTGCGCTCGTTCGCGAGGAGTTCAGCGCGGGCCGCGATCAGGCGGTCGACGTCGAAGTCGGTTGCGGAGACCCTGACCGTCTGGGAGAGCGAGAAGAGCCCGAGCAGGAAGATGACCACGATGCCCACGATCGCGAGGCCGACCCGGCCCTGGCGGCGACGAGAACGGACCGCCGAAGCGCCCCGGACGCTGCGGCGCGGGAGGTCGGCGGCCCGGTCCGATCGGGGGGTGCCGTGCCGCTCCACGGCCGTCTCTGCGCGGCGGCGCGGCGCCAGGATGCCGGACCGCGGCCGCGCCCCGGCATAGCCCGCCATCAGTCCGCCCCGAGATAGGCGCTGCCGTAGGCGGGCAGGCCCAGCTCTCGAACGGCAACGTCCATCCCGGCGAACGACTCCTCGCCCAGCTCGCGCACCTCGTCGAGCCCGGACCAGGTCCGGTCGCGCCGCTCGCGAATCTCGTGCTCCCGGCGACCGTACGACCTCCGCCGCTGGGTCTGGTGGCGCTTGCTCATCGGTGCGAAGCCTCCGTCGCGTCGACGCCCGGACGGCTCATGCGGCGAGCCGTTCCGCGGTCCGGAGCCGGGCGCTCCGGGCGCGGGGATTCGCGGCGACCTCCGCCTCCGTGGGCATTGCCGGCTGGGGGCCGACGGGGCGGAGACGGGGGGCCCGGCCGCAGACACAGACGGGAAAGCTGGGTGGGCAGGTGCAGCCGCGGCGCTCGGCCGCGACGAAGCGCTTGACGAGTCGATCCTCGAGCGAGTGGTAGGCCAGCACGACCAGTCGACCGCCCGGACGAAGCAGCGCGACCGCCGCGTCGAGGGCGACCTCGAGCGCATCGAGCTCGCCGTTGACCGCGATCCGGAGCGCCTGGAAGACGCGGGTGGCGGGATGGATCCGCCCAGCCCGGCCGGGACGGCGCGGGACGACCCGTTCGACGAGCGAGGCGAATGCCTCGGCCGTGGTGACCGGGGCCGCTCGGCGCGCCTCGACGACGGCGCGCGCGATGCGTCGGGCATGCGGCTCCTCTCCGTAGCGCCGGAAGAGGTCTCCGAGCTCCCCTTCGTCGAGTTCCGCGAGCAGCTCCGCGGCGGGCCGGCCCGTGCCCGGGTCGAAGCGCATGTCGAGCCGGCCGCCGGCGCGGAAGCTGAACCCGCGCGCCGGGTCGGCGAGCTGGAACGAGCTCAGGCCGAGGTCCAGCAGGATGCCGTCAACCGCCGGGAACCCGGCCTCTGGTGCGACGGTCGCGAGATCCTGGAAGTTCGCCTGCCGGAGGACCAGCCGATCGCCGAACCGGGCGAGCCGCTCCCCCACCCGCGCGATCGCGGCGGGGTCGGCGTCAAGCCCGAGGACGCGGCCGTCCGGGCTGGCGGCCTCCAGGATCCGCTCGGTGTGCCCACCGCCGCCAACGGTTCCGTCGACATGAAGGCTGCCGGGGCGCGGGGCGAGCATCTGCATGACCTCCTCCGCGAGCACCGGCAGGTGCCCAAGCTCCATGTCTACCTCACCGACGACGAGCGGATCCCGAGCGGACCCTGGAAGCGCATGTGGTGGCCTAGATACCCAGCCCAGCCAGGTGCTGCGCGAGCGCATCCGGCGCCTCGAGCGCCTTCCGGTAGTCGTCCCACCGGACGGGCGTCCAGATCTCTGCGTGGTCGAGCGAGCCGACGACCGCCGCCTCGCCCTCCAGCCCGGCCGCCTCGCGGAGGTAGCCCGGAAGGACGAAGCGACCCTGGGCGTCGAACTCGATCTCTACGGCGCTCGCGAAGACGAACCGGCTGAAGGCACGGGCTCCGGCGTTCTCGACGATCGGCAGCGCCGCGACCTTGCTCGCGAGGCGCTCCCATCCATCCCGGGGCCAGATCGCCAGGCAGAGGTCCAGCCAGCGCGAAACGACCGCGCCGCCGGAAAGCTGCGCCCGGAACTTCGAAGGCACGGCAAGCCGTCCCTTCGCGTCCACCGTGTGCCGGTACTCGCCGGTGAACACCTACCCGGGCTCCCTGTGTTTCATGTGCGCTGTCCGCGGGCCTTGTGCCCGTGGATCCGCCTGTGCGTGGCCCGGTGCCCCCGGCGGCAGTCGAGTGCCCTTCGTCCGCCGCCGGGATTCACCACCTATCCCCACTTCGTGGGACTAGATGGGCATCATACACCGGGCCGAGCGCGCGTCAACGCCGATTTCGCCACGCGGTGGGGTGATCGGGCCGACGATCAGGCTGCCCTCCGCCGCCGTCGCGGGGCCCGTCCGGCGGAGAGCGACCAGCGTGGTAGTACGAGTGGCGACTTGCGGGCGTCCTGCAGCCGGGTGTAGGCTCCGCCGCCGAACAAGGTCGTCCAGACTCCCGAGGACAGCACCCGCAGATGACCGCCCTGCCGCGAACCGCAGATCTCGGCTTCTCGCCGTCTCCCGGGGGAGATCCAGGGACGCGGTCGCAGCCGTTGGCTGCCGTGCGGATCCGCCGCTGCACCTTCCGTCGGCTGATCGCCGTGGATCGGGCCAGCGGACGCGTCTATGACGTGGACTGCCTCTACCCGGACCGGGCAATCCCGCTCCCGCTCGGAGACCTGGAGGCGGCGACGCCCATCTGCAACGCCTGCACGGGATCGCACATCTTCCGGGCCGACGAGGACTGACGGACCGAACCTGCGAGCGGGCCCGGCGAGGGCGCCAGCGAGGCGGCCTGTACGCCGGGTTCTGTACCGCGCCCGAGGGCACGGCGACGGTCATCCATCTGGGGCCGCCGGTTGCCCGACGGCTCATGCGGCCGACCCGAGGGACCGCGGCGGCGCGCCGCTGCCCCGGCGAACCGGGACATGCCCTCCTACTTGGCCTTGCTCCGGGTAGAGCTTGCCGCGTTTCACCCCGCCGCCGGTTGCCCGGCGGCGGACTCGTCTCTGTGGCGCTGGTCCTCGCCTCGCGGCGGACGGGCGTTACCCGCTACCCTGCGCCTGGGAGCCCGGACGTTCCTCACGCCGGCGGTTGCCCGCCGACGCGCGACCGTCCAGCCGCCTCGCTGGCGAACGAAGTCTACCCCGCGCGGTCGGACCGGGCCGTCGCGGAGTCGGCCCCGCACGAGGGCAGCTCGCCGGTCCTGACGATCGTCGGCGGGTCCGTGCTCACGGCACCTCGAGCTCGAGCCCGTCCCAGGCCACCTCGACGCCGGCGGGAAGGCGCGCCGTGAGCGCGGCGTGGCCCAGCTCGTGGTCGAGATGGGTTAGGTAGGCGCGCCTCGGTCGCAGCGCCTCGATGACCGCAAGAGCTTCCGCGACCGTCTGGTGGGTCGGGTGCGGGAGGTCGCGCAGGGCGGAGATCACCAGGACGTCGAGGTCGCGGAGGAGCGCCCGGCCGTCCGCGTCGATCCGCTGCACGTCCGAGCAGTACGCGAAGCCGCCGGTGCGATAGCCGGTGATCACCCGGTCGGCATGGATCACCGGGACGGGAATGAAGCGCCTCCCGCCGACGAGGAACGGCCCGTCCAGCCCAACCGGCCGAAGCTGCGGGACCCCGACGAACGCCCGTTGGCCGGGGCGGAAGGCGTACTCGAACCGACCCACGATGACGTCCAGGTCCTCCGGCCGTGCGTGGACCGGCAGATATTCGCCGTGCAGCTCGTTGAAGCGACGGAGCTCGTCAAGGCCCCCGATCGCGTCCTGGTGCTCGTGGGTCAGGAGCACCGCGTCCAGCCGCCGCAGGTCCGCCGCGAGCGCCTGCCACTTGATGTCCGGGCCGCAGTCCACCAGGACCCGCCGCTCCCCGAACGCGAGCAGCGCCGACGCCCGGTAGCGGCGATCGCGCGGGTCGGTGGAGGTGCAGACGGCGCAGTCGCAGGCGATCCGCGGGATCCCCTGGCTCGTGCCGCTGCCCAGGAAGCGAACGATGAGGCGGCCCGGGTCGGGCCCCGCGTCACCGGGATCGAAGCCCGCCTCCAGCGCGATCGTCCCTCCCGGCGCGTCGCCGGTACCGAGCTCCATGCCCAGCTGCGTGGACGAGGCGGCCGCGCCGCCCGATCCCGTCGGCGGCCGCCGCACGACGAGCGCAGGCCCGCCGGCCGCGACCCGGTCCAGCGCCTCGTTCGCCAGCGCGTCTGCCGTCGCGTTCTCGCTGCGCGGAACGTGCCGGGCGCTCCAGCGCCGGAATCGCCGCAGCCCGGCGATCGCCTCGTCATGGAGCGGGGCGAGCTTCGCGTCCTTCACCCGCCAGCGCCCGCGAAGCTGCTCGACGACGAGCATCGAGTCGAGCAGGAGGAGCACCTCCTCCGCGCCGAGCTCGGCGGCGAGGTCGAGCGCGCGGACCACGGCCGTCCACTCGGCAACGTTGTTGGTCTGCCGTCCCAACGCCTCGGAGATCGTGGCGAGGGGCGGCGCGTCGGGCCGCTCGGCGCCGGGCCGGTCCGCGTCGATGAGGGCCGCCCCCGCGGACGCCGGGCCCGGGTTCCCCCGCGCCGCGCCGTCGGTCCGGATGATCAGCCGGCGGACGCCGCCGGCCGCGGCTCCGCTCAGACCGAGCGCTCCACCACCGCGCGCGAGACCTCCAGGATCGCGCGGGTGATGTTGATGCCGCGCGGGCACGCGTCGACACAATTGAAGATGGTCCGGCAGCGCCAGACGCCGTCCTTGTCGGCCAGGATCTCCAGCCGCTCATCGCCCGCGTCGTCGCGCGAGTCAAAGATGAAACGGTGGGCGTTCACGATCGCGGCCGGGCCGACGTACGAGGGCTGCGCCCAGAAGGACGGGCACGCGGTGGTGCAGGCCGCGCACAGGATGCACTTCGTGGTGTCGTCGTAGCGCGCACGGTCGGCCTGGCTCTGGCGCCGCTCGCGCTCGGGGGCGGGCGAGTCTGTCATCAGGAAGGGCATGACGCTGCGGTACTTCGAGAAGAAGGTGTCCATGTCGACGACGAGGTCCTTCACGACCCGGAGGCCGGTCAGCGGCGCGACGGTGATCTTCTTCCCCAGCTGGTCCACGCGGATCTTGCAGGCCAGCCGATTGCGGCCATTGATGAGCATGGCGTCAGAGCCGCAGATGCCGTGGGCGCATGAACGCCGGAAGGTGAGCGTGCCGTCCTGCTCCGCCTTGACCGTGGTCAGGAGGTTGAGGACGCGGTCCATCGGCTCCGCCTCGACGCGGTAGGACTCCCAGTGCGGCGCAGTGTCGCGCTCGGGATCAAAGCGGAGGATGCGGAGGTCGACCTGCATCACGCGGCTCCCGGACTCAATACGTACGCGGCTTGGGCTCGAACCGGGTGATCGTCACCGGCTTGTATCGGAGCGAGGGCCCGGCCTCGCCGCGGTACGCGAGCGTGTGGGCGAGGAAGTTGACGTCGTCGCGCTCCGGGTAATCGTCGCGGGAGTGAGCGCCCCGGCTCTCGGTCCGCGCGATCGCGGACGACGCCATCGCCTCGGCGCCGTCGATCAGGTAGCCCAGCTCGCGCGCCTCGAGGAGGTCCGTGTTGAAGATCCTGCCGGTGTCGCGGACGCGGACGCGGGTATAGCGGTCCTTGATCGCCGCGACCCCGGCAACCGCGGTCGCCATCATCCTGGCGGTCCGGAAGACGCCCACGTTGTCCATCATCAGCGTGGCGAGCTCCGCCTTGAGGGCGGAAGGGCTCTCGCCCTCGGGACGCGTCCGGAGTGCATCGAGCTCGGAACGGACCGGCTCCTCGACGTCGGCCGCGATCGACGGCGCCTCGGCGGCCCGGCAGTAGGCGGCCATCTCGCGGCCCGCGCGCCGCCCGAAGACGAGCAGGTCCACGAGCGAGTTCGTGCCGAGGCGGTTCGCGCCGTGGACCGAGACGCAGGCCGCCTCCCCGGCAGCGAAGAGCCCCTCGACCACCGTGTTCGCCTCGTCGCGCACGACCCGCGTCCGGAGGTCCGTCGGGATCCCGCCCATCGCGTAGTGGGCGGTCGGCTGGACGGGCACGGGCTCCGTGAGCGGCTCCACGCCGAGGTAGACCCGGGCGAACTCCGTGATGTCCGGGAGCTTTTCCTCGATGACCGCACGGCCCAGGTGACGCACGTCCAGGTAAACGTAATCCTTCTTGGGCCCTGCGCCGCGCCCGTCGCGAATCTCCAGGTAGATCGCCCGGCTGATCATGTCGCGGGGCGCCAGCTCCATCGCCTTCGGCGCGTAGCGGCTCATGAAGCGCTCGCCGTCCGCGTTGAGGAGGGTGCCGCCCTCGCCGCGGGCGGCCTCGGAGAGGAGGATCCCGATCCCGTAGATGCCCGTGGGATGGAACTGGTAGAACTCCATGTCCTCCAGGGGGATCCCGTGGCGATAGGCCAGCGACATGCCGTCGCCGGTCAGCGAGTAGGCGTTCGAGGTGATCGAGAACATCCGGCCGTTGCCGCCGGTGGCGAGCAGGACGGCCTTGGCCCCGAACGTGTGGAGCTCGCCGTCGGCGATCCGGTAGGCGACCACGCCCGCCGCCCGGCCGCCGTCGCCACCCTCGCCGCCCTCGAAGAGGAGGTCGACCACGTGGTACTCGTCGTAGAACTGGACGCCGGCCTTGATGCAGTTCTGGTAGAGCGTCTGGAGGATCATGTGGCCGGTCCGGTCCGCTGCGAAGCAGGCCCGCTTGACCGGGCCCTCCCCGAAGTTCCGGGTGTGGCCGCCGAACCGGCGCTGGTCGATCTTCCCGTCGGGCGTCCGGTTGAACGGCAGGCCCATGTGCTCCAGCTCGATCACCGTCTCGATCGCCTCGTGGGCCAGCACCTCGGCCGCGTCCTGGTCGACGAGGTAATCGCCGCCCTTGACGGTGTCGAACATGTGCCACTCCCAGTGGTCCTCCTCCTGGTTACCCAGGGCGGCGCACACGCCACCCTGGGCGGCGCCGGTGTGGGAGCGAGTCGGGTAAAGCTTCGTCAGGACGCCCGTGGAGACGCCGGCTCGGGCGAGCTCGAGCGCCGCCCAGAGGCCGGCCCCGCCGGCCCCGATGACCAGCGCTTCGTGGTCGATTCGCATCCAGCGGCCTTCCTACTTGACCGGGAACGGGAGGGTCATGACCGCCATCGTCCCCATCAGGAAGAGCACGATCCCGGTCAGGTAGAGCAGCATCGTCAGGGCGGTTCGAGCCCCGCCGTGGGTGTAGTCCTGGACCACCGTCCGGACGCCCATGAAGCTGTGGAGGACCACCATCGTGAGCATCAGCCAGTCGACAGTCCGCCACAGGACATTCCCCCACCGCTCGTCGACGATCCACTGGGCCGTCTGGGTGGCCGGGTCGAAGACGAAATGCGTGATCGAGAAGTGGCCCAGCGCGAGCACGAACAGGGCGAGCCCCGACAGGCGCATCAGGTACCAGATGCCCAGCTCGAACCCACTGCCATGCGGGCGCGCCCGGCCGGACCGGGTGTAGACCGCCATCACGACGCTCCCGCCCAGATGGGGCGAAGGATGATGTACGCGCCGGGCAGGCCGACGACCACGAACACCACCCAGCTCGCGTACCAGAGCTGCTTGTGGAAGACGGTCGTGGCGGGCCAGAAGTCCATCACGATGATCCGCAGGCCGTTGAGCGCGTGGTAGAGGAGCGCCGCGCCCAGAAGCGTCTCCCCCACCCGGCCGACCGGGCTGGCGTAGAACTTCAGGACGTCGTCGTAGAGGCCCCGGTTCGCGCCCACCAGCCAGATGTCCAGGACGTGGAGGAGGACGAACGCCCAGATGGCGACGCCGGAGATCCGGTGGAATGCCCACGCGAGCATTCCTTCGCCGCCTCGGTACTGCAGGTATCGCACCGGGAGACTCGCCTCCGTGGTGGGCCGGGGACGCAGCCGACACGCGGTGGCCGGGCTCGTCCGGGTGGACCTCCGCATTGTAGGGGGTCGGGCGGGCGCGGACCGCGCGGCGGGCGCGGACCGCGCGGTGGGCGTCGTCGGCGCCCGTCGCCGAGGACACGCCGCGGGGTACCATCGGCTCGCGCCACGCCCACCCAGACGCAGGAGCCGCCGTGAAGATCCAGGAAGCCGACGCGAAGTCGCTGCTCGCCGCGCAGGGCCTGCCTGTCCCTCCGTGGGCCGTCGCCCGGACCCCCGCCGAGGCGCGCGCGGCGGCTGAGCGATTCCTCGCCCACGGCGCGGGCCGGGTCGTGATCAAGGCACAGGTCCTCGTCGGCGGACGCGGCAAGGCCGGCGGCGTGAAGCTCGCGGGCTCGCCGGCCGAGGCGGAGGAGGTCGCCGGTCGAATTCTCGGCATGGAGATCAAGGGGATCCCCGTCCGCAAGGTGCTCGTCGGGCCGGCGGCCGTGATCGTCAAGGAGTTCTACCTCGGCGCCATCCTGGACCGCGCGTCGCGACGGATCGTGCTGATGGCCTCGGCCGAGGGCGGCGTGGAGATCGAGGAGGTCGCGAAGGCGACCCCGGAGGCGATCCACCGCGTGGAGGCGCATCCGCTCCTCGGGCTGCTGGACTGGCAGGCACGCGAGCTCGCCTTCGCCGTGGGCCTGGCCGGGCCGCACCTGCGCGACTTCGTGAAGATCGCCAAGGGCCTCGTCGCCACGATGCGGGCCAACGACGCGGACCTCGTGGAGGTGAACCCGCTCGCGATCATCCGCGAGAGCGGTCCAGAGGGCCACGTGGAGCGCCTCGCCTGCCTCGACGCGAAGGTGACCCTGGACGACTCCGCGCTCCCCCGCCATCCCGACCTGGAGAAGCTGCGCGACCTCGACGAGGAGGACCCGGCCGACGCCGAGGCGCGGCACTACGACATCAGCTTCATCCACCTCGACGGCTCGATCGGCTGCATGGTCAACGGGGCGGGCCTGGCGATGACGACGATGGACCTCGTGAACCGGGCGGGCGGCGCGCCGGCCAACTTCCTCGACATCGGCGGCGGCGCCAAGGCGGACCGCGTCTCCGCGGCGATGCGCCTGATCCTCGCGGACCCGAAGGTGCGCGCGATCCTCGTCAACATCTTCGGCGGGATCACGCGCGGCGACGAGGTCGCCCGCGGCCTGATCGACGCCCGGGCTCGCCAGGAGCGCGAGGTGCCGATGGTCGTCCGGATCGTCGGCACGAACGCAGAAGAGGCGGCGCGCCTCCTGCGGGAGGCGGCCTTCGAGACGGCCGCAACGCTCGACGAGGCGGCCGCGAAGGCGGTCGCCGCGGCCGGGCAGGCGACGGGAGGCGCAGCGTGAGCATCCTGATCGGTCGGGAGACACGGCTGGTGGTCCAGGGCATCACCGGCCGCGAGGGCGAGTTCCACTCACGCCAGATGCTGGAGTACGGCACCCGCATCGTGGCGGGCATGACGCCGGGCAAGGGCGGCCTCCACGCGCTGGAGAACCGGGTCCCCGTCTTCAACACGGTCGCCGAGGCCGTGCGCCAGACGGGCGCGAACACATCCTGCATCTTCGTCCCTGCCGCTGGGGCTCCGGACGCCGTTCTGGAGGCCATTGGGGCTGGCATCGGGACCGTCTTCTGCATCACGGAAGGGATCCCGGCCCTGGACATGCTCCCCGTCGTGGAGGTCGTCCGAGCGGCCGGCGCCCGGCTCATCGGCCCGAACTGTCCGGGCGCCACGTCGCCGGGCCAAGCGAAGGTCGGGATCATCCCAGGCTCCATCCATCGCGAGGGGCACGTGGGCGTGGTGTCGCGGTCGGGCACGCTCACCTACGAGGCGGTCCAGGCGATGACCGACGCGGGGATCGGCCAGTCCACCTGCGTCGGGATCGGCGGCGACCCGATCATCGGGACCACGTTCCTCGACGTCCTGCAGCTCTTCGCCGCGGACCCCGAGACCGAGGCGATCGTCCTGATCGGTGAGATCGGCGGATCGGCCGAGGAGGAGGCGGCAGCCTGGGCGGCGGAGCACCTGCGGGGCGTGCCGATGGCCGCCTTCATCGCCGGCCGGACCGCGCCCGAGGGCAAGCGCATGGGCCACGCAGGCGCGATCATCTCGGGCGGCCGCGGGACGGCCGCGGAGAAGGTGACGGCGCTCGAAGCGGCCGGGATCCGCGTCGCGGGCTCCCCGACCGAGCTGCCGGCGCTCCTCCGGGAGGCGGGCTACCGGGGATGAGCGACGTGCGCTGTCGCCCGCTGTTCGCCTCGATCCGGACGGCGAGAGAAGTCGGCTCAGCCGATCAGGATCGCCCGGTCCACGCTCCGCAACGCGGCCAACCTCGGGTTTCGCCGCGTTTGCACGCTCGTGGCTCCCGTATCTGATCGGCTCACCCGATATCCCGCGATGATCAGGCCCCGATCAGACCCCGGGCCGCGAATGGATCGCTTGTGTGTTTGCCAGGCGAGCATCTGACGGGATCCGTGGCCGGGATCCGTGGCCGGGATCCGGCCGCAGCGCCACCCCGGACACTGCTCCCCCTCGTCCGGAGCCCATCCAGCCGCTACCATCCGGCGATGCTGGTCGACGACATCCGCTTCCTCTTCGTCTACGACCGGTGGGCCACCCGGAAGGTCCTGAAGGCTGCGGTGTCACCCAGGAGCAGTGGCCGGCTGGCGAGGCGATCGGTCCGCGTCATCTCGGGAGATCCTGGTCTACGCCCTCGGGGCGCACCAGAGCAGGCGCCACGGGCTGTCCGGCAGCGAAGATCAGCCGCGGCCTGAGCACGAGCCGCTGCCGACCGTGGCCGCGCCGGCCGCCGCCTGGGAGGCCGAGCGGACCGCCCTCGATGCCTGGCTGGCGAGCGTCGACGACGGGTGGCGCGCCACGACCGACGAGGGCGTCCCGATGTGGCAGATGCTGGCCCACGTCGTGAACCACGGCACGCAGGACCGCAGCGAGGCTGGCGCGCTCCTCACCGCCGCGGGCCACTCGCCGGGCGATCCCGACCTGATCTTCTTCGCGGAGGCGCAGGCGGGTGCCGGCGGCTGACCGTCAGCCGGCCGCGCCGGGCGCCCGGAACCCCGCCGGATAGAGCGAGGCCCACGCCGGCCCGCCGGGCGCTTCGATGAGCTCCACGAGCACGCCGTGGCAGCTCCGCGGGTGGAGAAACGCGACGGGCCCCTCGGCGCCGGCGCGCGGCGCCGTGTCGATGAGCTCCACGCCGTCGACCGCCAGCCGGGTCAGGGTCGCCGAGACGTCCGCGACCTCGAAGCAGACGTGGTGGAAACCCTCACCGCGGGTCGCCAGGAAGCGTGCGACGCCGGTCGTGAGGTCGGTCGGCTCCACCAGCTCGATCCTGACCTCCCCGACGTGGAGGAACGCGATGTTGACGCGGTCCGCGGGGATGGGGACCACCGGGCCGGGCGCGAGCCCCAGGATGTCCCGGTAGAAGCCGAGCCCTGCGTTCATCTCGCGGACGACGACGGCGACGTGGTGGATACGGCCAACCCGATGGATCGTCGTCGGCAGACCGGCAAGCGGCTCGGGCATCGGGGGTTCCTCCAGATCTTGTGCCGCCGACTCCAGATCTTGTGCCGCCGACCCAGGCAGGGGCCCGCGGACAAGGACGCTGCGTGCTTCGTCGCTGCTCGCCTTCACACCGTCACCAGCTCTCGATGCTCGCCCCAGGCTGCGCGGAGCCGGTCCGAGATCTCCCCAACCGTCGCGTACGCGCTGACCGCTTCGATCAGCGCGGGCATCAGGTTCTCGTCGCCTCGGGCGCAGTCCCCCACCCGCCGAAGCGCCGCCTCCCACGCCACCGGGTCCCGCTCCGCGCGGACGCGTCGCACCCCGTCGACCTGGCGACGCTCGCCGTTCGGGTCGATCCGCTGGAGCGCCGCCGTCCGGTGGTCCTCGTCCCGGAAGCGGTTCACGCCGACCACCACCTGGCTTCCGTCCTCGATTGCTCGCTGGACCTGGTAGGCGGATTCCTGGATCTGGCGCTGCTGGAAGCCGCATTCGATGGCCGCGAGCGTTCCACCCAGCGCGTCGATCTCGTCGAGGAGCTCCCGGGCGGCCGCCTCCAGCTGGTCCGTCAGCGTCTCGACGTAGTAGCTTCCGGCCAGCGGATCGGGTGTCTCGGTGACCCCGGCCTCGTGGGCGAGGATCTGCTGGGTCCGCAGGGCCAGCCGTGCCGCCTCGGCGGTCGGCAGCGCGAGCGCCTCGTCGCGGGAGTTCGTGTGAAGGCTCTGCGCCCCGCCCAGGACCGCCGCCAGTGCCTGGACCGTGGTTCGGACCACGTTGTTATCGATCGACTGCGCCGTCAACGAGCTCCCGGCTGTCTGGACGTGGAAGCGGCACATCATCGAGCGCGGGTCGCGGGCGCCGAACCGGTCGTGCATGAGGCGCGCCCAGGTCCGGCGAGCGGCCCGGAACTTGGCGACCTCCTCGAAGAGCTCGCTCCACGCGGCAAAGAAGAAGCTGAGCCGGCCCGCGAACGCGTCGACGTCCAGCCCGCGGGCCACCGCCGCCTCCACGTATGCGATCGCGTCGGCCATCGTGAAGGCCAGCTCCTGGGCCGCCGTCGCGCCGGCCTCGCGCATGTGGTACCCGGAGATGCTGATCGTGTTCCAGCGCGGCAGCTCGCGGGCGGAGAACTCGAAGATGTCGGTCACCAGGCGCATCGACGGGCGCGGCGGGAAGATGTAGGTTCCCCGCGCGATGTACTCCTTGAGGATGTCGTTCTGGGTCGTCCCGGCCACCCGGCCGCGGGGCACGCCCTGCTTCTCGGCCGCTGCAACATAGAGCGCCAGGACGATCGCTGCGGTCGCGTTGATCGTCATCGACGTGCTGACCTCGCCGAGCGGGATCCCGGCGAACAGCGCCTCCATGTCGGCGAGCGAGCAGACGGGGACGCCCACCCGGCCCACCTCCCCTTCCGCCTCGGGTGCGTCGCTGTCATAGCCCATCTGGGTCGGCAGGTCGAACGCCACCGAGAGGCCGGTCTGGCCCTGGGCCAGCAGGTAGCGGAATCGCTCGTTCGTTTCTGCCGCGGTGGCGAACCCGGCGTACTGGCGCATCGTCCAGAAGCGGCCCCGGTACATGGTGGGCTGGACGCCCCGCGTGAACGGGTACTCGCCGGGCCGCCCCAGGTCGTGGTCCTCGTCCAGGCCGGCGATGTCCGCCGGGGTGTAGAGATCCGCGATCTCGATCCCCGACGAGGTCGCGAATTGGGCCCGGCGTTCCGGCGTCGAGCCGACCGCCTTCGCTCGGGTGGTGGCACGCCACCGGTCGCGACCGGGATCGGGCTGCGGCGCGGGGGTCGCGGTGGGGTCGTTCGACATGGATGCTCCGCTCAGTGGATCACGATCAGGAGATCGCCGACCTCGATCGTATCGCCAACGGCAACCCCAACGCGCTCCACCGAGCCCTCGCGGGGCGCCCGCAGCTCGTTCTGCATCTTCATCGCCTCGACGACGAGGACCTGTTGGCCGGCCTCGACGCTGTCACCCGCAGCCACCAGGACGGCCACGACGCGACCGGGGATGATCGCCCGGACCTCGACGGGCCCACCCCGCGAGGCCGTGCCGGAACCGCGGCGCGCCCGCTCGCGGAGGGCGGCGCGGCGCTCGAACTCCAGCTCCACGTCGATCCGCCACCCGTCCACGACCACCTCGCGGAGGCGCGTACCGTGGGCGCGGTCGATGCGGACCGGGCCCAGGAGGAGATTCGTCCGGACGGCCGGCCCGGTGGAGCCAGCGACCGCCGGCTCGATGAGGCGGGCACGGACGTCGCCGAACCGCTCGAGGCTGACCGCGGTCGCGACGCCATCGATGAGCGGGAGATCGGGACCGGCGACACCATACTGCGGCAATCGGGTCGCCGGATCGGGCGCCGGCGACAGGGTGATCGCCGGGTCACCCTCGAGTCCTGATGACGCGGCAACCCCGACCCGGACGGCGCGCGGGTCGATCCGGAGGTCGGGCACGGCCGGCTCGCCGGCCTCCCGCGTTGGTCCGGCGATCATCGTCGGAGGTGCGAGTCGACGTTCCTTGCTCATCCCGGCCACCGGTCCGTGGCGAGCGCGCGGCCGGCGGTTCGCCAGGCTGGGACGCTGCCGTCCCGATTCGCAGGATCCGCCGCGTGGTGGGGCCCGTCCGGCCCGGCCAGCGAGAGACTGCCACCCTGTTCGCCCGTTGCCGCCTCCCCGAGCTCCGCGAGGCCGGCGGCCAGCGACGCAACGCGAACGGCCCTCGCGCGGGAGGCCGGGCCGTCCCAGTGTGCATCGACCCAGGTCGTGGAGAGCCCAGTCGCGTCGAGAAAACCGGGCTGTGCGAGCATCGCCCGATGGAACGGCAGGGTGGTCTGGATGCCGCCGATCTCCGTCTCGTCGAGCGCTCGGCGGAGGCGTCCGAGTGCTGCCGGCCGATCCGCGGCGTGGACGATGAGCTTGCAGATGAGCGGGTCGTACTCCGCGGGGATTCGGTCGCCCGCTTCAACGGCCGTGTCGACCCGAACGCCGGGCCCGGCCGGCATCACCCAGCGGGTGATCCGCCCAGGCGTCGGCGCGAAAACGCGGGCCGGATCCTCCGCAGAGATCCGGAGCTCGATCGCGTGGCTCGTCGGGCGGGCCGCGCGGTCCGCCGCCGCGAGGGCACCGGGCGAGAGCGGCGCCCCGCCGGCAAGACGGAACTGCTCTTGGACGATGTCGAGGCCCGCCACCAGCTCCGTCACGGGGTGCTCCACCTGGAGCCGCGTGTTCACCTCGAGGAACCAGAAGCGGCCGTCCCGGTCGTACAGGAACTCGGCGGTCGCCGCGTTCTGCAGCCCGGCCGCGATGCCCAGGCGAACGGCCATCGCGTGGAGTCGGCGCCGCTCGGTCTCCGTCAGGCCCGGCGCGGGCGCTTCCTCGATGAGCTTCTGGTGGCGTCGCTGCGTCGAGCAGTCCCGCTCGCCCAGCGCGACCACCTGCCCGGTTGAGTCGCCGAGGAGTTGGACCTCGATGTGGCGCGCGGGCATGATCTCGCGCTCCAGGTAGACGGTGCCGTCGCCGAAGGCAGCGGCAGCCTCGCGCGAGCCGGCGATCAGCGCCGCGGGCAGCTCGTTCGCCGCCATGACGCGCCGCATCCCTCGACCGCCGCCGCCGGCAGCCGCCTTGACGAGGAGCGGGAAACCGACGGCCTCCGCGGCGGCGAGCACCGCCTCCAGCTGATCGGGTCGGTCGACGGGAGCGGGCGCGAGCGTACCGGGCACGTGCGGGACGTCGACGGCGCGTGCCGTCCGTCGGGCCGCGAGCTTGTCGCCGAGCGCCGAGATCGTGGCCGCTGACGGACCCACGAAGACGAGCCCCGCGTCCTCGACCGCCCGGGCGAACCCCGCCCGTTCGGACAGGAAGCCGTACCCGGGGTGGACTGCCTGGGCGCCGGATTCCAGGGCTGCCGATACCACCGCGTCGATCCGCAGGTAGCTCTCCGCGGGCGCCGCCGGTCCCAGTCGGACCGCCGCATCCGCAGCTCGGACGTGCGCGGCGGTCGCGTCCGCGTCGGAGTAGACCGCGACCGCCTGCATCCCCATCTCGTGAGCGGCCCGGATGATACGGAGCGCAATCTCGCCGCGGTTCGCGACGAGGATCCGGTTGAACGGCGGGGTCACGGCCTGCCTGATCGCGGCCCGAAAGCCGGAGTCGTGCCGGCACGTCTTTGCGCAAAGACACGCCGGCGATCCCGGGCGCCCTCGTCTCCCCCACTTCTCACAGCGGGATGTTGCCGTGCTTCTTGCGGGGGTTCGTGTCGCGCTTGTCGGCCAGCATCTCCAGGGCGCGGATCAGTCGCGGACGCGTGTCAGACGGGGCGATGACATCGTCGATGTAGCCGCGGGCGGCCGCGACGTACGGGTTGTTGAACTCCGCCTCGTACTCGGCCACAAGGCGACGCTGCTCCGCGACCGGATCGGTCGATGCCGCGATCTCCGCCTTGAAGATGATGTTGACCGCTCCGGCGGCGCCCATGACCGCGATCTCCGCGGTTGGCCACGCGAAATTCATGTCGCCGCGGATGTGCTTGCTGCTCATGACGTCGTAGGCGCCCCCATAGGCCTTCCGCGTGATCACCGTCAATTTCGGGACGGTCGCCTCGCAGTAGGCGTAGAGCAGCTTTGCCCCGTGTTTGATGATGCCGCCGTGCTCCTGGCCAACGCCGGGCAGGAAGCCCGGAACGTCAACGAACGTGACGAGCGGGACGTTGAAGCAGTCGCAGGTCCGCACGAAGCGCGCGGCTTTGATCGACGCGTCGATGTCCAGCGCGCCTGCGAGGACGGCGGGCTGCTGCGCCACGATGCCCACGCTTCGTCCCCCCAGGCGCGCGAAGCCGATCAGGATGTTCGGCGCCCAGCCGGGCTGGATCTCGAAGAAGTCGGCATCGTCCACGACATGCCGGATCACGTCGTGCATGTTGTACGGCTTCTGCGAATCGTCGGGCACGACGTGGTCCAGCTCCGGGTCTCGCCGATCCACCGGGTCGTGCGATGGGATCCGGGGCGGCTCGCCCAGGTTGTTCTGCGGAAGGTGCGCCAGGAGGCGCCGGACATGGTCCATGGCGGTTGCCTCGTCCGCCGCGGCTAGATGGGCGACCCCGGAGATCGTCGTGTGTGTCGCGGCGCCACCGAGGTACTCCGAATCGACCTCCTCGTGCGTCACGGTCTTCACGACGTTCGGCCCGGTCACGAACATGTAGCTCGTGCCTTCGACCATGATCGTGAAGTCGGTCATCGCCGGCGAGTAGACGGCGCCGCCCGCGCACGGCCCCATGATCACGCTGACCTGCGGCACGACGCCCGAGGCGAGGACGTTGCGCAGGAAGATCTCGGCATAGCCGCCAAGCGAGGCGACGCCCTCCTGGATCCGCGCACCACCCGAATCGTTGAGCCCGACAACCGGGGCGCCAACCTTCATCGCGAGGTCCATGATCTTGCAGATCTTCTCGGCATAGGCTTCCGAGAGCGAGCCGCCGAAGACGGTGAAGTCCTGGCTGAAGACGAAGACGAGGCGCCCGTCGATGGTGCCGTGCCCGGTGACCACGCCGTCGCCGAGGACGTGCTGGCGATCCAGGCCGAACTCCGTCGCCCGGTGCGTCACGAACGCATCCAGCTCGACAAACGACCCCGGGTCCAGCAACAGGTCCAGGCGCTCCCTCGCCGTCAGCTTGCCGAACGTATGCTGTCGCTCGATCCGGACGGGTCCCCCGCCGATGAGCGCCTCGCTTCGCATTCGCTTGAGTTGCTCGAGCCGTTCGTCGCTCGTGGGCACGTCGACCTCCTCGCGGCGCCTCGACCTCGCGCCATCGGGCGCGCAGGGGCGACATCATACGCAGCGAGACGCAATCAGGGAGCGAGTGACAGGGCTGTTATCCACACAATGGTGAATATCTCGGCGGAAGTGTGGACAATGCGCGCCCGCGGACCGGCGATGGTGGGGTAGCATTCATGGTCCGCGCCACGCCACGAGATACGCGGCCGGCTGACACGGAGAGGTGATTCCTGGTGGCACAGGTCATCGCGATCGCGAACCAGAAGGGCGGCGTCGGCAAGACGACCACAGCGATCAACCTGGCGGGCGCGCTGGCCGAGCTGGGTTATCGAGTCCTCGCCGTGGACATGGATCCCCAGGCCAACCTGACGGTCGGCCTCGGGATCAACCTGGGCCAGGTCGAGCGATCCATCGCCCACATCCTCGACGACGGGGACTCGAACGTCGAGAGCGTCATCCTGGCGAGCCAGACGGAGCGGATCGACGTTGTCCCATCGACGCTCGAGCTCGCATCCACGGAAGTCGAGCTCTTTTCCGCGATCGGCCGCGAGTACGCGCTCCGGGAGGCGCTGGACCACGGGGTCCGGGAGCGTTACGACTACGTCCTTATCGACTGCCCGCCGACACTTGGCCTGTTGACCATCAACGGCCTCGTCGCGGCAGGCAGCGTGATCATCCCGGTGCAGACGCAGTACTACGCGCTGAAGGGCCTGACGGCGCTGGTGAAAGTCATCAACACGATCCGGACGAAGCTGAACCGCGATCTTCGAATTCTCGGCCTGCTCCCCACGTTCTACGACGGGCGCACCATCCTCGGACGTGAAATGCTCGACGAGCTGCGAGAGCTCGGCGAGCATCACGTTTTTCACACGATCATCCGGAGCACCGTGAAGCTCGGCGAGGCGCCACTCACCGGTCGCCCGATCACCGCCTACGCGGGCAGCTCCGAGGCCGCCCGGGAATTCCGAGAACTCGCGAAGGAGGTCGTCGAACTTGGCCAGGCCTGACTTCCGCGCGTACGCGGCGCGTCGCCTCTCCGAGGAGCGCGAGCTCTCGCCGTCCATCGTCAGCCTCCTCTCCGCCGAGGGTGGCCGGACGACAGGTATTCGCAATGTCCCGATCGACCGGATCGAGGCCAACCCGGAGAACCCGCGCCTTGTCTTCGAACCGTCCGCCCTCGAGGAGCTTGCCGCCTCGATCCGCGAGCACGGCATCCTCCAGCCGGTCCTCGTCCGGCCGCATGGGCCGAACCAGTTCCAGCTTGTTGCCGGTGAGCGTCGCTGGCGGGCGGCGCGGATCGCCGGGCTCGCCGCAGTCCCCGCGATCATCGAAGAGCTCGACGACGACGTCGCGCTCGAGATCGCAATCATCGAGAACCTGCAGCGCGAGGATCTCTCGCCGCTGGAGGAAGCCTCGATGTACGACCGAATGATCAAGGACCATGGTTACAGCGTCCGCAAGCTTGCCCAGAAGCTCGGCAAGGACAAGGGGTACCTGGAGAACCGGCTTCGGCTCGCGGACGCGCCCGAGGAGATCCGGGACCTGGTGTCTGTGCGCAAAGACACCCTGTCGCACGCCTACGAGCTGATGAAGATCGAGGATCCGAAGAAGCGCCGGCGCCTGGCCGGCCAGGTTGCCCGCGGGGAGCTATCGCTCGTCAAGCTGCGCGAGAAGATCGAGGGCCGGCCCGCGCGGGCGGCGGCGATGGACGATGGGCAGGGACGCGCCATCGCAGGCGAGGTAGACGCGCAGGACCCCGCCGGATCTCCTGCGGCCCCGACGGGCGACGATGCCCTCATCGTCGCGAAGGCCCAGTTCCACGACGCCCTCGCAAGCCTCATCGCCGTGCTCCGGAGCCAGGAGTTCACCGCGGCCGCCTCGCCGGTCGATCGCCAGAACCTGGCCAAGTACCTGACGATCTCGAAGCTCACGCTCGAGAACGTGATCACCGTTGTCCGCGGACCCGGGGTGCGCGACTGACGACCGGGGCGTTCCGGGCCACGGCCGGGGATCCCCTCCCCCACCCCGCAACGCAAAGAGGCCGGCGCCCTGGCGCCGGCTTCTTGCTTGAATCGGGTCGACGGCGGGGGCGTGCCCCGGCGGTCGAGCGACGCGCGTCAGTTCGCGGGGTGCGTCTCGCCGGACTTGCCGTGCGTCTTCGCCGACGCCGCCCCGTGGCCGTGGTTCTGAATCGCGATCGAGCTGACGTAGGCGCCGTGATTCGCGAACGCGACCGGGGTCACGGCCTTTGCCGCGGCGGAGACGAGCGCTCCATGGTTGTCGGGGTGCACGGTGTCCGCCGCCTTCGTCGTGGCGACATCGGGCGACTCGCCGGGGTCCGGCGACTCGCCGGCCTCCGGCGCCTTGTTCCGCTCGTGTGTCGCGGCCGTGTCCGCGCTGTCCGCTCGTACGGGGGCGATCGGCGTTGACGCAGTGGCGGCCCGTGCGAGCCCGTCCTTTGCGGCGTCGGCGGGCGCCGTCCCGGCGGCCGCGAAGACGGCCGTGGCGGACAGGGCGACAGCGGCGAGGGCCGCCAGGATGCTCTTGGCTCGATGCATGGGTCATGATCTCCGGGTGCGGGCGGCTTTTCGCCGCGTACCAAGGGGAACGACGCGGCACCGTCTTCCGTTAGGGGTCGGGCCCGAACTTCCGGCACGCGCTGGGCGGGTACCTTCGTCCGGCCCGGTCAAAGGAGGCGGGCCGCGGCGAGCGAGGCCACCCAGCCGGCCGCGAGGATCCCGAGCCCGATCGCCTGGACCTCCCATGCGCGCTGGAGGTGGCCGAGAACCCCCATCCCGACGCCCGCAGCCAGCGTCGCGGCACCGGCACAGGTCAACCAGGTCCCGGGGATCGACCCGGCCAGCACGACCGCGGAGGTCGTCGCGATGCCGGCCACGACGAAGCTCAGCAGCGCACCCAGCCGGATCGATCGCGCGCGGCCGAGCGTCCTCGCAACCGTCGCCGTCCGGCTGGCCGTGTCTCGCTCCGCGTCGGCCAGCGAGTTCGCGATCGCGAGGGCCGTGCCGGCGAGCACGCCCAGGCCAGCGAGCGCGAGGATCGGCACCGGCAGGTCCCCGGCCGCACCCACCCACGCGAAGACCGGCAAGAGGGGGATGCCCATCGCATATGGGAGCCATGACCACGGCGAAGCCTTGAGTCGAAGGTCATACACGAGCCCGATGCCGTAGCCCGCCAGGGCGACGAGCGCGGCAGCCGGGCCGGCCAGCGCGGCGAGGATCAGCCCCGCCGTCCCCGCCACAGCCGCGACCCCGAGGGCCACTCGGGCCGGGATGCGGCCGTCCACCAGGGGCTTGGATCGGCCAGCAACCGCGTCTGCCGGCGCGTCGAGGACGTCGTTGAAGGTCCCGATCGAGAACTGGATGGTGAGCATCGCCACCCCCAGGAGCGCGGCCCGGCCGGCCGTCGCGCCGGCGACGAGCGCAAGCGCGAACGTGACCGCGGCGTCGAGCGCAGACGGGAAGGGATGGACGAGCCGGACCACCCCGGAGAGCATTCGGTTCATGCCGGATCAGAGGTAGACGAGCTCCTCGAAGTTCTCCACGAGGTACTCGATGAGCTTCTCGCGCGGCTCCGGGAGCACGGCCCGCGTGCCGGCCACGAGGCAATGGAGCGCGATCGCCGGGACGAGGAGCCGGCCCTGCTCGTCGCGCCCGACCACCGCGGGCGGACCGCCGCCGGCCGCGAACACTTTCCCGATGAGGCGGTCATCGGCGCCGGTCGCGGCGCGGTAGTCGTGGAGCACCGCGAGGACGCCCCGGCGGATCGAGATGTCCCGCATGGCCTCCGCGGCCCAGGCGTCGATCTGGGCATCCGGCTGCTCGCCCAGCCGAGAGCGGTACTCGTCCTGGTTCGCCGCGAGTCCCGTGGCTCCCACGTCTGGCCTGCCTCCTGTCGGCGTGCGTTCGTCGGCGCGAGTATCGCAGAACGGACCGCGGCCTCGCCATGGCGAGCGTTACCGAACACCTGTTCTATCGCTCCGCCTCTCCCGCAACCCCGGGCAGGGCTGGCCGACGGCCCTCGGGCCAATCGTTGAACAGCTCCGTCACCCACCGACCCACCGGTCCCGGCGGCGCCTCGTCGCGCCCGTCCGATACGAGGGCGAGCAGCGCGGTCCGGACCTCCTCGGTGAGCGCGTCGACAGCGTCGCGGGTCGGCCGGCCGGCCGGGGCGATCGGCGCGCCCACCCGGACCCGGATCGTCTTGCCGAGGCGCAGCCAACCGGTTCCCGTGAGGCCAACCGGGACGATCGGGACGCCCGCGCGCAGCGCGAAGAACGCCACGCCCTCGTTGATCGGCAGGAGCGCGCGCTCGCCGACGTGGATCCGGCCCTCCGGCGCGATCGCGAGGTGCGCGCCGCTCGCGAGCACGGCCTCCACCCGGCGGGTCGTCTCCAGGAGGTTGGTTCGCTCGGGATTGAAGGGCACGGCCCGACCGGACCAGGTGATCAACCGGTTGCGCATGCCAGCGGACATGTGGGCCTCCTTCGGGCCGAAGAACCAGAGATCCGGGCGTGCCGGCAGGGCCGCGACCGCGACGAACGGGTCCGCCCAACTCTGGTGGCTGAAGCAGAGGATCGCCGGGCCCGGCGGCAACGGCTGGCCCTCGACGCGGACGCGGAGGTACGCACCAACGAGCACGCGGATCCCGAGCGTCGTGAACCAGTAGGGCACGCGGCCCGGCCGCCGGATCGCCACCGACGCGGCCATCAGCCGGGCAGCCGCTGCGGGTCGAGGTCAGCGAGTCGCGCGATCACGTGGTCCGCGGCCTCCGCCGCTCCCTCCCCCGGCGGGAAGCTCGCGTTCGGGACGAGGATCACCGTCATCCCCGCCGCACGTCCGGCCAGTACGCCGTTGAGCGAGTCCTCTACGACGAGGCAGTGGTCGCCGGGGACGCCCAGGCGGCGTGCCGCCTCCAGGTAGACGTCTGGCGCGGGCTTCCCAACCGCGACGTCGTCCGACGAGACCACCGCGCCGAAGCACCCGACCAGCCCGACGGCGCGCAGCGCGGCCTCGATCACGGCCGGGTGGGCCGACGATGCGATCGCGCAGGGAAACGCGGCCACGATCCGTCTGACGGCCGCTACCGCGCCAAGCACGCGCGGCACCGGTTCGCGGGCGTACTTCTCGACGAGCGCGTCCACCACGGCACGCTCGATCTCCGGGGTCGCGAGGTCCAGGCGCAGACGCTCCTGCATGATCCCGGCCCAATCCCGCGAGTTGCGTCCCATGCACGCGCGAGTGTCGGCCTCGGTCCAGGTCAGGCCGCGCGCGGCCGCCCAATCGACGCGGACGGCATGCCACCACGGCTCGGAGTCGACGATGACACCGTCGAGGTCGAAGAGCACCGCCTCGATCGCGGACGGCCGCTCGGCGTCAGGCGTCATGCCTCTGCGGTGACGGACGGAGGAGACGCCACGCGGGCGGGCAGCGGGCGCCCGTCGATCGCCGCAAGGACCACCTGGAGGAAGGCACCGACAGCGTCGGCATCCGCGTCCGTGCCGCGCAGGACCACGCCCTCCACGGTGGAGCTGATGATCCGGCGCCCGCCCTGGACCTCCGCCGCGATCTCGCCGAGCTGGACGCGACTCCAGCGGACCAGCTTCCCGGCTGCCCGCGGACCCTCCTGTGGCACGTTGACCCGGACATGGGCCATGACGAGGCCGGCTGGAGTGGGGACGAGGACCGCCCAGCGAACCCCGGGGTCGTCGCCCCAGCTGACCCAGCAGTCCGAATCGGGAGTCGCTCCCAGCGTCGCGAGCACCGCCTCAGCAACGGCGAGAACCCTGGGCCCGGCCGCTTCCCGGGTCGGCGCCACGGCGCTCCATTCGCTGAGCCGCATTGGTGGGCCGCTCCTCCCGCTGCTCGAACGCGCGTGGCGCGTGGACGGTCCGAAGGCTACCACGGGCCCCCACTGGAGGGGCCGTCCGGCCGTTCACAACCGGCCCGGCCAAACCGTATCCTCGCCTGCCTGGGGAGGTCTGTTCTGGTATGTCCGTCGATCGTCGCCTCGTCAACCTGGGCGTCTTCCTGCTGATCCTGGGCGCCATCCCGCTGGCGGACAGCCAGGGCTGGATCGCACGCGAGACCATCTCGCACGCGTGGGAGCTGTGGCCGCTCATCCTCATCGGCATCGGGATCGGGCTGATCCTGCGGCGCACGCCGTTCCACTTCGTGGGAGGCCTCCTGGTCGCCGCGACGTTCGGGACCATGTTCGGCGCGCTCCTCGCGGGCGGCCTCAGCCTGGGCGCCGTGGGCTGCGGGAACGCGGACGCGGCCACCGACCCGTTGATCCTCGACGAGCATGGCACCTTCGTGGGTGGAACCACCAGCGTCGTCCTGCGCGCGACCTGCGCGAGCCTGTCGGTCGTGCCGGTCTCGGGCGCCGCCTGGGGCGTCACGGTCGCCGGGAAGGCCGACGCGCGACCATATCTGGACCGGGCGGCGGAACGCCTGGAGGTTCAGTCGCCCGACGCGGCGGTCGTCCTCCCGTTCGCGGACGGACGGCGCTCCCAGTGGAATGTCACGCTCGGGACCGACGTCGCCTATGTGCTCGACGTCAACCTCAACGCCGGCGAGGCGAACATCGATCTGGCGGGCCTCCGGGTCGAGACGCTCACCGCACAGGGCAATGCCGTCGGCAACTCGCGGCTGCTCCTGCACGACGCGACCGTCGGCCGCCTCGACGTGCAGGTCAACGCCGGTGACCTGAAGATCGCGCTGCCCGCGACGGCCGGTTTCATGGGCCGGATCCAGGCCAACGCGGCCTCCGTCACGCTGTGCGCCGATCCCGGCACCGGGCTTCGGCTGCGGAACACGTCGGCCGTGACGGGCGACAACTTCGCCGCTGCCGGACTGGTCCGCTCCGGTACGACATGGGAGTCGCCGGGCATCGGCTCGGCAGCGCACGTCATCGATCTCACCCTCGACGGCGCGGCCGCCAACTTCACGCTCAATCCTTCGGAGGGATGTCGGTGAACGACCGTCTGTACCGCTCGGCCGACGACCGGGTTCTCGCCGGCGTCTGCGCGGGCCTGGCTGATCGACTCGACCTGGACCCGGCACTTGTCCGGATCGGGTACGCGATCCTCGCGCTGCTGAGCGGCATCTTCCCGCTGCTGGTCCTCTACGTCGTCATGGTCGTCGTGATCCCGGAAGGGCCGAGCTGGACGGGCGTGCGGCCCGTTGGCCCGCAACCCACGGGCCCGGGCTGGACGGTTGCCGGCACGCCCGCGAACGCCAGCACGCCCGCGGACGCCGCGGCCCCGGCCGCGGGGATGCCCGGCGATGCCGCCGCACCGACGGCCGCGGCACCCACCCCGACGATGCCAACCGCCCCCGGCGCCGTCCCCGGCTGGATCCCTCCCGGGGTGCCCGGAGGCTGGGATGCCGGGAGCTGGCGCGACCAGCGCAGCGCGGACCGCGCGGCCCGGCATGCCGAGCGGGCGGCGCGTCGAGCGGATCGGCGCAGCGACCCGATCCCCGCGATCATCGCTGGCCTCTTCCTCGTGGCCCTGGGGGCGTTCTTTCTCCTGCGCAACACCTTCGACATCGATTGGGCGGTCGTCTGGCCGGTCGCCGTCATCTCGTTCGGCGTCGTCGTTCTCATCGCCGCAGTCCGACCCCGCTCCGGGTGACGAACGCCCCGGCCGTCGTCATCGTGGCGGCAGGTACGCTCGCAGGAGAACGCCATGCGCCTCCAGGGTGAGATCGAGCGGCTCGAGCAGCAGATCGCCGACCGGCGCGAGCTCTACAACGACCAGGTCTACCGGTACAACGCGACCATCGCGCAGGTCCCGGCGGTGGTCCTGGCGCGGCTCCTTGGCTGGATGCCGCGTGCCTTCTTCGACGCCGAACCGGCCGCCGAGCAGCGCCCTTCGATCGAGCTGCGGGCCCCGGAGAACCCGCGCCCGAACGGGGGAGACACGGCTCGGTAGACTGGCGGGCACGTGGCGCCGACCGGGATCGGCATCGACGAGGGAGAGGGAGCGATGGAGACGACCGCGTCCGGCGGTGACGGGCTGCCTTCCGCTGCGGCCACCGCGGCCGAGACGGTCGCCGTGGCCGAGCCTGCCGCCGCTGCCGAGCCGGCCGACCGTCTCGACGTCTCGGCAGCCTTCGACGTGGCCGGCCCCGAGGACGCACCGACGCTCGTCTTCCTTCACGGCACGCGCGTCACGCGCGCGATGTGGGATCCGCAGGTGGCCGCCCTGACCGACCGGTACCGCGTCGTGACCGTGGACCTGCCCGGCCACGGCGTCTTCGCCGACATGCCCTTCCGGATGCCGCGCGCGGTCGCCATCACGCGGTCCGTCATCGACCGAAACGGCGGTCGCGCGATCGTGGTCGGGCAATCGCTGGGCGGATACGTCGCCATGGAGCTCGCCGCCGCCCACCCCGGGCACGTGGCGGGGCTGGTCCTCTGCAACTCCAGCGCGGAGCCGCGAACCGTCGCGCGGCGCGCCCCGCGGACCGTGGGCGTCTACCTTGCCGACCGAGTCGGCGAGCGATACCTGGGGCGCGGCGCTCCGGTGCACGCCGGCGGGCCCACCTCCGGGCCGGCGCCCCGCGCGACCAACGGCTGGCTCTTCAAGGGCGGCTACCGAGCGGTGGTGACGGCGCTCCGAACCTCGTTCCTGCCCCGGCTGGCGGCGTACCCGGGCCCGGTATTGCTGGTGAACGGCGCCGACGACCCGCTCTTCCGGCGCAGCGAGCGCACGTTCCTGGCTGCCTGCCGCGAGGGGCGGCTGCGCGTCATCGAGGGCGCCGGGCACCTGGTCAACAGCGAGCAGCCGGAGGCCTTCAATGCGGCCATCCGCCAGTTCGCGGAGGTGGTCTTCACGACGCCGGCGAGCCAGTGACCGCGAGCACGTCCCGGACCTCGTGGGCGATCTGGACATCCTCGCGGGCCGCGATGACGAACGTGCGAACCGCGGCGCCGGGCGAGCCGATCTCGCGATCGTCGCCGCCCGCCCGGTTGCGCGCCTGATCGACCTCGACGCCGAGGAAGGCGAGATCGCGCGCGACGCGCTCGCGGACGGCCGGCGCGTTCTCCCCCACTCCGCCGGTGAAGACGAGGACGTCGAGGCCACTCAGCGCCGCCGCCATCGCGGCGACCGCCCCCCGCAGCCGGTGGTGGTAGACGTCCAGCGCAAGCACGGCGTCCGGCTCGCCGGCGCCGGCCGCGTCAAGAATCGCCCGCATGTCGGCCGTGCCCGCCAGGCCCAGCAGGCCCGAACGGTGCTCCAGCGTTGCGGCGAGCTCGGCCGGCGGCATCCGCACGTGCTCGGCCAGCCAGAGGACCAGGCCGGGATCGATGCTCCCGGACCGGGTCGCCATCACCAGCCCGTCGAGCGGCGTGAACCCCATCGTCGTGTCCACGGAGCGGCCGTCGCGCACGGCGGCCAGCGACGCCCCCGCGCCCAGGTGGCAGCTGACGAGCCGAACGCCATCGAGGGCACGTCCGAGGAGCTCCGCCGCGCGCCGCGACGCATACGCATGCGACAGGCCGTGGAAGCCGTACTTGCGAAGGTCCCAACGCTTCCGCCACTCGGGTGGGATCGCGTACGTGGACGCCGCCGCGGGCATGGCGGCATGGAAGGCCGTGTCGAAGCAGGCGACTGCCGGCACGTCCGGGAGGGCCGCCTCGACCACCTCGAGGGCGGCGAGGGACTTCGGCTGGTGGAGCGGGGCGAGATCAGTGAGCGCCCGGAGGTGCTCCACCACCTCGCGGTCGATGCGGACCGGCTGCGTGTAGAGCGTCCCGCCGTGGACGATCCGGTGGCCGACCGCGTCAACGGCCCCGAACCCCTCGATGGCACGCGCAACCGCGACGATGTCGGCCTTCCCGCGGGGCGCGGGCAGGTCCTGGGCCCCCACGATCCGATCGTCCGGGTCGAGCACCCGGAGCTTCAGGCTGCTGGACCCGGCATTGACAACGAGGATGCGCATCGGATGGTTGGGGTCAGTGCGGCCAGGACCAGGCCCGGATCTCGGGCGCGTCCTCGCCCTCCAGGCGCGTGTGCGCCCGCGCGACCAGGCGCCGGTCGACCATCAGCTGGCGGACGTGCGCGGCCCGTGGCCCCAGGCCCGGCACGCGGTCGATCACGTCCATCACGAGGTGGAACCGGTCGAGGTCGTTGAGCATGACCATGTCGAACGGCGTGGTCGTCGTGCCCTCTTCCTTGTAGCCGCGGACGTGGATGTTGACGTGGTTCGCCCGGCGGTAGGTGAGGCGGTGGATCAGCCACGGGTAGCCGTGATAGGCAAAGATGACCGGCTTGTCGCGGGTGAACAGCGAATCGAACTCGGTCTCCGACATCCCGTGGGGGTGCTCCGTCGCCGGCTGGAGGCGCATCAGGTCGACGACATTGACAAGCCGCACTTTCAGGTCCGGCAGGTGCTGGCGGATCATGTCGACGGCGGCCAGCGTCTCCAGCGTCGGCGTGTCGCCGCAGCAGGCCATGACGACGTCGGGCTCGCCGCCCTGGTCGTTGCTGGCCCAGTCCCAGATGCCGATGCCACGGGTGCAGTGGAGCACGGCCTGGTCCATCGAGAGCCAGTTCGGGGCGGGTTGCTTGCCCGCCACGATGACGTTGACGTACTGGCGGCTGCGCAGGCAGTGATCGGCCACGGACAGCAGCGTGTTCGCGTCCGGCGGCAGGTACACCCGGATGACCTCGGACTTCTTGTTCACCACGTGGTCGATGAAGCCCGGGTCCTGGTGGCTGAAGCCGTTGTGGTCCTGGCGCCAGACGAGCGAGCTGAGGACGTAGTTGAGCGAGGCGATCGGTCGCCGCCACGGGATGCCGTTCGTCACCTTCAGCCACTTGGCGTGCTGGTTGAACATCGAGTCGATGATGTGGATGAAGGCTTCGTAGCAGTTGAAGAGGCCGTGCCGGCCGGTGAGGAGGTACCCCTCCAGCCAGCCCTCGCACTGGTGCTCTGAGAGGACCTCCATCACCCGGCCCTCCGGCGCCTGGTGCTCGTCCGTCGGCAGGATCTGGGCGTCGAACTGGCGGTCCGTCACCTCGAACACGGCGCCCAGCCGGTTCGACGACGTCTCGTCTGGACCGAAGATCCGGAAGGTCTCGCGGTTTCGATCGATGACGTCGCGGAGGAACGTGCCGAGCACGCGCGTCGCTTCGGCCGTGGTGGCGCCCGGCGTGGGCACGTCCACGGCGTAGTCGCGGAAGTCGGGCAGCGCAAGGTCGCGCAGCAGGAGCCCTCCGTTCGCGTGCGGGTTGGCGCTCATCCGCCGGTAGCTCCTGGGGGGCAGCTCGGCGAGCTCCGAGATGAGCGCGCCGTCGGCATCGAAGAGCTCCTCCGGCCGGTAGCTCCGGAGCCAGGTCTCGAGGAGGGCGAGGTGCTCGGGGTTCGTGCGGACCTCCCCGAACGGGACCTGGTGCGAGCGCCAGGAGCCCTCCGCGGGCAGTCCGTCGACCTCCTTCGGGCCGGTCCAGCCCTTCGGGCTTCGGAGCACGATCATCGGCCAGCGCGGGCGCTCGGTGGCATCGCCGCCGCGGGCCGCGCGCTGGATCTCCTGGATCTCGGCGACCACGGCGTCCATCACGGCCGCCATCTGCTGATGCATGAGGGCCGGATCGTCCCCCTCGACGAAGTACGGGTGATGCCCGTAGCCCTCCATGAGGGCCCGCAACTCGTCCTCCGGGATCCGGGCGAGGACCGTGGGATTGGCGATCTTGTAGCCGTTGAGGTGGAGGATCGGGAGGACGACGCCGTCGCGGACGGGGTCGAGGAACTTGTTCGAGTGCCAGCTGGTGGCAAGGGGCCCGGTCTCCGCCTCGCCGTCGCCGACGACGCAGCAGACGATGAGGTCCGGGTTGTCGAACGCGGCACCGTAGGCATGGGAGAGCGCGTAGCCCAGCTCGCCGCCTTCGTGGATCGAGCCGGGGGTCTCCGGCGCGACATGGCTGGGGATCCCGCCCGGGAACGAGAACTGCCGGAAGAGCTGGCGCAGGCCGTCCGCGTCCCGGGTGATGCTCGGGTAGACCTCGCTGTAGGTTCCCTCCAGGTACGCGTTCGCCACGATCGCCGGGCCGCCGTGCCCGGGCCCGATGACGTAGATCGCATCGAGGTCCCAGTTCCGGATGACACGGTTCATGTGCGCGTAGATGAAGTTCAGGCCCGGTGTGGTGCCCCAGTGGCCCAGCAGGCGCGGCTTGCAGTGCCGGGGGGCAAGCGGCTCGCGGAGCAGCGGGTTGTCCAGCAGGTAGATCTGGCCGACCGAGAGGTAGTTCGCGGCGCGCCAGTAGGCGTCGATCTGCTCCAGCTCCGCCTCCGCGAGCGGCCCGATTGGCTCGACCTTGGTCCGTCCCTGGTCTGTCATTGCATCGACCTCCGCGCACAGGGTAGCGCGGGGCCGCACGCTGAGGGTCATGAGGGGCCGGCCAGCCTCCAGGTCCGGCGGCCGTGCCGTTCGGCGGCTCGTTCGTGCTGGCGGGGTCGGGCCCGCGCCGCGCCACGAGCGCCATCAGCGCCATCAGCGTCGGCCGCGCCACGAGCGCCATTCCGAAAGGTCGGCTAGACTCCGCCGTCGGACGTGCCTGCACATCAGGCGGGTGCGCCCCAGGTCTCGCGCCGCGACGCCCCATGACGGGCGAACCGACCGGTCGCCGACTGGCGGACCGGGTCCCGTGGTGGTGAGCCTGCAATCCTCGTCCCCGCCCCACGGGGACGCCTGCACGGGCCGGTGCCGTCTCGAACGGCCGAGCGCCGACCCGTCGCAGACCCATCCCCGCAATGCCGCGGGGGCACGTGGAGTCGAACCGAATCGCTCGCTGCCCGGTCGCCGGGCGCCGCTCTCATCGGGCTTGCGGCGTCCCTGGCCCTCCCGGTGCCCGCCGCGTTCCAATCCCCGCGTCGCTCTGCCGGCGCGGCCTCCCGGGCAGCGTTCCGCATCTGCTCGAAGGGAGCTGTCCATGCCTGCACATTTCCATCCCCCGACCTCGAAACGCGTCGGCCGCCTCAAGGGGCTGGCCATCACGCTCCTCGGCGTCGTTGTCCTGGCGAGCGCCGGCGTGCCGACGCTGGCCGTCGCCGCCGCGTCCGACCTGGCCGCATCCCCTGCGCCGAGCGCGTCCGGCGCGCCGAGCGCCTCCCCTGTGCCGAGCGCGTCCGGCGCGCCAGCGGCGAGCCCGAGCCCTTCGCCCGAACCATCCGCGCCGGCGTCGCCCGAACCGCCTGTGGCCCTCTCGCCGATATCAACCCCGAGCCCCACGCCGCCGCCGGGCGCCGTCGCTGTAGCGACGCTGAAGGGGCAGCCATACCAGCTGCCGGCATTCGTTGGCCTTGGCGCATGGCAGGCGTCTCGCGTCTCGTTCTACGGCCCGGGCTTCTACTGCGTCTCGAACCGCGTGAAGGCGTGCCTCCCGCAGCGCGGGCGGTCCGCGCGGGCCAGGCTGACGGCCTGCGGGGTCCTGTTCACTCGCACCGTCGTCGGCGTCGCCCACAGAACGCTCCCATGCGGCTCGCTCGTGGCATTCACCTACCGCGGCCGGACCGTGATCGCGCCGGTGATCGACCGCGGGCCGTACGTCGCGGGCCGGGTCTGGGATCTTTCCGGCGGGCTCTGCGTGGCGCTCGGCCACTGCTTCACCGGCCCCATCAACTGGACGACCGTGCACCGCGCGATCGGCCCGGCCGCGCCGGTGCGCATCAACCTCAGGCGCCTCTGACGCCGGCTCCCGGCTGCCAGCCGGAGAGACGTCGACCGTGGCTCGTCGCGACCCGGCCAGCCACGGTCACCCAGTCGCACGGGCCGTCCGCCGGACCACTTCGGGCCGGGGCAACGGGTCGGACGAAATCAGCGTGGGAGCCTGAGACGTGGCCTGGCCTACGTCGTCGACCGAGCCCGAGGTGTCCTTCGCAGCGAACTGGGGAGCGCGTCGGGCGGAATCCGTGAGACTCGCGTCACCTCTCGGAGCTCGCGCTCGAACTGGACGCCGAGGGGCAGGGCGGTCGTCAGATTGCGGGTGGGTGCGTGCTCTTTGACGCGGTACAGGACAACCGCAATCTTCGACAGGGCCGCTCGCGTCAGCTCCTCCGCCGGGACGCGGACGTCGAATTCGTAGGTCGACTCCCGGTACGTATGGTGCCGCAGCTGTTCACGCGTCCCGTTCGGGTCACTGAACGATCGAACGACGCCAAGATCCGGAAGACTGTCGGCGTGCAGGAGCCTGGTGCCGTCGGTGACCTCGTAGGCGTAGTCGCCGTGCAGAGTCGGCGGCATCACCAGGGCGCTATCCACGACCTGGCTGTCGACGATGGACATCTCACCGTCTTCGACCCGGACGCGGAACCGCACGTAGCGGCCCGGCCCCTCTCCAGGGTCCCGACGTCGTCGGACAGCAACCTGGTCTGGCATGTCGTCCTGCCCACCGCGCCGGCCCGACGTCTGCTTGGTCGACGCGGCAGCCCCGCTATCGGTCGGCTTGGCTTTCCCATGACTCGCCGAACGAGGCCGGGGCTCACGACCCTCAGCCTTGACGGGACCCTTGCCTATCCGCAGTTCGACCCGCTCATCACTGGTGGCCGCTGCCTTGAGCTTCAGCCGCCCCCGCGCACGTGGCCGCGAACCGGCTGCTTCTCCCTTGACCGACCCCATGGCCCTCGACGGCGCAAGCGGCGTGCCCCGCTCTGGCTTCGATGGCAGTGCCTTGTCAGCCATACGTCACCCGCCTCACCAGTTACGGCCATAGCGATAGTTGTGGATCCAGCGCGAGTAGATCTTGTTGAGCGAGAGTGATCTCCGTCCACGGATCATCCCAAACCAGTCCTGATTGTGGACGAAGAGGTCCGGCTGTCCCGTCAGGCCCTCGAAGTTGCAGACCTCATACCGGTCTGCGCCGCTCAGGTTCCACTCCCCGACCCAGTCGCCGACGAAGTCGGCCGTGAGGGCGCTCCCGGTCGATCTCATGCGGCCGAGGTATTCCGTGGCCCAATCCTGGGTGTTGTAGACGAAGAGGTCGGTCTTGCCATCTCCGCTGAAATCGGCGGGGAGGAACTGGTCGTTGCGGGCGAGCCCGCCCCATCCGGGCACATCACCGTCAAAGCGGTTGGCCATCTGGAGGCCGGTTCCCGTGGATCGGAACATCCCGAGATAGCTCATGCTCCAGTCGACGCCATTGAAGATGTAGAGATCGGCCTTGTGGTCGCCGTTGAAGTCGCCGACATAGAGGCGGTCATTCCTGGCGAGGCCGCCCCAACCTGGGATGTCACCGTCGAACCGCGAGGTCATCTGCAGGTTGGTGGCCGTCGAACGGAACATGCCCACGTAGCTCATGGCCCAATCGGCGCCGTTGAAGATGTAGAGGTCGGCCTTTCCGTCTCCGCTGAAGTCGCCGACGAACAGCTGGTCGTTGCGGGCCAGACCGCCCCAGCCGGGGATGTCGCCATCGAAGCGGTGCACGAGCTCGAAGCCGGTGCCCGTGGAGCGGAGCATGGCAACGTAGGTCATCGACCAGTCGGCGCCGTTGAAGACGAACAGATCCTGCTTATGATCGCCGGTGAAGTCGCCCACGTAGAACTGGTCGTTCCTCGCGAGGCCGCCCCAGCCGGGAATGTCACCATCGTACCGAGCGATGAGTCGAAGGCCGCCAGCGCCGTCGTCGGCGAGCAAACCCAGGTACGGCATCACCCAGTCGACGCCGTTGAAGACCGCGACCTCGTCTTTGCCGTCGCCGTTGAAGTCGCCAATGTAGAACTTGTCGTTCGGCTGGAACTGCCACGATCCGGGCACGCGCTCGACGGCGCTGAACACCAGGTCGGCCTGCGTGCCGGTCGAGCGAAAGACCTGGATCGAGTTACCACTGTGAACGAGCACGTCGCTCTTGCCGTCGCCGTTGAAGTCACCGGCGTAGCTCTTGATGAAGGCATGGCCCGTCCAGCCGTCGTATTGGCGCTTGAACGACGTGTAGCAGACCGGGCAGTAGGCGGGACTGTTGCTGCGCATCCGGCAGTTGATCACCGGGCGGAAGATGCCGGTGTTCATCGTGCCGCCGCCCTCGAACAGGCCGACGTCCTGGTTGTCGTCCCAGGTGGCGGGTTTCGTGCCCTGATTGAAGCCGGCACAGGTCCCGCTGCCGGTGGGCACCGGCGTACCGGGATTGACGAAATTGCCCCATTTGAGAGTCGCTCGGTCCGTGTTGATGGTCAGATCCACCGAACCGGACTCGCCGCCCGTGTAGTTGCCCGCGACGCAATACTCGTCGGCCAGTCCGCCCAGGCCATGGCCGAACTCGTGGGCAATCACCGTCCAGTCGTCACCGAGCGTGACGTGGGCCCGACCACCTCCGCCACAGCCGCCGTAGTCCGGGGAGTTGAGGACGATCAGGACGAAGTTATAGTCCGGCACCCACTTCTTCAACGCTGCCTGGATGCGGGTCTCCGTGTTTGCGCCGTACTCCATCCAGCAGTGCGACCACGAGCCGCTGAAGATCATGTCGAGCGCCGTGTTGCGCGTCGTGGTGCTGGTGATGGTGTCGTCGCTGGAGTCGGCCGGGGTTCCGTGTTCGTCGTAGACGCGGACGTTCACGCCGGAGTCCGTGGAGACCAGGTTGACGCGGAAGATGTTCCACGCCGACGCGTCTTCGTAGAAGTAATCGTGACCGAAGACGCCGTCGATCAGCGCTGTCTGGACCCAGTTGTTGTACGCCGTCTGGTCAGCGCTGCCGAAGCCATCCCCGAGGACCACGAGGTTGCGCTTCGAGCCAACCGGCCCGGCCGCCCGAATCTGAGTAACGCTGTCCGGCATGTGTACCCCCCGTCCACTCCGAAACCATACGATAGGACGACGATCCCAAGACTTCAACCCCCCTGTTTGAGCGCCGGTTCGAGCACCCTGTCGTCGGTGACACGGCGGTTCACATCGCTTGACGACCTGCCCGAACGTCGATACGCTGGCCGCCAGTCCGGCGCGCCCCACTACGCCCAATTCGGACCGAGATCTCGCCACGCCAGAGATGACGTGAGCGACACGGCATCTACCTGATGGCCGACTCGTGGTCGAACCGCAAGCGATGGAGCCGGGCGAGGTCGAGTGATTCCGGGTTTCGCCTGTGACCCGAAGACCCGACCGGAATGCATCGCTCGCGCGACTCTGGCCCACCCGTCGGTGAGGGTTGCGGCTGCGCCCGGCTCGGCTCTCGCGATCTACCAGCGAGACGTGAGGCCCGGGCAGCCATGGAGCGGCCAAGGCCCGTCCAGGTGATGCGATCTCGGCGACAGCCGCAGCGGAGGAGCGTCCCATGCCTCTGGAAGACAAGCAGCAGTTGTTCGACGATCTCCGGCGATCTGGCGAGGCGATGGGCCGGATCGCGGAGGACGAGACGGTCTTCAGGGCCGCCCTGGATGCCTTTCGGGGCGAGGACGGCGAGTCTTTCCAGCGCCTTCTCGGACAGTTCGGCCTGGCGGCCGACTGCGAGGGGATATCCCACTGGTTCTGCGCCAAGGAGTGCGTGCTGCTCTGCCTGGAGCTCGCCGGGCCCTGGCCGGAGCAGCCGGTAACGGTCGACGAGCTGCCCAGGTTCGCCGAGATCCTGGTCAAGATCACCCAGGACGAGGAACTCGTCGAGCGTCTCGCGGATGCGGTCGAGGACCGCGACCAGCATGCGTTCTCTGGGCTACTCAAGCAGGTCGAAGGCGAACGCTTCGCGCACCTGCTGTGTCACTGGGCCTGCCAGGTGCGGTGTCGCCTCCGCTGCGGGATTGTCTGCTCGCCCAGGCCGATCGAGCCGAGGAACTTCGTCGCGGAGCTGAGCGTCGCCGGATCCGCCGTTCGGCGCCTGCTTGAGAGTCGCGACTCGCTCGGCGAACTGATCAAGGGGGCGCTCGAGCTCGACTGTGAGCGCGTTGCGAATCTGGTCGGCGACCGAGGCGATTGCGAGTATATCTGCCTGTGGCTCTGCAGCTGGCGCTGCGTGCTCGTCTGCCGCCGTCTGTGCGGCGACCTGCCCCGGGCGATCGAATCACCCATCGAGGAGATGCGCGCCTTCGCGCAGGCGGTCGCTCGGGTCGCCAAGGTTGAGGGCGCATTCGAACGTCTCGCCGAGGCGGTCCTCTCCCAAAACGAGCCCGCGTTCTCGGCGCTCGTAAAGGAACTCGAACTCACCCGCTTCTGCCACCAGCTCTGCCACTGGATCTGCTACGAGAGCTGCGAGCGGTTCTGCTTCTGCATCTGCCGACCGCCGACAACGATCCCGCTCTTCACCCACGTCGGTTCGTATCGCGTTGATCCGATTTGGAACGACTTCACCGCCGACGGCACGACGACCGCCGGGGGTCTCGCCTTCACCGGGACCATCCCGCTCATCGGCATCCTGCCCGACGGCACGGCGCCCGAGGCCGAGGAGTATCGGTTCCAGACTGAGAAGTACCCACTCGGCGGCGGTCGCCAGGATGTGACCGCGGCGATGATCCCGGCCACGGTGATCGGCCAGCTCGAATACTGGGACTGGAACGGGCTCAGCTACACGCTCCGGTCGGCCAACTACTATGTCAACAACCCAGGCGCGATCGCCACGGTCAACACCGGACCTGGCGCCTCCACGCCCGTCCCGGTCAACAAGGACGTCAAGCCGGGTGGCTGGATCGAGGTCCCCCGCGACAACAGCCTGACCTTCGGCGGGCTCGGGCGGTTCATCCCGACCGGTGGCCTGGCCAACCTTGACACGACGAAGCTGACGAGCGAAGTCTTCGACCTCTCGGTCAACGCACCGCCGCTGCCCCTCAAGGCCGGCGACAGCGTGCCCGCCGGACAGAAGTCGGAGAAGCCGCACTTCAAGATCTACTTCGACGCACGCAAGGTCGTGGGCGGCGCGGCGGTGAGCTCCAACGAGCGCGTCAAAATCGCCCTCAGCAACACCCTGTACACCTACATCCGGCACCCGGAGTGGGCTGGCGGTCCCGTGAGCACGATCCCTGTGCTCGCCGTCGATATCGTCGAAGAGGCCAGCGGCGGCGGCTGCGTCCCGCTGAGCACCCACGTCCACGTCGTCTTCACGGCCTACCACCCGTACCTCGCCAGCCTGGATGTCCGGCTCGAGGGCCCGGGGATCCCGCCACCTGCTCCGGTCAACCCGGCCATCTCGGTGGATGGTCAGGCGGTCTCACCGGGCGGTGGGCATGACTTCAACATCGCCGCCCTGACGCCATGCGCCTATATCGTGTGGCTCGAGGCGACGCTGAATCTCACCTCTGGCTACGGAGGGGTCTTCGGCACCTTCTCCGACCACATGGCGTTCTGCAAGCGGTAACGCCTGGAGATCGGGTTGCGGCCGGCCACGAGGTCGGTCGCAACCCGACAAGCGGCGACCGATCGGTCGCCCAGGATGCAACACCCTCACCGCGAGCCGGCCCTTGCCCGGTGCATGCGCGGGCAGTGACGAGGCGAAGGACCTGACGGTGGGACCCTGCGGGGTTGGAGCCGTGGCGAACGTGCTGGATAGTCCTGGAAGGGGGGACCATTGTGACTTCCGAGAAGGCGAGAGTTCAGGTTCCTGGCAGCGGCCGCGAGGCGATGCCGGGAGCTCAGGTCATCGGCGATGTCCATCCTGACGAGCGCATCGAGGTCACGGTGCGGGTCCGACCGCGCCCCTCGGCCACGATTCCGGCGGCGCCTGCCGTGTCGTCCCAGAGCATAGGAGAACGCCGCTACCTGACGCGGGACGAGCTGCGCACCACCCTGGGCGCAGACCCAGCCGACATTGCCGCCGTCAGGTCGTTCGCGGCGGAGCATGGGCTGGAGGTCATCGAGGCCGATCGGGCCCAGCGGAAGCTCGTCCTGGCCGGTCCCGCCCAGAATGTCAGCGCGGCGTTCGGGGTGACGCTTCAGCGGTACCAGTCCGCCCAGGGGACGTATCGCGGGCGCACCGGTCCCGTGACGATTCCCACCGAACTCGACGCCATCGTCGAGGGAGTGTTCGGCCTTGACGACCGGCCGCAGGCGAAGCCGCATTTCCGCTCGCTCCCGATCGAGGGGAAGCCCGCCGTCTCGCTTGCCGGTTCGTTGCAGCCACGTGCGGCGCCGGCCGTCGCCGCGACGTCGTTCACACCACCGCAGGTCGCTCGCCTCTACGACTTCGTGCCCGCCGCCACGGGGAGCGGGCAGTGCATCGCCATCATCGAGCTGGGCGGGGGACTTCGAAGGGGCGACCTGAAGGCGTACTTCGCGCAACTGGGCATCTCCGCGCCGAAGATCGTCGCAGTCTCCGTCGACGGAGCGAAGAGCCGACCGACCACGCCGAACAGCGCCGACGGGGAGGTCATGCTGGACATCGAGGTGGCCGGATCGGTGGCCCCGGGCGCCAGGATCGCGGTCTACTTCGCCCCGAACACGGACCGGGGCTTCCTGGACGCGGTGACCGCCGCGGTCCAGGACAACGTCAACAAGCCATCTGTCATCTCCATCAGCTGGGGAGGGGCGGAGCAGCATTGGACCGCCCAGGCGATGCAGGCGATGGACCAGGCATTCCAGGAAGCCGCTCTCGTGGGGGTCACCGTTCTCTGTGCGTCCGGCGACAACGGGTCGGACGACGCCGTCGGGGATGGCCTCGCCCACGCGGACTTCCCGGCCTCCAGCCCGCATGTCGTCGCCTGCGGCGGGACTCACCTGATCGCCTCGACGGCCTCGATCAGCGACGAGCTGGCCTGGAACGACGGGGCCCAGGGTGGCTCGACGGGTGGAGGGATCAGCGACTACTTCGATCTGCCCGCGTATCAGGCGAGCGCAGCGGTGCCCAGGTCGGCCAACCCCGGCGGGCGGGTCGGCCGCGGCGTGCCCGATGTCGCCGGTGACGCCAGCCCGGTCAGCGGGTACGAGGTCCGCGTGGACGGGCAGCAGATGGTCATCGGTGGGACCAGTGCGGTCGCACCACTCCTGGCTGCCCTCGTCGCGCAGCTCAACCAGCAGCTGAACAAGCCCGTCGGCTTCCTGAATCCGCTGCTCTACGGGGCTCCATCGAGCGTATTCCGGGACATCACGGCCGGCGGCAATGGGGCCTACGGGGCGGGACTCGGCTGGGACGCCTGCACCGGGCTGGGCCGGCCGGACGGGGCCGCACTTCTGGCCGCGCTCAAGGCGACTCACTGAGCTGGACAGCCGGCTCACGGTCGATGTTGGTGGGTTGCGTGGCCGATAGGGCCGCGGGGGTAGCGCTACTCGCAGCGCAACGGCCGGGAGGCCCGACAGCGGGACGGTGGGCATGTCAGTCGCCACTCGGCGGCGGGAAATGGGGGTCCACGGTGGACGCATAGAACGGCCTCGTGCGTCGGCCGGCAGCCGAGCATGGCTCGGAGGAGGCGCCGTGGCTTGGGTCCGCGACCTCTTCGAGCGAATCGACGTCGGCAGTCGCGAGAGCCACGCGGTCATCGTCTGGAAGGCCGCGACCGAGAAGGTGTTAACCGGCGGGATTCAGTAAGTGAGTGGCTCCGGCGGGCCGGACCCTCCCGCCTGTGGGCGGGGTAACGCCTACTGAAAGAGCGAGGCGGATCCGCAGAGAGGGGCGGGCCACAGTAACGCTCCCCCGCCCGGGCCGCTCCCGCGCGTGGCTGAAGGTCGCGCCGCTCGAGTGTCAGGACTGCAGGCAGGTCGTCGAGCGGCGCTCGCCGGTTCAGCGGTACTGCCATGACTGCGCCGATGCACGTGGGCGCGTGCGTAGCCGCGAGAGCGTGACACGACGGCGGGACCGCCGAACTTGAGAGGCCGCCATTGCCAGGACGCGCTTCCGCGCCCATCGGGTCGGCGTGCGGCATGGCCGGTGCCGGAGTGCTCGACGGCCGGGAGTGTGTGGCGATCTCCGGTGTGGTGAACACGCATCGTCGGCAACCGGTCAACAGGCCGAATGGCACTTTGGACAGGGCGGCTTGGCTTGGCACAATGCGGGCTCGGAGAGGATGTCGGATGACTAGCGTCTGATGTCTGGAGTGACAGCTCGTGATTCAACGGCTCTCGCCAGCACCAGTCTCGTGTCCCGGATCGGGATGTCACGGCTGGCCTGCCACGGCTGAATCGGCGACATGGTGCGCCCCGCTCGCGATGTCGCTGTGAGCCGCCGTCCTTCCGGCGCACGTACACCCGGCCGCCGAGGCATCGTCTCCACGGCATGCCACACGCGGGACACCTACACGTACACGCGAAGCAGGTGAAATGGTTCGCCGTAATCTGACCTTGGCCCGGCAAGCGGCCCAGGAAGTCGCCGAGGGGATCCAGTCGGGGGCGTTGGCAGGCGACGACGGACTTCTGCCCTCGGAAGCCACGCTCAGTCAACGCATCGGCGTGAGCCGAGCGACTCTTCGGGAGGCACTCTCGCAGCTGGAGCAGGGCGGCCTGATCGTCCGTCGCCACGGGATCGGAACCTTTGTCGGCCCACGTCATCCCCTCGTCGTCGCGGGGCTGGAGGAGCTCCAAAGCATCGAAACCCTCGCTCAGAGCATCGGGGTGGAGATCCATATGGGCGAATGCGAGATCCGGGAGCGAGCGGCCGCGCCGGGCGAGGCGGAGTCTCTGCAGATGTCCCCAGCGAGCACAGTTCTGGCTGTCCAGCGCGTGATGATGTCAGGCGAGCGTCCAATTGCCTTCCTCATCGACGTGGTCCCGACCGACGTCCTGGACCCGAAGGAGCTGGGGGACTCTTTTGACGGTTCGGTGCTGGACTTCCTGCTACGGCGCGGCGATCCACCGCTCAAGCACTCCCATACGGAACTGGGCGCGGAGGCGGCGGATACCGACATGGCACACCGGCTTCATCTGCGTGTCGGAGATCCCCTTCTCAAGTTCTCCGCACAGCTCTACGCGGCAACTGGGCGCGTCGTGGACTACTCGGTCAGCTACTTCAGTCCCGGTCACTTCCGCTTTCACATCATTCGCCGCGTTAACCAACTCTCTCCCCAGGTCTCCGAGGGTCCAGCGCCACATGGGCGGGCGGTTGGTCTTGCGGTGGCGGTGCCAGTCGATGCACGTGTGTGAATCGAGTCGGCGCATTTGTTGGAAGCGTGGACAGGGTCGGAAGATGTTGCTTCCGGCGTATCAATTGAACCCACAGGAAGGTGCCAGTAATGCGTAGTTTTGCAGGCCGCGACATCCTCTCGCTGAAGGACTTCAGCCGGGACGAGTTCTTCCGGGTCTTCCAGGTCGCCGACGACCTGGCCCCGTTCGCCCGGGACCGCCGGAACACGGACCTGCTGAAGCACAAATCGCTGCTGACCGCGTTCTACCAGCCCAGCACCCGGACGCGGCTCTCCACGGAGGCGGCCATGCACCGCCTGGGCGGGCACGTCCTCGGCTTCTCCGACTCGAAGATGACGCGCGCCGGCGACTTCTACCAGGAGTCGATCAAGGACACCTTCCACATGCTGGAGTACTACGCCGACGTCATCGCCATCCGGCACTTCCTGCAGGGCGCCCCGCACGAGGCCGCGAAGTGGGCGTCGGTCCCGGTCATCAACTGCGGCGACGGGTGGGGCGAGCACCCGACCCAGGTCCTGACCGACCTCTACACGATCCTGCGGGAGAAGGGCACGCTCGACGGGTTGACCTACCTCCTCGTCGGCGACATGCGGATGCGGACGATGCACTCGATCCTCTACGCCCTCTCGCAGTTCGACGCCGAGGCGATCGTGGTCGGGCCGCCGGACATGTCGCTCCTGCCCGAGTTCAAGGCCGAGCTCGACGAGCTGAACGTGGCCTACCGCGAGGCCGGCGACGTCCGCGACGTGATCGGCGAGGCCGATGTCATCTACATGGAGCCGGTCGTCCAGGCCGACTACACGGCTTCGCGCGTCGAGCGCACCGGCGAGACCGGCCTCACGCCGCCGGAGTACGTCGTCAGCCGCCAGCTCCTGCGCGAGAAGGCGAAGCGGAGCTCGATCATCCTCCACTCCCTGCCGCGGATGGACGAGCTGCCGGAGGACGTCGACGCCACGCGCCACCAGCGCTACTGGGTCGAGGCGTTCAACGGGGTCTGCCTCCGGATGTCGCTCCTCTCGCTCGTCCTCGGCGCGGCGGAGTAAGGGGACGCCATGCAGACGAACCTGCGCGGCCGCGACCTCATCAGCCTCCAGGAGTGGACGAAGGAGGAGATCGACACCGTCCTCGACGTCGCCCTCCAGCTGAAGCGGGAGCGGGCCCTCGGGATCGGGCACCCGCTCCTGCGGGACCGCGTCCTCGCCATGCTCTTCTTCTTCTCCTCGACCCGCACCCGGGCCTCGTTCGAGGCCGGGATGGCCCAGCTGGGCGGTCACGCCCAGTTCATCGAGAGCCGCACGACCCAGATCTCGCACGGGGACACGGCCACGGAGATCGGCGAGATCCTGGGCCGCTACAACGACGGGATCGCCATCCGGAACGTCGACTGGGGCGTGGGGAACCAGTACATCCGGGATGTGGCGGCCGCCAGCCGGGTGCCCGTCCTCAACATGCAGTGCGACCTGTTCCACCCCCACCAGTCGCTCGCCGACCTCCTGACCATCCAGGAGAAGAAGGGCGACCCGCGGGGCCGCACGATCGCGATCAGCTGGGCCTACGCGGCCAGCTATCAGAAGCCGATCAGCGTTCCCGTGGACCTGTCGCTCCTCACGACCCGCTACGGGATGCACGTGCGGCTGGTCCATCCGCCGGAATTCAAGCTCCCCGCAGACATCGTCGCGCAGGCGGCGGAGAATGCCCGGCGGTCCGGCGGCAGCTTCGAGCTGATGGACGACTTCGATGCCGGCATGGCGGGCGCTGACG
>JANXWH010000204.1 GCA_025351245.1 Chloroflexota bacterium | reverse complement strand
CGGCGGCACCGCCGCGGTCGTGGCCGTCTCCTTCGCCCTCGCGCCGTCGGCCTGGTCCGACTGGTTCGCGTTCCTCCTCGCGTCGTCCGGGCGGAGCGACCTTCTCGTCCCTCGCACGGTGATCGCCGCCGGCCTGCTCGCCTTCGGGGCCGCCACCGGCCGGCGCTGGCTCGTCCCGGTCGCCGTGTGGATGGCGCTGCCGAACGTCATTTTGAACTCATGGGTGATTCTCCTGGCGGCGATCCGGCTGCGTGGCCGCGACGTGCGGGATGCGCCGACGCCGGGGGAACGTGCGTGAGTGTCGATCTCGGGCGCTGGGTTATCGCCCGTCGCCCCGCCCTGGTCGGGCTGGCGTTTCTCACGGCCCTTGTCGGTGGCTTCGCGGTCGTGCGGGCAGCGCAGAACGTCTGGGCCGTGGACGCACATCGGAACCTTGCTGCGGCCGTGGCGCTCCTGAACGGCACCTTCGGGTCCGTCCCGGACTACCTCTACTCGCCGCTGGCCGCCGCCCTGACGGTCCCCGCCCTGGCGCTTCCGACCGACGTCGCTGTTGTCGCGTGGCTGGCGCTCAAGATCGCGCTGCTGGCCGTGGGCACGGCCGTTGCGACCCGTGGCCTGGGCGGCATCGACCGACAGCTCCTGGGCGTTGCTGTGGTCGGCTTCCTGCCCATCCTCTATGACCTGGAGCTGGGCAATGTCACGGTGATCGTGCTGGCCGCGGTGGCCGCGATCGCGTGGACGCCGGACCGCGTCGCGACCGGCATCCCGCTGGGCCTGATCCTGGCGACCGCCCCGAAGCCGCAGCTGGTCCCGGTGCTCGTCTGGCTTGCCGTGACTCATCGGCGGGCGCTGGTCGGCGTGGTCGTGACGGCGGCCCTGGCCACGCTGGTTGGGCTGGCGCTCACGGGACCTGTGCCGTATGCCGCCTGGGTCGAGGCGCTCCGGGAGCCCGCGTACCTCAACAGCGGCGAGGTGATCAACCTGGCGCTCTGGTCGCTGCCGCCTGTCGTTGCCGTCCCGAGCGCCATGGCAGCCATCGGTGCGTTCTACCTCGCGCTCCGACGCGGCTACTGGCCGGGCCTCGTCGGCGCGATCTGCGTCGGGCTCCTGCTGGCGCCATACACCCTCATCTACGCGGCGGGTCTGCTGCCCGTCGCGGCTCCCGCGGCCGTTCGTGCGTCGCCGCGCGCCGTTCTCGGGCTCGCGATGGTCGCGCCCGTGGCTCTGGTGCTTGCATTCCCCGCGTGGGTCGGCCTGGCGCTCGGCCTAGCGGTGGTCGTGCCTGCCGTGGCGTGGCCGTCGCGGCCCGGCATGGCGATGGCGTTGCTTCGAGCAAGCGTCGCCACACCCCAAGACGAGCCGTGATGCTGTCCTGGCCCCGCCGGCAGCACGGGCGTGCGGCAATTCGACCGGCACTCGTCGCGCTGGCCGGACTCTCCATGGTCACCGGCGTCGTCCTCATGCTGGCCGTCGCGCCCAGCGCGTGGGCCGCCGACGCGCACCGCAACCTGCTGGCGGCGCGGGCGCTTCTCGACGGCACCTTTGGAACCGTGGACGGCTACCTCTACTCGCCCCTCGCGGCCGCGCTGACGATCCCGGCGCTCGCCGTCCCGGAAGGCGCGGCGGTGGTCGGCTGGCTCCTTCTCAAGGTCGCCATCCTGCTGATCGCCACGAGAGTGGCCACCCGCGGCCTCCAATCACTGGATCGCCTCCTGGCGTCCGCCGCAGTGATTGCCTTCCTGCCCGTCCTGTACGATCTGGAGCTGGGAAATGTGACCATCCTGGTTGCCGCTGCCATCGCCATGGTCGCCTGGACTCCGGATCGCGCGGCGGCCGGGATTCCGCTTGGGATCGTCCTGGCCACCGCGCCGAAGCCGCAGCTGATCCCCGTGCTCGTCTGGATGGCGGTCTTCCGGCGGCGTGCCCTCGGCGGTGCGCTCGGCGGTGCGGGGCTTGGGACGCTCGCCGGGCTTGTCGTCCTTGGGCCCGGATCCTACGGCGCGTGGATCGCGGCGCTGCGCGCGCCCCCAGACCTCACCGCGGGCAACTTCTCGCTGAGCGGAATGCCGCCCCTCGCAGCGATCCCTGCCAGCTTTGCCGTCGTCGCCGCGACGCTTCTGGCCCTGCGGCGCGGACCCGCACCCGGACTGGTCGCGGCGCTCGCCTGTGGCCTGCTGGTCTCGCCATACACGATTCTCTATGCCGCCGGCGTCCTGCTCGTCGCAGCGCCGGCCCTTGCCCGAACGGTTCCTCGGCCCACCTTCGTGCTTGCACTCCTCGCGCCGGTGGGCCTTGTCGTCGCGTTCCCGCTGTGGGTCGGGAGCGTCCTGCTCCTGGCGTTCACGGTCCAGCGCGGCCGATGGGCCGGGGGTTCCCTGACCTCGGTCACGGCCGGCTCCGTCGAGCGTGCCGGACCCGTAGACTCACCGCCGTGACCCCCCGATCGCTCACGATCGTCCTGCCCGCCTTCAACGAGGAGGCCCGTCTCGGACCGGCCCTGGACGAGTTGTTCGGCTACCTGGGGCGGCACGGTGCGCAGGGGCGGGACGGCGCTCCCGGCGCTGCCGCGCTGCCGGCGGACATCCGCGTCCTCGTCGTCGACGACGGCAGCACGGACGGCACGGCGGACCTCGTGCGGGCGCGGCCGGAGGCGGTCACGCGCGAGGGCGCCAGCCACCCTCTGCTGGCCCTGCTCTCGGTGCCACACGGCGGGAAGGGCGCAGCAGTTCGGACCGGCATGCTGGCCGCCGACACGGACCTCGTGCTCTTTGCGGACGCGGACATGGCAACGCCCCCGGACCAGGTCCCGCTGCTGGTCGCCGCGCTCGCGGACCACGACCTCGCGCTGGGCAGCCGGATCCAGCCGGACGGCTCGGACATGCGGGCAAGCCAGCCGTCGTATCGCCGCCTGCTGGGCAAGGCATTCCACCTGCTCGCCTCGGTTTGGGCGGTCGGCCCCGTGGAGGACACGCAGTGCGGCTTCAAGGGCTTCACCCGCGAGGCCGCCCATGACCTGTTCGGCCGCCAGGCGATCACGAGCATCGTCTTCGACGTGGAGCTCATCTATCTCGCCCGGAGGCGGGGGTACCGCATCGCGATCGTCCCTATCGTCTGGTCGGACAAGCGCGGTTCGCGCATGCACCCGGGCCCGGGGCTGGCCGTTCGCGTGGCGTGGGACCTGCTCCGAACACCGCCCCTGCATCGGCACGTGCGGCGCCGATTGCCCGACGGTGGGACGGCCGGAGCCGCACGCGAGACTCCGCGCAGGTGACCGCTGCCCCGTGGACGTGGCGACGCGTCGGCCTCGTGGCGCTCGCCGCGGTGGGCGGGTCGCTCCTCGCCGTGATCGTAGCCTCGTACTGGTCGGATCCCAACGACAACCTCGCGTACTGGTTGGCAGGCCAAAGGCTGGCCGCTGGCCTGCCCGTGTACGTGTCCGGCGAAGCCGCCTTCGCGCCATACGCTTATCACTACCCGCCCCCGCTGGCGCAGGCCCTCGCACCCCTCACCCTGGTGGTCCCGACGCTTGCATACCTCGTCGCCTATCGCGCGCTGGAGCTGCTGGTCGCGTGGGATCTTGCCGGTCGCCGCATGCTGCCGATGCTCGCGTTGATCGCCGTCCTGCCGGTGGCGGTGGAGCTGCGCTTCGAGAATGTGCATCTCTTCGTGGCACTCGGCATCGTCGTTGGCCTCCGGCGGTGGCCATGGCTGTTCGCGGTGGGAGCGGTCGTGAAGCTCAGTCCCGGACTCGGGATTGTGTACCTGATACTCCGGCGCCGGTGGCGGGACGCTGTCGTTGCGTCCGTCATCGGCATCGTCATTGCAGGGGTCAGCGGAGTCCTGAACGCAGATCTCTGGCGAGCGTGGCTGGACTCCGTCCTGGGTCGGGCAGACATGGTC
>JANXWH010000199.1 GCA_025351245.1 Chloroflexota bacterium | reverse complement strand
ATCCAGGGCGCGGCCGGCGCCGACATCGCCTACACCATCGTCAAGGCCAGGAAGGCGTTCGTGATCGACGACACGGAGACCTACGGCAAGGCCCTCTCGGACCAGTTCGTCGCCACCTTCACGAAGCTCGGCGGCACCGTCATCGGCGGCAAATCGAACGGCGTGCCGAAGTCCGGCCAGGGCGACTTCACGAGCCTCCTGAGCCTCGCCAAGGCACAGACCCCGGACGTCGTCTTCTTCGGCGGTGTCACGGCGACCGGCGGCGGCCTCTTGCGCAAGCAGATGGTCACGGCCGGGATGGGAGCCATTCCGCTCGTCGGCGGCGACGGCATCAGCGACGGCGCGGCGAGCGTCAAGGGATCGTTCCTCAACCTTGCGGGCGACCAGGGCGACGCGAACACGTATATGACCGTCGCGGCCACCCACGACATTCCCGATCCCAAGAAGTTCGCGGCCGACTACAAGGCGATGTTCGGGACGGATCCCGGCGCCTACAGCGGCTCCGGCTATGCCTGCGCCCAGGTCATCCTCGAGGCCCTCAAGAACGTCGGCGGCGGCCGCGAGAAGGTCCGCGCCTACGTGACCGACTCCACCCATAGCTACGACACCGTGCTGGGCAAGTTCTCGTTCGACAAGAACGGCGACACGACCCAGCGCATCATCTCGGACTACACGTTCGACGCCGGCACGAAGGACTGGAAGTTCGTCTCCCAGAAGGACTTCGGCGCCGGCTGACCGTCCGCCGTCCTGCTGAGCAGATCGAACGAGGTCGGGACCGCACGTCCCGACCTCGTTCGAAACCCCCCGCCCATGAGACGCCGACCGAGCCGAGCCCTGCTGGTTCCGGCCATCCTGCTCCTGCTTGCGACGCTTGACTGGAGCTACATCGGGACCGAGCAGTTTGTCAACGCGCTGACGATCGGGGCCGTGTACGCCTTGATCGCCCTCGGCTACACGATGGTCTACGGGATCATCGAGCTGATCAATTTCGCCCACGGCGACGTCTTCATGGTCGGCTCCTTCGTGACCTATTGGCTCCTCAGCAGCCTCGGGTTCAACGGCACGATCTCGGACCTGCCGCTGCTCGTGGTCGTGATCGTGGGCACTTTCCTGGCCGCCATGCTCTTCATGGGCGTGGTCGGGGTGGTCATCGAACGATTCGCCTACCGGCCGCTCCGCAACGCACCTCGCCTCGCTCCCCTGATCACCGCGATCGGGGTCAGCTTCATCCTGCAGAACATCATCCAGATCTTCTTCGGACCGTCACCGATCTCCGCACCGCAGGTCATGGACGTCCAGGCACGGGTCAACCTCGGCGGCGTGGATATCTCGGTCGTCAAGCTGTTCGTCATCGCCATTGCCTTCATCCTGATGATCGCCCTGCAGACGTTCGTCTCGCGGACGCGGATGGGGCGGGCCATGCGCTCGACGGCCATCGACCGCGACGCGGCCCAGCTGATGGGCGTCGATATCAACACCACGATCGCGGTGACGTTCTTCATCGGCTCGGCGCTCGCGGGCGCGGCCGGCGTCGTGCAGGTCCTCTACCTGGGCACGACCAACTTCCAGCTTGGCTTCCAGGCGGGCCTCAAGGCGTTCACGTCGGCAGTCCTGGGGGGGATCGGCAACATCACGGGCGCGGCCCTGGGCGGCTTCCTCATCGGGTTCATCGAAGTGAACAGCACCGTGGCCGGTTTGGGGCGCTGGAGCGAGGCGATCGTGTTCGGAATCCTGGTCCTCGTCCTTGTCTTCCGTCCCACGGGCCTCCTCGGCCAGCAGCAGGGAGAGCGGGCATGAGCGCCGCGCGCCTCCAGGGCGGCAGTGCACCGCTTCGGCTCCTCCCCGGCGGCTTCCGCCGCGCCGTCGAGCGGCTCGCGGGCCGCCATCAGTCCCTGGCCGTCCTCGTCGCGGTTGCGCTCGTGGGCGCGTTCCTCCCCATCATCGTCGGCGTCCCGCCGTTCTCGGGATTCGGGAACCAGAACGACTTCGTGGACGGGTTCGCGAACGCGGGGGTCTTCGTACTCCTCGCACTCGGGCTCAACGTGGTGGTCGGCCTGGCCGGCCTTCTCGACCTGGGGTACGCGGCGTTCTTCGCGATCGGCTCGTACGCCTATGCCTATGGCGCGTCGCCCTTCTCCCACCTTGATGTCCCGTTCTGGCCGATGCTCGTGGTGGGCGCCCTGGTGGCGGCGACGTTCGGCATCCTGCTGGGCGCGCCCACGCTCCGCCTGCGCGGCGACTACCTTGCC
>JANXWH010000186.1 GCA_025351245.1 Chloroflexota bacterium | reverse complement strand
GTCGGCCATGGCGTCTCGGCGAGCGGGTTCGCCTGCCCGCCCTCGCGAGGACGCTCGAGCGGCTCGCGACGGCCGGGCTGGCCGACTTCTACGCCGGTGAGGTTGCGGCGCGCCAGGCCGCGGGCCTGGCCGAGGCCGGTTCGCCGTGCGCGGCCGCGGACCTGGCGGCGCACGAATCCACCTGGGAGACGCCGCTCGCGCTCGACTATCGCGGCGTCACCGCAACCACGCACCCCCCCAACAGCTCCGGCGTGATCGGCCTGGAGGTGCTGAACATCCTCCGGGCGTTCCCGGCGCCGAGCCCCGGAGACTTCGCCCCGGGTGACGGCGGCGCCACCGCCGGCCCCGACCTTCGCTGGGTCCACGCCGGGATCGAGGCAACGAAGCGCGCGCTCGCCGATCGGGACGCCTTCCTGACCGATCCGGCGTTCGCCACGTTCCCGGTCGAGCGCCTGCTGGATCCCGCGTACGGGGCCGAGCTGGCCGCCGGGATCGACCCCGGGCGAGCCGGGATGCCACCGCCCGCGACGAACCCGCCCGGTGGCGGGACCATCTACCTGGCGGTCGTCGACGGTCACGGCAACGCCGTGAGCCTGATCGAGTCGAACTACGCCGGTTTCGGCTCCGGGATCGTGGACCCGGCAACGGGGATCGCGTACCAGAACCGGGGCAGCTACTTCAGCCTGGACCCGACCCACCCGAACGTGCTGGCCCCTGGGAAGCGGACCCTCCACACCCTCCTGCCCGGGATGCTCCTCCGGGAGGGCAGGCCGTGGGTGGTCCACGGGTCGATGGGTGGCGACGCGCAACCGGCGATCTTTGCCCAGGTCGTGTCGGCGCTCGTGGACGGCGGTGTGGACGTTGCGACCGCGGTCGCCGCGCCGCGCTGGCACGCGGCCTCGCCCCGGCACTTCGCCCCACCTGAAACGGTCGTCATCGAGCCGCGCTTCCGCGCCGGCCTGCTCGACCAGCTGGCCGTGATGGGTCACCGCCTGGATGTCCGGACGCCGTTCGACGGTGGACTGGGGCACGCCCACGCGATCGAGCTGGTGGAGGGTGGACCCGCCCGCGGCGGGACCCTGGCCGCGGCCACTGACCCGCGGTCCCTCGGACTCCCGGCCGCCTGGTGAGCCACTCCTCCGAGCGGGGTCCCCTGCTCTTCCCGGGACCGCGCGCCGCGCTGCTGGGCCGGTTGAGCCAGCTCACGATCCAGGACCTGCACGCGCTCGACGCGGCGGTTCTCGCGCTGCGCGACGAGAAGCCGTATCGCAAGCGGGCGGACAAGGGGTTCTGGCTGGCCTGGTACGAGGGCCCGCGGCTCAAGAGGGCAGAAGGCGACGAGCTCCAGGATCTGTTCGGCGATGTCGTCGTCGCGATCGCCGGCGGCCTCACCGGGCTGGACGTCGAGCGGTTTGGGGCGCGCCTGGGGGGCGGACAGCAGGGGGGCGCCATCGGCGACCTGATGCGCCTGCTGCGCCCGAGCTCTGCCAACCGGCCGCTCCAGGGCGCGGCGATCGGGTTGATCGAGGACGCGGTCGCGCCGTGGGATCCGCGCCTCGCGATCGTGGCGTGCTGGAACGTGGCCTGCGCGGTGACGCTCCGAAAGCACCTGCCCGTCGAGGTCGTGGACGTTCTGGAGGGTGCGTGGCGGCGCGCCATCGGGGAGCCGCCCGCCTGACGCTCGCCGCCGGCCGCCGCGACGGCCCCGGTCGTGCGGCGCCCGGGCCCCGCACGCGTGCGATACTCGCCGCCGGACCAGCCATCCCCTGCGCCGCACGCTGCGGCCGCGCCGCCCGCGGAGGACCCGGTGACCTCGAATATCTCCCAGGCCTACCCGTACGCGAGCGAGACCGAAGCCGAACGCGCCGCCGCCGTCGCCGCGACCGTCGCCGGCCACGCGGGACTCGACGTCACGATCGCCGGCGAATCGTCACCCCTCGGCTCCTCGCCACTCGACCCGGGTGAGCGCCGGTGGACCTACCACCATGGTGGCTGCGGCGGCACGCTCCACGTGGCCGGCTATGCGCGCGACCAGCACGCGGTCTACGTGGTCTGCGACCGGTGCGGGAAGACCGCGCTCCGCTGAGCCGCGTCGCTCGCCGCGTCGCTCGCCGCCGGCGAAGACCGCAGTGACCTTCGTGCCGAGACCCGAACCGGACGCCGGTGCGCTTCGGGCCGCCCGGCGGCGGCTGCTGTTCGACATGCTCGGGATCGTCGCGTCCGCGGCCGGGTTCGGGCTTGTCTTCGGGCTGACCGCCAGGGCGAACGGCTTCTCCGCGATCGAGGCCGTGGCCTTCTCCGTCCTCGTCTTCGCCGGGGCATCGCAGTTCGCAGCGGCCGGGATGATCGGGGCCGGCTTCGGCTGGCCGGCGATCATCGTCCTCACCGGGCTCGTCAACGCCCGTCATCTCCTCTATGCGGCCGCCCTGGGGCCATGGCTGCGCGACCGTTCCCGTCGCGAGCGGGCGCTCATGGCGCACGTCCTGACCGACGAGGCATTCGCGCTCAGCCTGGTCCACTTCCGGCGACTTGGGTTCGCCGACCGGCGCGGCTACTGGCTGGCCGCCATCGGCGGGGTCTTCATCCCGTGGAACCTTGCCACGCTCGTCGGCGCGCTGGGCGCCCAGGTCATCCCCGACCCACGCGTCCTCGGGCTGGACATCGTGTTCCCCGCCGCGATGGCCGGGCTCGCGGTGGGCCTCGCGACCGGCCGGCGGGAGATCGCTGCGGGCGTCGCCGGGGTGGGCATCGCCCTCGTCGTCGGGCTCACGGTCGATCCCCGGGCGGGCGTCCTGGCGGGAGGCTTCCTGGGCCCGGTCGTGGGCCTGCTGGTCCCGCGCCGCGACCCCGCGGTCCCCGAGCCGGACGAGCTCGCTGCCGACCCGGGCTCGTTCAGCTGGCCCGACCGCTCCGACGACGGGCTCGCGCCGTGACGGGGCCGGCATGAACGTCGGGCTGGTCGGCCTCGCGTTGCTCATGGCCGCGGTCACGTACCCGGCGCGCGCGATCCCGCTCCTGGCGCCCGCGTTCGAGCGCCTGCCGCCGCGCGCCCTGGAGTACCTCCGCCTCGTGGGGCCGGCCGTGCTGGGGGCGATCGCCGCGTCGCAGGTGCTGCTGGCCACCGGCGCCGACGGCCGCCCTGTGACCCACCTCGGGTTCGACGCCCTCGCCGTCCTTGCCTGCGCCGCGCTCGTGGCGTGGCGACGGAACCTCTTCGTGGGGCTGCTCGTGGCAGTCGTCGTAACCGCCGGGGCCCGGGCCGTCGGGGCAGGCTGAGCGGGCTGCCCACCGGGCGAAACGCAGGTCTCCGGTACCAAGGCACCGGGTCGCGAGACGATTGACGCGACGGCACGTACACTCCGAAATGCATCCCGACCCCACCGCAGGACCCAATGATGGGATCCCGGAGGGGAGCGGCTCCATCGGTGGGGGACTTCATGACGCGCAACGATCTTCGCCTGACTTTGGCGCGCCTCGCGGCGGTGTCCGCCGCGATCGCGATTGGAGCACTTGGAGTGAGCGCGGGGTCCGGGCTCGCCGCCAACACGCGAATCGTGATCGTCGGATCGCCCGGGGCGACCGACGGGACGCTTATCGTCCGACCCTCGCCCGTGTCATCCGGCCGCGATGCCGCGTTCGACGTGACAGTGACGAACGTGGGCAACCAGACGCTCACCCACGTTGCCGTCATGGGTGGTGCCGCAGCGGAAGCCACGTCGAACCCGCTCTTCCCGCCTCCGACATTCGCGAGCCTGCCGACCGGTGCCTCGTATGTCGCCGCGTATCCTGCCAATCCGGCCACTCCCTGCACGATCAGCTCGACGGGCGACAGCAGCATCTCGTGCCCGGTGGGCAACCTCCCGCCGGGCACCTCTGCGAGCTTCCGGCTCGTCCTGAAGGTCCCGACCCTCCCTGCGACAGACCCGGCGACCTACCCGTTCTGGATCAAGGTCGACCTGAACGAGGGGACCTCGAGCACGGGATCCAACCAGGACACGTTCTACGCGACCGGCGCGCTCGACGTCGCGGCGCCGTCATGCGGCGGCGTCGCGGACTTCTTCCTGGCGGGCGCAGCGGTCCTGCTGACCAACGCCCAGTCCGCCACGTGCGCCCAGACCACCCAGATCAGCAGCGCTTCTGCAAACACGGGAACTTACGCGAGCATCGCGTTGAACACCAACCCGCCCGCCTGCCCATCCGGCTTCACCTGCTTTGGATACCTCTCCGGCGCGAACGTCAACGACGGCGTGGGCTCGGTGGAATGGACCATCAGCTGGCAGGCATCGCTCTACGGCACGGGCAAGCCGAAGGGCGTCCTGCATTTCCTCGACGGCGGCGGCTATGCCGTCATCTCGTTCGGCAACAAGAACGCCTGCACGACATCGAACTTCACCAACTGCTGGGTCTCCACCACGGCCACGAAGACCTCCTTCACGGCCGTCATCCGGACGCCGTCGAACGGGAGCATCCGCGGCTGGTGACGGACGGTCACCTACCCTCGAGCCGACGCCGCACCAGCGCAGCGCCGGTGAGATGGCCCTTGGCGAGGTAGAGGTCGAGCGCCTCGCGGAGCGCATCGTCGGAGGCGACCACGTCACCGACGCCAGCCTGCACCTCGCCGACGTCGACGAGCGCGTCCGCCAGCAGGACCGGGCTCTCGGTGGGGCGCAGGAGGTCGACCGCCTCCGCGACGCGCCGGAGCGCCACGGGCGCTTCTCCCGCCCGGGCGTGCAGGCGCGCCCGCACGCTGCGCCACAACGCCTGGCCCTCGACGTCGTCGTTCGCGGCCAGCTCCTCCGCCTGCGCGGCGTAGACAGCGGCCTCGTCCGCGCGGCCGGCATCCAGGAGGATCGCGGCGAGCCGGGCTGCGACAGATGAGCGGAGGAAGCGCTCGCCCATCGCCTCCAGCGCCGCGTGGTCGCGCCGCAGCTCTCCTTCCGCCGCCACCAGGTCGCGCGCCAGCCATTCGACCCGCGCGGAGTTGAGCGCGGTCGACGCGGCGAGCACGCCAGGCCCGAGCTCCGCGAGCATCTGCCGCGCGGCCCGGTAGGCGGCGCGGGCGGCCGGGAAGTCGCCGCGCATCGCCCGGAGCTCCGCGAGCGAGCAGAGGACGAGGCCCTCGGTCCGTCGGTCGTCGGAGAGGCGCGCGGCGACCTCCTCGCAGCGCCGGATCGCCGCGTCCACCGGCGTCGGCCCGTAGAGCGCAGCCTGGGCGTATGACGATGCGCCGCGCGCCTCCTGCCGCCGGTCGCCGGTCATGCGAGCGTGCTCCACGACCTGCACCGCGGCGTCGGCGGCCGCGCCGTACATCCCGGCCGTCGCGCGGGCCGCGAACCGAAGCCGCCACGCCCGCGCGAGGCCGGCCTCGTCGGCCTCGCGCGTGAAGACCGGGATCGCGGCCTCGGCCGCCCGCTCGGCCCGGCCGCCCCAGTCGTCGCCGCCCCCCGCGTAGTAGTCGACGGAGAGCCGGACGAGGCGCGCGTGCGCCGCCAGCCGGTCCTCGAACAGGTCGTCGGCCGTCCGCTCCGCGTCGTCGAGGACCGCGGCGGCGGCGGCGAATTCCCCGAGCTCGACGAGCGCCTCGCCCAGCTCGGGGAGGAGGGCGAGGCGCCGCGTATCGTGCTCCCGGAGGAGCGCCGCGGCGCGTCGGAACAGGTTGGCCGCGGCATGCATGTCGCCCCGCGCGAATGCCCGCCGCGCGGCCGCCGCCAACCGTCGGGCGCCATCGACGCCAATCCCCACCGCATGGTCGTCGAGCGGCCCGAGCTCCGCCAGGTACCGATGGGCTTGTTCGAGGTGGTAGCCGAGGATCTCCTGAAACTCCAGCGCGCGATCCGTGTCGGCGTTGACGCGGTCAGCCCACCGGACGAATGCTTCGTGGAGCGAGGCGCGGCTGCGCTTGAGAAGGCCGCCGTAGGCCGCATCCCGGACCAGGAGGTGCTGGAACCGGTAGCCGGGGCCGGGGTCCTCGACCATCTGGTCCGTGAGCACCAGCCGTTTCCGGGTGAGCGACTCGAGATGCATGGGAACGCCGGGTCGCACGGGTGGCGGCGCCATCTCGACGACGGCCGCCTCGGCGAACCGGAGGCCGATGACGGCGGCGGGCTCGACGACCGCCCGCTCGTCTGCGCCCAGGCGATCGAGGCGCGCGGCGAGGAGCGCCTGGATTGTCGGCGGCACCGCGATCGCCGTTTCGTCGACGCGGACCCAGCGACCGTCGCTGTTGCGGAGCGCACCACTCTCCTGGAGCATCGAGACGAGTTGCTCCACGAACAGAGGGTTCCCGTCGGCTGCGGCGACGATCCGGTCGCGCACCTCGCGGTCCAGGCGGGCCTCCCCGAGCAGCCCGTTCACGAGGCGCGCCACGTCCGCGGCGCCGAGCGGATCGAGCATGAGCAACTCGGAGCCGGCCTCCGCAGCCCAGTCGGCATGCTCCTCGATCAGGTCGTGCCGCGCCGTCGCCAGGATCATGACGGGCGCGGCTTCGATCGTCGTCACGAGGTGCCCGAGGAGCTGCAGGAAGGCCGGCTCGGCCCAATGGATGTCGTCAACGACGAGGACCAGCGGCCCGTTTGCCGCGACGATCTCGAAGAACCGGCGCGCGCCCCAGAAGAGTTCCGGCAGCGGGAACGGCGTGCTCGCGAGCCCGGCCAGCGCGGCCACGCGGGCCGCCACGTCGCGCTCGCCGACAAGGGCAAGGAGCTTCCCGCGCGCCACGTCCTGCGGCTCGTCTTCGCGGATCGCCGCAGCGCCGCGCACGATCTCCACGAACGGCCAGAACGTGATCCCCTCGCCGTACGAGAGGCAGCGTCCGCGCACGACCACGGCCCGGTTGCCGACGCTGGCCGTGAACTCCCGAATGAGCCGCGACTTGCCGACCCCGGCGTCGCCCACCACGGTCAGGAGGCGGCAGCCCCCGCCGATCGCCGCGGCGGCGAACGCCGCACCAAGGCGAGCCAGCTCGTCGTCGCGTCCGACGAGGGCCCCGTCGTCGCGCCGGGCGCGCCCTTCCGCTCGCTCCAGGACGCGGAGGAGCCGGTAGGCGGGCACGCGCTCCGCCTTGCCCTTCAGCTCGAGCGGCTCGACCGGCTCGACCTCGACGGCATCGCGAACCAGGGCATGGGTCGTTGCGCCGATCAGGACTTCGTTCGCCGGGGCCGCCTGCTCGAGGCGCGCCGCGACATTCACCGCGTCGCCCGTGGCGAGCTTCTGGTCGGCGCCCGGGTCGACGTTCGCGAGCACCTCGCCAGTGTTGACGCCGGTCCGGTTCGCGAGCGTCACGCCGTACGACCGACCGAGGTGATCGTTGACGGCCGCGAGGGCCTCCTGCATCCCTGCCGCGGCGCGGACGGCGCGGAGCGCGTCGTCCTCGCGGGCACGGGGCAGCCCGAAGACCGCCATGATCGCGTCGCCGATGTACTTCTCCACCTTGCCGCCGTGGCGAAGGATCTGGGCTTCCATGGCGGCGAAGTAGCGGTCCTTCACCTCGTGGAGCGCCTCGGGGTCGAGGCGCTCGCCAAGTGCGGTGGACCCACGAAGATCGGAGAAGAGGATCGTGACGGTCTTGCGAACCTCGCGGCGCGACGCGACCGCGCCGAGCGGCGTTCCGCAGAACCCGCAGAGTCGGAAACGCTCGGGATTCGTTTCGCCGCAGTTGGGACAGACCTGCACGCCGGCAGTCTAGCGCCGGGCCTGCCGCCCCCGATCAGGGCATCGGCAGGGCGCCCTGATCGCGAGGTTCGTCAGCGGAGTGCGGCGGCCCGCCAGGCCACGACCTCAGGGTCGCGCCCGGTCGCCAGGAGCAGCGCCGCGAAGAGCGTCGTCCGCGGGACGATGCTCTTCGCGTCCAGCCATTCGTCCGGCGAGTGGTCCAGGCCGCCGATCGGGCCCAGGCCGTCGAGCGTCGGGACGCCCATCCCGGCAGTGGTGTTGGCATCCGACGCGCCGCCGGTCGTGGCATCGCGAACGGAGAAGCCCAGCCGCGCGGCGAGTGCCTGCGCGTGCTCCACGAGCCGCCTTGTGCGCGGCAGCTTCTCCATCGGCCAGTGGCGGTGGATCTCCGCGGCCGCGACGACGACATCGGGGACCGTGGGAGCCGCGGCCAGCGCCTGGACGGCGGCAGTTGCCGCCTCCATGGCGACCCGATCCACCGCCCGCAGGTCGACCTCGAGGACGACCCGTTCGGCCACGACGTTCGGGCGGGTTCCGCCCTCGATGACACCCACGTTGCACGTGACGCCGGGCCACTGGCCCGCGAGCGCATGGAGGCCGACGACCTGGTGCGCCGCTTCCAGGATCGCGCTGCGTCCCTTCTCGGGCTCGACCCCGGCGTGGGCGGCGCGCCCCGTGATCGTCACCACGTAGTCGACGGTCCCCTTGCGCGCCGAGACGATGTCGCCGTTCGCGCGGGCGCACTCGAGCACGAATGCCACGTCGCTCTCGGCCGCGACCCGCCGCACGTGCGGTGTCGAGACCGGCGAGCCGATCTCCTCGTCCGGGTTCGCGATGACCGTGAGCCGCTCGAATGGAAGCTGGCCAGTGGCCAGGACGGCCTCGAGCCCGTACAGCAGCGTGAGCAGGCCAGCCTTCATGTCGGTCACCCCGGGGCCGGTCGCGATTCCGTCCGCGACCCGGAACGGGCGTTCGGCGACCGTGCCAACCGGGAAGACCGTGTCCGTGTGCCCGATGAGCAGCGCCCGCGGACCGCCGGCGGCGCCCCTGAAGACCGCCTCCACCGTGTCGCCGAGCGCCGCGGCCGGGTCCGCGTGCCGGGTCACCTCGCCGCCGAGTCGCGCCAGGAAGTCGGCCGTCCAGGCCGCGACTTCATTCACCCCCTCGCGGGTGTAGCTGCCGCAGTCCACGTTGACGAGGCGTTCGAGGTCGGCCAGCAGATCCGGCTCGGCGGCGGTGAGCCGCGCGCGGAGCGCGGCGAGGTCGCGGTCGGCAACGAGGGAGGTCAGGTCCGTTGGCATTCGGTCAGTCTACGGTGGCTGCGGCATCGAAGAAGCTGCCGAGGCATCCGAGTCAGTGTCGCCCGCCGGGGCGCGCCCGAGCACCCAGCCCACGAACGGGCCGGCCAGCAGGCCGAAGACGAGCAGCGTGACGACGACGATCCCGAAGGTCAGCGTCTGGATCGCAGTTCGATCGGGCAGGTTCGCGGGGAGCGCGAGCGCCAGCGCGACGGTGACGGAACCGCGCAGGCCCGCGAACGCAAGCACATGCAGCCAGGCGAGCGGAACAACGCTCGGCCCCTCGGGCCGTCGGTGCGGCCGCCAGCGCGCGCTCGCGGCCGCAACCACGCCACGCGCCACGGACGCGCGCCCGCGACCCACCCGCGCGAGCAGGCGCTCGCCGAACCCGAGCAGCCCGTAGACGGCGAGGAGCCGCGCCAGGACGACCGCGAGCACGCCCCAGGCGACCGGGCCGGCGTCGGCGACCAGGCGCGGCAGCGGGATCGCCGCGCCGACGATCAGGAAGATGAAGGCCGCCAGGACGAACGCCGCTACCTCCCAGACTTCGTCGAGCGCCTGCTCCGTCGCGACGCTCAGGGCGACTCGCCGGCCGTAGGTCCCCACGACGAGGCCTGCGACGGCAGTCGCGACGATCCCCGACTGGCCCAGCCCATTGGCGATCACGGCCGCGCCGTACGCGCAGGCGATCGTGATCGTCGCCTCGAGGACGTGATCGTCCAGCGTGCGCAGGACCTGCACCGTGACGAACCCCAGCACGCCGCCGATCAGGACGCTGACCGTGAGCGTGGCGACGAAGTAGATCGCCGCGTCCGCCGCACCCAGGCCGCCCGTCACGATCCGGAGCGCGACCACGAAGATGACCAGGCTGGTCCCGTCGTTGAGGAGGCTCTCGCCTTCTACGAGCGTTCGCAGTCGATCCGGCGCCGCGACCCGTCGGAAGGTGGCGACGACCGCGGCGGGATCCGTGGCGCAGACCATGGCGCCTACCAGCAGGCCGGACCCCAGCGAGATCCCGGTGCCCAGGTGGACCACCACCGCCACGACGAGCGCTGTGAGGATCACGCCCGGCACCGCCAGCACCACGACCCGCGAGACGGCCCACCGGAACGGCTCGAGCGGCGTCCGGAACGACGCTTCGAAGATGAGGCCCGGGAGGAGCACGGCGAGCACGAGGTCCGGCGTGATCCCCCGTGGGGCGTCGGGCAGGACGACCCCGGCGGCAAGGCCCAGGAGGACGAGGCCCACGACGTACGGCAGCCGGATCCGCCCCGCGACGACACCCACCGCGGAGGCGGCCGTCACGAGGATCACGAAGACGCGGATCGCCTCGACCGGGCTGCTCTCCATCCGCGGAGTGTGCAGCGTGTGGGGCGCGAGCGTGGCGCTGACCGGCAGCCGAGCCGGGATTGGAGCGCCGGCAGCCGAGCCGAAGTTGCCGCGCCGGCAGCCGCGCCGGCAGCCGAGCCGGCATTGCCGCGCCGAGGAACCGCTACCGGGACCGCCCCCAGGTGGCCGCCTGGCATCGATTCGCGAGTACTGCGCCGGGGTCCCGGCGCGATGCGATACTCCCGCGCATGGCATCCCGGCGTGCTTCGGACCTCGTGGACGGCCTCGTGGACCACCCGCCGCGCCGGCGGGGTGGGGTCTTCCGACGGGCCCTCCGGCGCCAGGTCTCCCGGCTCCACGACCGGCGGCGGCTGCTCGCCATCCTTCTCCTCGCGCTGGCCGGCGGGATCGGGCTTGCCGGAATGTTCGCCCGCGGCGAGCTGGCCGGCGTGGATGGCCGCGCCTATTGGGCCGCCGTTCGGATCTGGCTCAACGGCGGCGATCCGTACCATCCGGCAAGCCCATTCATGCCGTACGTCTACTCGCCGTGGCTGCTCCCGGCGTTCGCGCCGTGGGCCCTCCTGCCGTGGGACGTGGCGTGGTTCGTCTGGCGCGGCGGGACGATCCTGCTGCTCCTCTGGACGGTCACCTGGGCCTACCGCCGCCACCCGCTGGCGACGGCGGTCGTGTCGCTCGGGCTCGCATTCCCGGCATTTGCCAACCTGGACACCGGCAACATCAACCTGGTCCTGGTCCTGATGCTGTGGGGCGCCCAGTTCACTGGTCCACGGACGGCCGGCCTGCTCTGGGCGCTGGCCACCGCGATGAAGTGGGTGCCGCTCGCCTTCCTCCCGATCCTTGCCCCCAGGGCGCGCCTGCACGGCGTCCTCTTCCTGGCGATCGGCGGACTCCTGACGCTGGCAACGCTCCCGCTCACGCTCGTCCAGCTGTCGGTCCTGTTCGCGCTGCCTCGGCCCGTGCGGCTGGACTACCTGGTCTACCTGTGGGCACTGGTCCCGTCAGCCTGGCTCCGACCCGACCCGGCCTGGTTCCTTCGCCCGGCAACGTGGCGAGCATGGGCCGCGAAGCTCGTGGCGACCGGCCGCACGTGGCGCGATGGCCAACGCGGAGAGGCCGGCCGGTCGCAAGGCCGGGCGGGCGACCGGCTGCGCGCGGCCGCCCGTAGCTTCTTCGGCCTGGCGGCCTGATCGAGGGCCGGGACCGCGCGCCGAGGGACGGAGGACCGGCGGCCTACGCCGGACTCGCCACGCGGTCGTCCGCCGCGCTCGCGCGGCGAGGCGGCTCGCGCACCGGCCGCAGGAGGATCGCACCAACCGCGTAGCAGCCGACCGCCAGCCACATCGCCGCGCGCGGCCCGGAGCCGAGGCGCTCGACGCCCCCGACGACGTCCATCAGGCGACCTCCGAAGGCCGTCGCGAGGACGCCGGCCGAGGCCGTGGCGACGTTGCTGATCCCCATGAAGCGGCCGGAGGACGCCTTCGGGATGATGTCGGTCATGAGCGCCCAGTCCACCGCGAGGAATGATCCCGTCGAGACGCCCAGGAGCCCCGCCCCGACGAGCACTCCCGGCACCGAGGGCGCCAGCGCGATGATCGACATGGCCAGCGCCCCGACGCCGCAGGAGGCATAGATAACGGGCTTCCGGCCGAGCCGATCGGAGGATCGCGCGGCCGGAAGGACGGTCAGCAGCACCATGAGCGCGACCACACCGGCGACGGCGAGGTACACCTGCCCGGCTTCCGACTTCTCGGCAAGGCCGAGCGAGCGAACCAGGTAGAAGACCGCCAGGTTCACCAGCATGCTCGAGCCGACCAGGACGAACAGGCGCGAACCGACCAGCCAGAGGAAGCTCCGCTCGCGCAGCAGGTCGGCCGCCCATCCCTCACGCGCGATTGCAAGCCACGACCGACCGGCGCGCGCCTTCGCGGCTCGCCCCTCGCGGACTCCCACCGCGACGCTCAGCATCGTGAGCACCTCGATCCCGCCGAGCGCAACGGTCGCCACCGCATACTGGCCGGTCGCCACCGCCACGGCCCCGACTGCGAGGCCCATGACGTTGCCCAGGAGCTGGAACAGGCCCACGAGGGCCGACGCCAGGCCGACCTGCCGCGCCGGGACCAGGTCCGGAACGTACCCCTGGAACGGCCCCTGGGCAACGTTCGCGCTGACCTGGAGGAGCGTCACGAACGCCGCGATCATCAGGACGGTGCTTGAGCTCGCGATGCCGACCAGGAATACGACGTCGAGGACCGAGCCGATGACGATGTACGGCTTGCGCCGACCCCACCGGCTGGTCGTGTAGTCGCTGAGCGAGCCGACCGTGGGCTGGACGACCGCCGCGATCACCGCGCCGAACGCCGTCATCTGGAGGAGCGCCGATCCTTCGGACCCCGGCTGGACCAGGCCCTCGAACTCCAGGCGGCCGCCGAGGATCGCCGTGATCCCGCTGAAGATCGACGAGAGGCCCAGCCAGTAGAGGGACAGGCGGACGAGCTGCGCGAGGGGCAGCGACGCGGTTGGCCGCTCATCGAGGTCGACCGTCGGGCCCATTGAGGACAGCGGCGTCATCGAGCCCCGTCCGGATCCACGCGTCGGCGCGCGCGAACGCGCCATCCCGGCTCGCGACGGATCGAATCCCGCATCGGCCCACCCCGTGACGGGGCCCCCCTGGCCCAGACGCGCCCACAGTAGCGGCCCGCGCGGCAGCGTCAAGGGGTCGGCGTGCTTCCTGTCGTCGTGCTTCCGTGAGCGCGCCGGGGCATCGGCAGGACGCTGCCCCGTGGCGGTGGGTGGGTGTCGCCCCTGGCGACCAAACGACGACGATCGGCCGATCGGCGGTCGGGCGGATGCCGCGATCGGCGGATCTGTTCGCCTCCCGCGGACGTCGTAGCCGGGCGCGCCCAGGCTGGACCCCGGCCTGACTTCGATTCGATCGCCCTGTCCGCCAGGGGCGACACCGGCGACGTCGCGGTTGCCGGCGTCGCCATCGGAATGGGTCCGGTCAGAGCCGGGCGGTCTCGCCCGGGCGGACGACCCGCCGCTCACGCGCCCCGGGAGCGACGAGTCGGAAGAGCGACCGATCGATCGACCAGGCAGCCGTGCACAGGAAGCGGATCGGCCCCAGCCGGAAGCCGATGACCAGGTTCTCATCGTTGCCGGCGTAGTGCCACGCCGACCCGTCGGGAAGCGGGAGCGCGAGGTTCGCCAGCCCACCGAACGTGGCGTGCAGCCCGGCGAACAGCTCGCCGGGCGATCGGCCACCGTTCGCGGACGCCGCCCACGCATCCTCCAGCCAGCGCGCGCCGGCCTCCGCGTCCGCCCGGCCGTGGAGTCGTCCCTGCATCGCGTACGCCGGCCGGTACGCGCGATGGTCGCCGAGCTCGCCGTTGTGGCTGAAGGCAAAGCGCCCGGCGGGATCCGCGAACGGCTGTGTGTCGGCCAGGCTCACGGTGCTCAGCTTCGACGGCCGCCGCAGGTGAACCAGGGCGGCGGTCGTCGTGACGCGGCCCAGCTCCTCGCGCACCGGGTCGTCGCGGAGGGCGCGCGCGCCTCGGTGCGTCGCGAGCGTGCCGGCGCCCGTGACCCATGCGGTGCCCCACCCAAACCCGGCGATCCCGTGGTGCTCAAGCCGCTGGTGAGGTCCCACAGCTCGGCAAGGGCAAATGGCTCGTCGGCGCGGGCGGAGAACTACTCACACGTCGTCGGGCATTCCAGGCACGGGTCGCGTGCCGGGCGCCGCCGGGCGGCCGCCCGACACGCGGAGCGCCATCCCGCGATAGCTGGCCGCGAAGCCGCCGGCCGCCAGGCGGTCGCGCCAGCGGCTCGCCGGGCTCACCGGCTCGCCGTCCACCCGGCTGACGACCAGCTCGCGGAGGCGGCCGTCCGCGAGGAGCATCCGGAGCGCGGCGAGCGCCGGCCCCAGCCGTTCGGGGTCGTCGGCGGCGGGGAACGTGACCAGCCCCCGCCCCCCTCGCTCCACGTACAGGACGGGCACGCCGTCCACGAGCGCCACGTATGCTCCGGCCGCTCGCTGGAACGGCCGGACCGCTCGCTGGAACGGCCGGCGGTCGGTCGCGTCCCGGCGTGGCCAGGCGAGCGCGGCCCCGTACGGCTGCGCCGGATCGGCGGCCCCCAGGAGGTCGACCCGGGGTGCGACAGCCTCCGGGTCGCGAACCGCGCGCAGGCGGTCGATCGCGCCCGCGAGCGCGAACTGGGCGGCACCAAGCCCGTCGACGAAATAGCCGCGCCGGATCCGGCCGGCCTCCTCGAGCGCCCGGAGGACCGGGTAGATCCCCGCGAAGCCGCCCTCCACGCCCTCCGCGATCACGGCCTCGCGGGTCAGCACGCCGTGGCGATCGAGGAGGGCGAGCGCCAGCCCGTGGAGCCGGTGGGTCGCGCTCGGCGCCGTGAGGCCATGGGCGGCCGGGACGCCATCGACGGCCGGGACGGTGCGTTCGCTCCCGCCGTCACCGAACGGCTCGACCGACCCGACCGGCTCGACCGACCCAACCGGCTCGACGCGCGACCAGCGGCCGGCGGCCTCCGGCGGCCCGAGCGTGGCCAGCCGTCCCGGCCGCGGGCGCCGGTCCCCGCCCGGGCGCTTCCAGCGGAGCGCCCGGAGCGGCGCGAACGTGTCGTTCGTCACCTCGCCGGCCCAGACCAGGTCCCACAGGGCGTCCAGCACGTCGCGGTCCGTGCCGCCGCCCGCCGCAGCGAAGACCTCGCGGTAGAACGAGGCACCCCTGCGCGCCAGCAGGTCGCGAATGGCCGCGTGGCGCGGTCCCGCGGCCCGATCCACCAACGCGGCCCGGGACGCTGCCAGTGCAGCCCACAGGACGTCACCCCTGCCCGGGCGGAACAGCGCGACCCGGCCGTCGTCGCGGCCCAGGGGCCCGCAGCCGATCCAGGCCACCTCGCCCAGGGCGCCGAGCTCGTCGAGGAGCCGCGGCTGGTAGCCGGGGACGCGCGCCGGTAGCACGTCGCGCTCCAGGACGGACGCCGGGATCGGCACGCCGGCCAGCTGGTCCACGACCTCGGCGAGCCGCTCCAGCGCGGCCTGGCCACGGAGGGACGCGGGACGCTCCGTCCCGGGGGCCGGCACCGGCGCGACACCCTGCCAGGCGGGCAGGAACCGCGCGAACGCTGCGGCCTCGACCGGCTCCACCTCCCGCCGCAGGCGCGCCAGCGACCGGCGCCGAAGGACCCGGAGCACCTCGGGATCACACCATTCCCGCTCGGCACCGCCGGGTCGGAACTCGCCGAGGAGGAGCGTGCCCGCGTCGGCCAGCCGCCCGAGCGCGTCCCCGACGATGCCGGCCGGGAGTCCCCAGCGGCGCGCCGGCTCGACCGTGAGGAACGGGCCATGGGTGCGGGCCCAGCGTGCGAGCAGGCCCCCCAGCGCGTCCTGCGTCGCACCGAGGAACGCGATCGGCATGCCCTGGGGCGGTTGGACGCCCGTGGCGTCGCGGTAGCGGCCGGCATCCTCGACGGCGATCCAGCGGGGCTCCCCGCCGATCCGCACGACGATCGCGCGGCGCGTCGCGGCCAGCATCTCCAGCCATTCACGCGCGGCCGCCGGGCCGCCGCGCGTCCGGCCCGCGACCTCGTCCTCGGACAGATCACCCAATCGGCGCAGGAGGTCCGCGACCTGGTCCACGGAGACGGCCTTCCGGTCGTCGCGCAGCGCCTGCAGGCCCAGCTCGGTCTCGTCGAGCGCGGCCGGGTCCAGCAGCTCGCGCAGCTCCTCCTGGCCCAGCAGCTCGCGGAGCAGGTCACGATCCAGCGTGAGCGCCTGCGCGCGGCGCTCGGCCAGCGGCGCGTCGCCCTCGTACATGTAGGCGGCGACGTAGTCGAAGAGGAGCGACGAGGCCATCGGCGTCGCGGCCGGCGTCTCCACCCGGTGGACGCGGATCTCGCGCCGGGCGATGCCGCCCAGCACCTCGCGGAGGGCCGGCAGGTCGAAGACGTCCGCCAGGCATTCCCGGTACGTCTCCACGAGGATCGGGAAGCTCCCATACCGGCTGGCGACGCCCAGCAGGTCGGCCGACCGCTGGCGCTGCTGCCAGAGCGGCGTCCGGGAGCCCGGCCGGCGGCGCGGCAGGAGAAGCGCCCGGCCTGCGTTCTCGCGGAAGCGCGCCGCAAAGAGGGCCGAGCCCCCGACGGCGGCAACCACCAGGTCCTCGATCGCCTCGGGGTCGGGGAAGAGCGCCTCCTCCACCCCGTCGAGGTCGCCCTCCGGAAGGCGGATCGCGATCCCGTCGTCCGACCAGATCGAGGCGACCTCCTGGCCCAACCGCTCGTGCAGGCGGGCCTCGATCGCCAGCGACCAGGGTGCGTGGACGCGGCCCCCGAACGGCGTGAGGAGGACCAGCCGCCAGTCGCCCAGCTCGTCGCGGAAGCGCTCCACCACGACACGGCGGTCGGTCGGGAGGGCGCCCGCCGCCTCGCGCTCGTCCTCCAGATACGCGACGAGGTTCTCCGCGGCCAGCGCGTCGAGATGATGCCGCTCGCGGAGCCGTGCGATGACGGCAGCACGTCCCGTGGCGCCGCGGGCCAGGTCGCCCTCGGCGTCCCTGACGAACGCGCCGAGCGCGCGGCCCAGCTCGATCGGCCGGCCGATCGCGTCGCCCTTCCAGAAGGGCAGCTTGCCGGGCTCGCCGGGCGCGGGCACGACGACCACCCGCTCCGAGGTGATCTCCGTGACCCGCCAGCTGCTGGCCCCCAGCACGATCACGTCGCCGTGCATCCCCGCGCGGAGCTCGTAGACCATCTCCTCGTCGAGCTCGCCGACGCGACGGCCCGGCGTTCCGGCCTCACCCGCCACGAAAACGCCGAAGAGGCCCCGGTCCGGGATCGTCCCGCCGGAGGTGACCGCCACGACCCGGGCGTCCCGCCGGCCCTCCACCGTGTCCGTCGTGCGATCCCAGACGAGGCGCGGCTTGAGCTGCGCGAACTCGTCCGAGGGATACGCCCCGGCGAGCATCGCGAGGACGCCCTCGAGGGCCTCGCGGGTGAGCGTCTCGAACGGCGCCGCCCGCGTCACCGTCGCCAGCAGGTCGTCCACCGACCAGCGGTCCATGACCGTCATCGCCACCAGCTGCTGGGCCAGCACGTCCAGGGGGTTGCGCGGGATCGTGGTGGCTTCGATCAGGCCCTCCCGCATTCGCTCTGCCACGACGGCGCACTCCAGCAGGTCGCCGCGGTACTTCGGGAAGATCACTCCGCGGCTCACCTCGTCGATGCGGTGCCCGGCTCGGCCCACGCGCTGGAGCCCGCGGGCGACCGAGGTCGGCGACTCGACCTGGATGACGAGGTCGATCGCGCCCATGTCGATCCCGAGCTCGAGCGATGAGGTCGCGACGAGGGCGGGTAGCCGGCCGTCCTTGAGCGCCTCCTCGATCGCGACGCGCTGCTCGCGGGCAATCGAGCCGTGGTGGGCCCGGACCAGGTCCTCGCCGGCCAGCTCATTGAGGCGCTGCGCCAGCCGCTCCGCCAGCCGCCTGCTGTTCACGAAGACGAGCGTGCTCCGATGGGCCCGGATCAGCTCCAGGATCCGCGGGTGGATCGCCGGCCAGATGCTGACGCGCCGCTGGCCGCCGCCCACCGGCCCACCCGGCTGGTCCTCCGGCGGCAATGCCTCGCCGAGGTGGCGCATGTCCTCCACCGGCACGACCACCTGGAGGTCGAGCGCCTTGCGCGTGCCGGCATCGACGAGCGTGACCGCGCGGCCCTCCCCGGCGCCCGCCAGGAAGCGCCCGATCGTCTCGAGCGGCCGCTGCGTGGCCGAGAGGCCGATCCGCTGGAACGCCGGCGCCCCCGGCGCACGGAGGCGCTCCAGGCGCTCCAGGCTCAGGGCGAGGTGCGCGCCGCGCTTCGTGCCGGCGACCGCGTGGATCTCGTCGATGATCACGTGCTCCACGCCCCGCAGGATCTCGCGCGCCTGCGAGGTGAGGAGCAGGTAGAGCGACTCCGGGGTCGTGATCAGGATCTCGGGCGGCCGTTTTGCGACGAGGCGGCGCTCCTTCGTCGGCGTGTCGCCCGTCCGCGACGCGATCGAGACGGCGCGGACCGGCCTCCCGAGCCGCGCCCCTGCCAGCGAGATCCCCGCCAGCGGAGCCCGGAGGTTGCGCTCCACGTCGTAGGTGAGTGCCTTGAGCGGGCTGACATAGAGGATCCGGACGGAGCCCGGGCCGCCGCCTTTCCCGGCTCGCGCTGGGGGCGCGGCTGCGGGCGCGGCCGGCGCGTTGGGCGCGGCAGGCTCCCGCACGAGGCGGTCCAGGCACCACAGGAACGCGGCCAGCGTCTTGCCGCTGCCGGTCGGGGCGTGGAGGAGGACGTGCCCGCCTGCGGCGATCGCGGCCCAGCCCTTGACCTGCGCCGGAGTGGGCGCCGCGAAGGCTTCCCGGAACCAGGTCGCCACGGGCGGGCTGAACCGGGCAAGGGGGTCGGCAGCGGAGACGGACCGGGGAGCCACGGGAGCGGGAGTATACGCCCGAATCGCGGAACCGCTCAGGCGTTCGAATGGTCGCTCGCGCCCGGGTCGTGGCGGGAACCGGCAGGCCTGGCGTAGCGAAGCCCGGCCGGCCGCATCGCCAGCCGGGCTTCGCCGGGACGCTGGGTTGACGGCCGCGGTCAGGGGTCCCGCGGTCGTCCGGGAGAACCGTCAGGCGGCGACCGTCGAAGGCTCCTCCGGATCGCCGGACAGGAGCCACCTTCGAATGGCTGATGGGAAGCTCTTTGCGAGCATCCCGTCGAGGCCGTAGTAGTTGCCGGCGCCGATGACGCCGAGGCCGAACGTGACGACCGCGTAGGTCAGGTGCTGGTTCACGATGCCGTAGGCATAGTCCCAGGCCGCGAAGAAGAAGAAGATCATCATCAGCGTGCCCATCGCCGAGGCGAAGCGCGTCGCGATCCCGAAAATCAGCGCAAGGCCGATGCCCACCTCACCGACGACGACCAGGAGGTTGATGAGCGGCAGCATGCCGCCGCCGGCCAGGCCGGCCCAGAAGTCGTGGGTCGGATTGAAGACGGTGCCCTGGACCGGCGTGCCGGACACGAACGGCCAGCCAAGGGTTCCGTTCGTGCCGAACTTGAGGAAGCCGGCCGCCGAGAACGGGCCGCCCTTCCCGTCGCCGACGGAGAGCTTGTCGAGGCCCGCCCAGAGGAAGATGATCCCGACGACGATCCGCCCGACGGCGGCAGCCAGGCCGAACCTTCGGCTCGTGATCCGCATGGTGTGGTGACTCCCTTCCTTCCGGCCGCTTCCCTTTCGCGGCCCTGCATGTCTGCTCCCGCAGCGTGCCGGACGCGAACCCTCTCCGGTCTCCGCCATCGGTCACCCCGCGCGGGTGCCCATCGGCACCAATCCTGCACGGCTCCGCGTGCCATGTGGCACCCAGTTGCGCATGTGCGAATACGGCAATTCTGGCCCAGACACGCCGATTGTGGACGATGCGCGCGAATTCGACCATGTCGAATGGCCCGCCCACCCTGCCATGCGGCACAGGTAGGGGGTCCATGCGGCCCACCCAGACGGGACCCGACGGGCGCCGGGGCCGGGACCGCGTGGCACCATGAACGGATGGAACGGACGTACAGGACGCCGCTGCTCGACAAGCTGGGCGTCCGGCCGGGGGCGCGCGTCGCCGTGCTGGGCATCACCGACCCGGCCTTCCTCTCGGAGCTACGCACGCGGGCCGCGGTGACGGGTGGAGGAACGCCGGAGTCCGGCACGAACCTCGTCTTCCTTGCGGCCGACGATCTCGTCGCGCTGGACAGGCTCCCGGAGCTCCGCGCCGCCATCTTCCCGGCCGGCGCGATCTGGGTGGTCTCGCGGAAGGGCCGGGCGGCCACCCTGCGGGACGCCGAGATCATCGCGGCCGCGCGGGCCGCCGGCCTCGTCGACAACAAGGTTGTCTCGTTCAGCGCGAGTCACACCGCGCTCCGCCTCGTGGTCCCGCGCGCACAGCGCTGACGCTGCCCCGCGGGTCGGGCAGCGACGCCGCCAGAGCGCCTCGGCTACGATGCGCGCATGTTCGGCGTGGATACCGTGGTCGTCCTCCTCATCGTCCTCGCGGTCGTGCTTGTCTGGCGCGGGCCGAAGACGCTCCCGAAGTGGGGCGAGACGCTTGGGCGCGGCGTGAAGGCCGCGCGCAAGGAAGCCAACGAGCTCCGGCGGGACGCGGACGGCGCGGACGAGCCGGACGGAGCCCCGAAACCCTGACCGGCCTCGCGGACCAGCTGCTCGCGTTCGAGCTGGCACTCGCACGATGCGATGGCGCGGCGATCCGCGACGGCCTACCCCAACTCCTCGACGACGACTTCGAGGAATTCGGAGCGAGCGGCCGGCGCTTGGACCGGGCCGCAATCCTCGCCCTGCTCGCCGGGGCGCCCGCGGCGGACGTGACGATCGAGGCGTTCACCGCCACCCCACTGAGCGAGGAGGGTGAGCCGGGAGGGGCGTGACCCGGGCGGAGGGGCGTGACCCGGGCGAGTCAGCCCGCCAGGAGCGCCGCGAGCGCCTCGGGCTCCGTGACCGGCTGGCGGCACGCGAACCCGCGGCAGACGAACGCGGTGGGCAGGCCACGGAGCGCGAAGCGTGCCTGCAGGAGGGGCACCCTGCTCGCCGCAGGGTCCGGGGCGACCACCACCACCTGGCGCGGCCGGTAGCCCGCCCGCGCGGCGTCGAGGAGAAGCCCGAGCCGTGGGTCGTCCGGCGCGCCGACGAGCGCAATCTCGTCTACTGGCCCGACCCGCCAGTCGAGCGCCAGGAGCCACTGGGCGTATGCCGTCGGGTACCGTGCCGGCGCCGTCCCCACGAGTCCCAGGGCGCCCTCGGCCGCGTCCGCGTAGCGCCCCTCGCCGGTGAGCGCCGCGAGTCGCAGGAGCACGAGGGTAGCCATCGCGTTTCCGGACGGCAGCGCGTTGTCCTCCACGGAGCGGGGCCGCGCGACCAGCGCCTCCGCGTCATCGGCCGTGTCGAAGAAGCCGCCTTCCGGGTCCACGAAGCGCGCGAGGATCGTCTCCGCCAGGTCGCAGGCCGCGGTGAACCAGCGCTCGTTCGCCGTGGCTTCGTGCAGCGCGAGCAGGCCGTCGGCCAGGCAGGCGTGGTCCTCCAGGGTGCCGGCATGTCGCGCCTGCCCGTCCTTCCAGGATCGCCGCAGCCGGCCGTGCTCGTCGAGCAGGACGGCGAGGAGCCGCTCCCCGGCCCGCTCGGCGATCTCGCGATACCGGCGTCCCGCGGCCGCGAGCGTCGGGTCCGCCTCGCGCGCAAGCACCGCCGCCGCATCGGCGAACGCGGCCAGCATCAGCCCGTTCCAGCCGGCGAGCGCCTTGTCGTCCCGCGCCGGTTGCGGCCGTTGGTCCCGCACGGCCAGGAGCACCGCGCGGGCCTCGGCCAGCCGGACCAGAACCTCGGCCTCGGGGCGCCCGGTCCGCGCGGCCAGCCCGGCGTCCGTCGCGACCCGCCTGAGGATCGTGCGCCCCTCCCAGTTGCCACCGGGCGACACGTCGTACGCGGCCGCGAACAGCTCGAGGTCCGCGCTGCGGCCCGCCGGTGCGAGCGCGTCGCGAACCTCGCCCGCCGTCCAGGTGTAGGTCGCGCCCTCCTCGCCGTCCGTGTCCGCGTCCAGGCTCGTCGCGAAGACGCCATCGGGCAGGGTCATCTCGCGCGCCACGAAGTCGAGCGTGGAGCGGGCGACGTCCAAATACCCGGGCTCACGCGTCAACTGCCACGCGTGGAGGTAGACGCGCGCGAGCTGCCCGTTGTCGGAGAGCATCTTCTCGAAGTGCGGCACGAGCCAGGTGGGCTCCGTCGCATAGCGGCTGAACCCCCCGCCCAGCTGATCGTGGATCCCGCCGGCCGCCATCCGGTCCAGCGTCCGGCGAGCGAGCGGGAGCGCTCGGTCGTCGCGGGCGGCCGCGCGGCGGAGTAGGAATTCGAGCGCCATCGGCTGCGGGAACTTCATCGGCGTCCCCCAGCCGCCGTTGGCGGCATCGAACCCCGCCCCCAGCGCAGACACGGCAGCATCCAGGATCGCGGCGTCCGCCGGTGCGGGGCCGTCGCCGAGACGGACCGTCGGCGCGAGCCGCGAGGCCAGCCCCGTCCCGGCCCGCTCGACGTCGCCGCGTCGTTCGCGCCAACCTGCGGCCACCCCCTCCAGGACGTCGCGGAACGATGGAAGGCCATGGCGCCGCGTGTTCGGGAAATACGTGCCGCCATAGAAGGGCCGGCCATCGGGCGTGAGGAAGACGCTCATCGGCCACCCGCCGGACCCGGTCAGGGCCTGCACGGCCTGCATGTAGATCGCGTCCAGGTCCGGTCGCTCCTCGCGGTCCACCTTGATGCTCACGAAGTTCGCGTTGAGGTACGCCGCCGTCCCCGGATCCTCGAACGACTCGCGCTCCATGACGTGGCACCAGTGGCAGGCCGCGTAGCCGATGGAGAGGAAGATCGGGCGGTCTTCGACGCGCGCCCGCTCCAGCGCATCCGCGCCCCATGGATGCCAGTCCACGGGGTTGTGGGCGTGCTGGAGCAGATACGGGCTCGTCTCTCCGGCGAGCCGGTTCGTGAGCATGGCGGGATCGTAGCGTCCGCGAGGCGCTCCGGACGGGCCTCCACGGCCCGATCATCGACATCCGGGACGAGGACGACAGCGGCCTCATGATCACGATCGACTGACCGCGCGGACGGGACCCAGTCGCGCGGACGGGACCCGGTCGCGGCCGGTCTACCATTGGCCCGTGCCCCGAGCCAACCGTCTCCGAGTCCGCCTGCCCCACCCCGGCACCGGGAACCTTCACCTCCGCGAACGCATCCGGCGGCGCCCGATTCCGGCGTTCAACCGGTTCGGCGTCCCGGCGGGTGCGCGCACCTCTCTTGACGAGTGGCGAGTGTTCGGCGGGCCCCGCTATCGGACCTTCCACGGGATCGGCGGGGCCGCGGCCGCCGTTTTCGCGCTGGCCGGCGACGGCCTCACGATCCCGCTCCTGCTTGCGCTCGGCACTCCGGCCGCGGCGGCCACGGTCATCGGTGTCCTCCCGTTCGCATTCAGCGCGGCGCAGCTGCTGGTTCCATCGCTCCTGCGACGCACGGACGGCAACCTCCGCCTCGTGACGCTCGGCATCCTGGCCGTCGGCGAGACGCGCGGCTTCGTGCTGGCCGGGGTCGTCATCCTCCACGAGCTCCATCTCATCCCGTCGCCCGTGGCGATCGCCGCGATCGCGGCCGTGATGAGCCTCGCGGGGGCCGCCTCCGCGATCGGCGGCGCCAATCTCATGGCCTGGTACGGCGCGATCCTCCCGGAGGGCGAGCGGCGGTTCGTGGCGCCGCGCGTGATGGGGATCACCCAGGGCCTGGGCGCGGTCCTCCTCCTGCCGGTCGCGCTCGTCGTCCAGGCCGGGTTGAGCGCGATTGGCCTCCTCGTCTACGCAATCATCTTCGGGATCGCCGGCGCCTTCGGGATCGCCGAGCTGACGGTCGTCCGGCGCCTGCGCCGCCCCGGGCGGGTTCGCGTCGCGCCCCGCGGTGAGGCGCCGCCGCGCAGCCCGGAGACGAACCGGTTCATCCGCGCGGTCGCTATCGCGGCGTTCGGGGCCGGCATGGGCCCGTACCTCTCCATCTACAGCATCAGCGTCCTGCGACTGCCCCCCGGCTTCGCGATCCTGCTCTCCGCGATCGCGTCGGCGGCGGCGCTCGTCTCCGCGACCGTCGTCGGCGGCTGGCTCAATCGCGGCTCGGCCTCGCGGACCCTGCGCCTCTCGTTCGTCCTGCGCGGCGGCTCGATGATCGTGGGCCTGCTCGCGTTCCCCGGGAACCCGGTCGCCTGGCTTGTCCTCTGCGTCGTGGCGGCGATGGCGTCGTCCGGCGCCTCGGCCGGCTCGCTTGCTGCGAACGAGCGCCTCCTCCGCCTCACCGGCGGCGTGGACCTGATCGGCGCACAGGCAGCCTTCGTCGCCCGGAGCGCGGCGGGGCTGACCATCGGGCAGACCTCGTCCGGCCTCCTCCTCGCCATCCTGCCGCTGGGCTACCCGGCCTTCGCGTTCCTCTTCACGGTTTCGGGGTTGACCCGGCTGGTCCTCGCGACGCGGGTGGAAGTCTCCCCGAACTGGTCGTCGGCGACGGCCGTCTTCGATGTGGCGGAGCTGAAGCGGGGCCGAAAGGACTGACCGCGGGTCGTGCACGGCGTGGGCGCGAGGGCCCCGGCGCGGGGCCCCGGCGCGAGGGCCCCGGCTACGCGATCCCCACGACCCGTGCCAGCACCCCGCCGGCCGCGAGCGCGAGCGCGATCGAGGCCGCGCTCATGACGATCGCCGTCCGCCGCCCAAGCTCGCCGGCGAGGGCCGCGAAGGTCGCCACGCACGGGAGCGAGACGGACGCGACGACGGCGTAGACGAAGAGCTGCGCCGGCGCCATCAGCGCGTCGAGCGCGATCGGCGCCCCGGCGGCCGCCGTCGCGGTCCCGGCGGCCTCGGCTGCGGCAAGGACCAAGAGCAGCTGGAGCGCCAGCTCCTTGCGCAGGAACGAGAAGGCGAGCGCGATGCCGGCCACGGCGGGAAGCCCCAGCCAGCCGTGAACGAGCGGCGCCACCATCCCGCTCACGACATGGACGGCACCGCTCTCGAAGGCAAGCCCAAGAACGAACGACCCGGCCAGCATGAGCGGCGTGGCCGTGCGGACGAAGTCCCGAAAGCGGAACCAGGCCTTCGCCGTAACGCTCCGCAACAGTGGTCGGCGGAACGGCGGCAGCTCCAGCACCAGGGGCGACTGCCGGCCGGGCAGGAGCGCGTTCGCGCCGACGCCCGCCGCGACGGTGAGCGCACCCACGACGCCGAAGGCGGCGAGCGCCACCCACGGCCCGGCGAACGGGACGAGTGCCGCGATCACCACCGCCGACCGCGCCGAGCAGGGCGTGAGCGTGGCGAGGAACGCCGCGATGACCCGCTCGCGACGGGTGGCCAGCACGCGCGTGGCGTAGATCGCCGGCACGTTGCAGCCGGTCGCCACGAGCAGCGGGATCGCCGCCCTCCCTGGCAGCCCAACCGCACCGAGAACACGGTCCGCGAGCACGGTCACGCTCGCGAGATAGCCCGAGTCCTCCAGCGCCGCGATCACCACGTAGAACGCCAGCACGTACGGGAGGCCCACGGAGAGCATCGCCAGCAGGCCCGCGTCGAGCGCCCAGAGGAGCGCGTTGGCCAGCCAGGGTATGGGGATCAGCGCTCCCACGACGGCGTGGATCGGCGGCGACGCCCACGCGTTCCAGGCCGAACCGAGCCCGGCAGCGGCCGCGCCGCCGCCGATCATGACCAGCCCGAATGTCGCCACGAGCAGGCCGATGAGGAGCGGGATCCCGGTGAGCGGCCGGATGCTGGCCTCCGCGATCCGTTCCGCGAGGCCTGGCGCCACGGTGTGTCGCCGTTCCACCCGTTCGATCCAGCGGTCCGCGACAGTGCGTCGATACGGCGCGAGGAGCTCCGCCAGCACGATCGTCGCGGCGCCGCGCGGCGAGACCCGGCCGTCCGCGACGAACGCCGCGAGCGGATCGTCGGGCGCGGCGGCTGCTCCCAGCGACGGGCTGGTCCGCCTGCGGTCCGTCTCGGCGGCCACACGCCCCTCCACCACGGGCGGGTAGACGGGTGCCGGGATGGTGGCTCGCGGCGACGCGCCCGCATCCCGGACCGCGACGCGCTGCCGGCCGCGCCGGACGGCATCTTCAAGCGCGGGCGCGTCGCCGCGAGCCACCATCCCGGCACCCGTCTACCCGCCCGTGGTGGAGGGGCGTGTGGCCGCCGAGA
>JANXWH010000179.1 GCA_025351245.1 Chloroflexota bacterium | reverse complement strand
CTCGGCCCGGTGGACCCAGCGGCAGAAGGTGGTCGCGACCGCCATCGTCCTGACACTCCTCGTGCTGCCCGTCCTCCTCCTGTTCTCCGTTCGGATTTCGGCGGGCGGTTAGCCAAGTCAAGGAGATCGCAATGTCCGTCGACCCCGTGTCTCTGTTGGTCCCACTCGCTGGGATCGCTGCCGCGATCTTCCTCGTGGTGGTGCTCGTGCGTCGCCGCCCGTAGAACGGCTGGCGAGCGGAGAGTGGCGGGTCGAGGACGAGGGCTACAACGTCAGTGGCGGGTAGTCCTGCCACAAGCGGGTCCCGGAGGAAGCGCGGCGGACACGGCCGAAGATCGAACGATCGGGCCGGTTCGTTCGTCCATCATGGGGACAGCCCGAAACCGCACACCGAGAGGGAGGGCATGCTCGACCAGGCCGCAGCGCCGGTGACCACGGACGATGCTGTCCGCCGGCTGCTCCGCGCCCGTATCGACGACGCGTACAAGCTCGCGATGTTCATCCTTCATGACCCGGCGGCCGCCGAGGATGCCGTCCAGGAAGCGGCCCTGCTGGCCTGGGACCGACGCCGAACGCTCCGGGACAGCCAGAGCGCTGACGGCTGGTTTACCCGGATCCTCGTCAACGTCTGCCGCGATGAGCTCCGGCGGCGCGCCCGGCGGCCGCGTTTCATCGCCCTCGATCCGGCGGCCGGCGCCGGGTCCGGTCCATCGGCGGATCATGCCGACCTCGCGCCCGCGCTCCGCCGCCTGACGCCCGACGAGCAGGGGCTCCTCGCGCTCCGCTTCGGCCGCGAGCTCACCGTCCCCGAGATCGCGGAGCAGCTCCGCGTTCCCGAGGGGACCGTGAAGTCGCGCCTCCATTCCACCCTCCAGCACCTGCGCGCCGCGCTCGACGCCGAGCGCCGTTCGGAGGAGGCAATACGATGACCGACGACGAGCTCGAGCAGCGCCTCCGCGCCCACTACCGGGCGATCGACCCGAGGCTCGCCCCGCGGGGGTTGGGCGTCCGGATCGGCGATGCACTGGAACGCCGGCAGCGCCGGCCAGTCTTCATCGCTCGGACGCGTGCGGCCTTCGCGGCCGGCCTTGCCGCGGTCGTCATCGTGGCGGTTGGACTTGGCCTCGGGCTCCGCCCCGGCGGGTTCCTCGCGTCACCCGGAGTGTCGCCGACGCCGACGGCCTCGCCGCAGCCGTCCGTGCCATCTTCCCCCGGACCCGATCGACGTCCCGGCCCGCCTGCCGCGCTCGAGCGGGTGGCGGACGACCCGACGCTCCACGGAGATGCCGTGGGCGCCCCTCGATTGGTCGCGCTCCCGGGCGGCACGTTCCTGATGCTGAAGGCTGAGGACGTCCCCGGGGGCGGAGTCCTGATGCGCTCGGACGACGGCCGCACATGGGACCAGGTGGACGCGAGCGCGTCGGGTCTGGATGCGGGCGCAATCGTGGATCTGGCCGCGAACGAGACGGCCGTGGTCATCCTCGGCACGACGGAGCCGATGACCGGGACTGGCACCGAGGTGCCGAACGTGGCCGAGTGGACCTCCACCGACGGAGTCACCTGGACGCGTGCGCCCGACGCAGGCGCCCTTCGGGCCATCGGCGCCCGGGACATCGTCGGATCGTCGCGGGGGTTCGCAGCCATGGGGGACGCACCGTTGGCGATCCTGCTGTCGGGACCCGACGGCCGCCTGTGGCGGCAAACGGAGTTGCCGGTCCCCCCAGGGGCGCGTGGTTCCGTCAGCAAGGTGGCGCCCACCGCGGACGGCTTCCTTGCCGTGGGCACGGTGGAGGGCCGATCCGCGGCGTGGCGGTGGGACGGCACCGGATGGTCCCGCCTACCCTTCAACGAAACGGACTCGATCCTAAACGTCGTTGCCAACGACGAGCGGATCATCGTGACCGGGACGATCGAGACACCGGACCCGGTGAAGCCGGACCAGACCACGGTGGCCGTCGTCGCGTGGCAGTCGCTCGACGGTGGCACGACCTGGGGCAGCACCGGCCTCGCCCTCGGCGGCATCACAGACGCCCGCGTGTTCGCCATGGACGGTGGGTTCCTCGCCGTGCTGTCCCCGGGTGACTCGCGGGAACCACTCTCGGCGTGGCGGTCGATCCGCCCCGGGGCCTGGGAGCCGGTCACCCTCGGTGATGGGGGCACTGGGTACGACCGACCGGGCGTGGGGGCCCTGGCGCTGAGCGGTCGGCGAGTCGTGCTGGCCGGCAACACCGTCGGCACCGGTGCGGGCGGCGACCGGGTGGTCGTCTGGATCGGCGACACGACCGCGCCGCAGCCCAGCTCCCCATCCCCGAGCGCCTCCCCGAGCCCGAGCCCGACGCCCACCGTGGCGCTGCCGAGCGGGTCGGTGCCGCCGCTCTCGACGGCGCCCTGGACCGGCTTGCGGCTCCAGGCGCTGGTTGGTGGGCCGGTCAGCGCCTCGTCGGTCGTCGCCTGGTCCAGAGGCTATCTCGCGTTCAGCCCGACGAGCGACCAGGGCCAGCTACCGGCCTGGATCTCCCGAGACGGTCAAAGCTGGGTCGGACTCCCGGTCGACACGTTCGGCCCGGCGAGCGTCGCGCTGGCTGCTCCCTGGACCGATGGAGTCCTGGTCGCCGTCCAGAGTCGGGCGGGCGAGACGACAGTCTGGCGCTCGACCGATGGAGTGGCATGGACATCGAGCCCGGGACCGCAGCTGCGCTTCGGCCCGTACGGCGGCCTCGCCGCGGGTCCCCGGGGTGCG
>JANXWH010000144.1 GCA_025351245.1 Chloroflexota bacterium | reverse complement strand
ACCCCCCGCGGGGGGCCCCCCCCCCCCCCCCCGCCGCCGGTGGGTGTCGCCGCGGGCCCTGATGTGGGCGGCGCCGTCGCCGCTCCGGGCGATGCCCCGCCGCCACAGGCCGCCACCGCAACCGCGGCGACGAGAACAAGGGTGATCCGCCTGCCGAACATCGTTTCCTCCGACCTCGATGGCACCCGCCGCTGCGGACGCATGGCCGATGCCATCGTACGCGCTCCGAACCTGGGGCGGCGGGCCCCTTCGGCCAGCTCGCGCGCGCCGCCCGAGATCGCGCCCGTCTCGCCGGCGTCCTGGCGCGCCGCCCGGTTCGTGCGCGTCTCTCGGCCGGCCGTGAACCCCGGGAAGCGCGCCGCGAACAGTCGCGTCGCGGCCACGTCGCACCAGCAGAGGCCGGGCTGGCCGGGCGGCGCCCCGGTCCTCCGGACCCTGCTACGCGGACTCGCCGCGCTCCGCCAGCCAACTCGCGTAGTTCGTCTCGTCGACGCCGCCGTCGACGTCGGTCTTCGTGAGGAGGAGTGGCGGCCGGCCGTCGCGGATCGTCTCCTCCGTGATGATGCACTTTCGGATCTCGGTCCGGTCCGGGATGTCGTACATCACCTCGAGGAGCGACTCCTCGACGATCGTGCGGAGCGCCCGGGCTCCGGTCTTGCGGGCCAGCGCCGCGTCCGCTGCAGCGGTGAGCGCACCATCCGTGAAGACAAGCTCTACCTTGTCCAGGCCGAGGAAGCGCTTGAACTGGCGCGTGATGGCGTTCTTCGGCTCGGTCAGCACACGGACCAGGTCCTCTGCCGTCAGCGCCGAGAGCGTCACCACGACCGGAAGCCGGCCCACGAACTCCGGGATCAGCCCGAACTTGAGGAGATCCTCCGGCATCAGCCGGTCGAGGATCTTCTGGCGGTCCGCCTTGGTGCCCGTGGCGTCGCTGCCGAAGCCGAGCCCGCGCTTCCCCACCCGCTCCTCGATGATCCTCTCCAGGCCGTCGAACGCCCCGCCGCAGATGAAGAGGATGTTCGTGGTGTCGATCTGGATGAAGTCCTGGTGGGGGTGCTTCCGGCCGCCCTGCGGCGGCACGTTCGCGGTCGTGCCTTCCAGGATCTTGAGGAGCGCCTGCTGGACCCCTTCGCCCGACACGTCGCGGGTGATCGACGGGTTATCTGCCTTGCGGGCGATCTTGTCGATCTCGTCGATGTAAATGATCCCCCGCTGGGCGCGAGCCACGTCGAAGTCGGCGGCCTGGATCAGGCGGAGCAGGATGTTCTCGACATCCTCGCCGACGTAGCCCGCCTCGGTGAGCGAGGTCGCGTCGGCGATGCAGAACGGCACGTCCAGGACGCGGGCCAGCGTCTGCGCCAGGAGGGTCTTCCCGGAGCCCGTGGGTCCGACCAGGAGGACGTTCGACTTCTGGAGCTCCACGTCGTCCGCCGAACCGCCGGCGTTGATCCGCTTGTAGTGGTTGTAGACGGCAACCGCGAGGACCTTCTTGGCGCGTTCCTGGCTGATCACGTACCCGTCGAGGGCGTCCTTGATGTGCCGCGGCGACGGGAGCTTCTCGGAAGCCGGCTTCTGGCGCGGCTGCTCGAGGAGCTCCTCCTCGATGATCTCCTGGCAGAGATTGATGCATTCGTCGCAGATGTAGACGCCCTGACCCGCGATGAGCTTGCGGACCTGCTCCTGGCTCTTCCCACAGAACGAGCAGCGGTACGGCACCTTGGGCGTCTTGCTGGTCGTCATCTGCGCGTGATCTCCGTCTCGTGCGTTCCGCGGCGCGCCGCGCCGAACCTGGCCTGTGTCTATGCGCCCGCCGGCGTGGGCCCGTCCGGGGTCCCGTCCGTCGCCGCCGCCGATCGCTCCGTACCCGGGCCGCTGGAAGCGGACGGGAGACCCGGCGCGACGGACTTCGGGACGGGTGCGTAGACAGCGTCGATGATGCCATATGCCTGGGCCTGGGCGGGACTCATGAAATAGTCCCGCTCGGTGTCCTTGACGATCCTTTCGACCGTCTGGCCCGTGTGGTGCGCCAGCAATTCGTGATTGGCGTTGACCAGCGTCTCCATCTCCCTGACCTGGATGAAGACGTCCGGCGTGTTACCGCGGAACCCGCCGGACCCCTGGTGGATCATGATCCGGCTGTGCGGCAGCGCGAAGCGCTTCCCGGGGTGGCCCGCCGCGAGAAGGACCGCGGCCATGCTGGCCGCCATCCCGACGCAGATCGTGCTGACCGGTGCCCGCACCAGCTGCATCGTGTCGTAGATCGCCAGTCCTGCCGTGATCACGCCGCCCGGCGAGTTGACGTACAGGTTGATGTCCTTCTCCGGGTCCTCGGAATCGAGGAAGAGGAGCTGGGCGATGATCAGGTTCGCAACGTTGTCCTCGATCGTGTCGCCCAGGAAGATGATCCGCTCCTTGAGGAGCCGCGAGTAGATGTCATACGCACGCTCTCCGCGGCTCGACGTTTCGATGACCATCGGCACGAGCATCTGGGACCCTCCTGGAGCGGCGCCCTCAGCGCGACCGCGAGTGGCCGCCGTCCGCGGCGATTGACCGAACGGGGGATGGATCACGCGGGGGCGCTCCCCGCCTCCTCGACGACGACGGCGGCGGCATCCGCGTCCTCGACGTGCGGGATCGCGGGGTGTTCCGGGTGCGCCGCCAGCCATTCGTCGATGAGCTTCTCGACCACCCGCGAGCGGCGCAGCGAGCTGCGGATCGCCGCCCGGGCACGATCCGTGTCGAAGTAGGCGGAGAGCTTCGGGTCGTTCGCGTAGCGCTGCCTCGCTCGGGAGGCCTCGGCTTCCACGTCGGCGTCCGTGACCTCCATCCCCTCGGCCTCGGCGATCTTGCCGAGCACGAGGAGCGTCTTCGCGCGCTCCTCGGCGCCCGGGCGGAAGTCGGCGTGGAGCTGTTCGGGGGTCTTGTCGGTCGCCTTGAGGTAGGCCTCCTCGGTGATCCCCTGCCGCACCAGCGCCCCGCGCAGATCGTCGTGCATCACCTCGATCTCCTCGTCCACGAGGAGGTCCGGGATCTCGACGGTGGCGTTCTTCACGGCGTAGTCGATGATCCGGTCCGCGAAGCCGTGGCGGGCCCGATCGGTCGCGTTGCGCTCCAGCCGCGTCCCGACCTCCGACCGCAGCGTGGCGAGGTCCGCGAACTCACCGAGCGAGGCGGCGAATGCGTCGTCGGCCACCGGCAGGACCTTCTCGCGGAGCTCCCGGATCGTGACCGTGAAGTGGGCGGTCGCGCCCTGGAGGGAGGCCTCCTTGTAGTCGAGCGGGAACGTGATGTCGAACTCGGTCGAGTCGCCGGCTCGCAGGCCCACGAGGTGCTCCTCGAAGCCCGGGATGAGGCGCTCCTGGCCGATCACGATCGGCATCCGCTCCACCGTGCCGCCCTCGAACGGCTCGCCGTCGCGCGTCCCGACGAAGCCGATCACGGCCCAGTCGTCGTCCTTTGCGCCGCGCTCATCCACCGGCACGAGCGTCGCCTGCTGGTCGCGAAGCTCGTCAACGACCCGATCCACTTTCGGATCGTCGACCGTGTCGATCTCGGGCACGAACGGGAAGGCCCGGTAGTCACCCAGCCGGACCTCCGGGCGGACCGGAATCGTGGCGGTGTACCGGAACGGCTGCCCCTCCTCAGCCTGGACCACGTCGATCTTCGGGCTGCCGATCGCAAACAGCTCCGTCTGCTCCGCCATCGCGGTGCGATAGGAGCGCTCCACGAGTTGCTCGACGGCCTCGTCAAGGACGGCCCCGGGACCGAACTCGCGCTCGACCATCGACCGGGGCGCCTTGCCCGGCCGGAACCCCGGGATCCGGGTCCGCTGGCTCAGGCGTTGAGTGGCGTCGACGACGGCTCGGGCGAGGTCGGCGGCGGGCAGCTCGACCTCGAGGAGGACGGTGCTCTTCTCGGAGGGGGTGGTGGTGACGTGCATGGCCGAAGAAGTATAGGGGCCGTCCCCGGCGGCCGTCCCCGGTGGCCGTGGGACCTCAACGCCCGAGCAGGACGCTTCCACCGCCGACGATCCGGCGCGGCGCGCGTCGAAGAGGAACCCCGATCAGTCTGGTAGGCGAGGTCGGGGTCGAACCGACACGCCGCTCACGCGGCACCGGCTCCTAAGGCCGGCGCGTCTGCCATTCCGCCACTCGCCCAAGGGTGAGTCTAACGGGTGGGAGCCCCCGGACCCGGGCCATCAAGGCGAGAACGGATCTGCTCCTCGCGACTCGCCACGTCGTCCGGCGACCCGGTCAGCAGGCGTTTCACGATCGCCCGGCCCACCCGGGAAGCGAGCGGGACGCCGCCCGCGAGAAGGACTCGCCGCAAGAACCGCGGTTCGCTCTTCCGGTTCGTGTCGACAAAGGCCGCGAACTCTCGCTCCAGGGTCCCGCGCACCTTGGCCCCGTCGTCGCCAAGCCGGCGGACCGCCTTCTCGACCTGCTCGGGGAGGAGGCTCGCCGGGAGCGGCTCGGGAGCGCCGACGATTCGCCGCTTGACGGAGCGGAACACCTTCCCGGGCCCGCCGAGAACGACGAAGGCCGTCCCGGCGGCCGCTGCGGCCGTCTTGCCCGTGTTCCGTCGGACCTTGGCGCGGACGTCAACCGCGGCCCGGGCGGTGGCCTCGAGGCGGACGATCTCGTCGCCGAGGGCGGACCGTGCCGCGGCAACCTCGTCCAGTGCCGCCCGGGCGGCCGGGTCCGCGGGCTGCGCCGGGATGGAGACGTCCGTCATGCCGCGTCCTCCTTGCTGCCGGGCAGGCGCGATTTCACGAAGGCCATCGTCTCCTTCGCCGCGGCCATCGACGCCGACGGCGTGAAGCGCCGCTTCAGGTCCTCCCAGTCGTAGTGCCGGAGCGCCAGGGCGGCCAGCACGGGCCACGCGACAAGGGTCACCATGGCGCCGAGCGCCGCGCCGACCTGGAGGCTGAAGCTGATCGCGGTGAATGCCCCGAACAGCGCGCCGACCACCGCCCCGCCGACGAAGCCGCCGATGGCGCCCCCGACGCCGCCGGCCCGGGCGCCGCCGAGGATGCCGACGAGCGCGAACACCGTGCCCCACAGGGCCAGCCCCACGACGAGCGGGCGGATCCCTGCATCGACTGCCGGCGCCATTGACTGCCCGATCGCCGCGTAGGCGGCATTGAGCCAGGCCAGGCCGAGGATCGTGCCGACGGCGATGCCGATCACGATCGCGACCAGGAGCGTCCCGGCGAGGTACGCCCGCGAGATGCGGAGCGCCGCGAGAACGAGCGCGGCGGCCGTCGCGATGGAGAAGAGGGCGCCGTGCAGGATCCCCCACCCCATCGACCCGAAGATCCATTCGCCGAGAAAGAGCGCCATCCCGACAGGTACGAGGAGGCCGACATACGCGACGAGCGCGAGGGCCAGGCCGACCTGGATGGCCACACGCTTGGCGTCGCCGACGATGACCGCGAGCTCGGCCTTGGCGAGGTCGACGTGGGCAGTCGCGAGCCGGCGGCCGGCACCGACCGTGCGGCGAGCCTGCTCGCGGAGGCCCGGTGGGCGGCCGGACGTCCCGCCGGCGGGTGACGACTCCGCGCCGGCGCCAGGAGCCGCCGGAACGATCGGATGGTCGGGGCCGGCGGACGCCGCCTGCGGGTCGTCGCCGGGTTCGTTCGGGCTCAGATGCCACCTCCGGGGCCGGGGAATCGTGCGTCGCGATCATACCGCGCCGATGGGCTCGCCCGGGCCACCGTGGTCGCCGTCGGCGCGGGACCCGGCCGGCGCAGGAGGAGGGTGCGCCGGCCGGGTCAGAGGCCCTTGGCGAGGAGGTAGTAGAGGTCGTTCCAGCGCAGCTGGTCGCGGAACGCGTCGATCAAGGTGTGCTCGTCGATGGCCAGGAACTCGATCCCGGACATCGCGGCGAAGTCCCGGAGATGCTCGGTCGTCACGTCATAGCCGAGGCTGGTGTGGTGCGAGCCGCCCGCGTAGATCCAGGCCGCAGCGTTCGTCCGAAGGTCCGGGCGCGGCTTCCACAGCGCCCGGGCCACGGGCAACTTCGGGAGGTCCTCGTCGGGAGGGACCACGTCCACCACGCTCGCCACCATCCGGAAGCGCTGCCCCATATCGGTGATGCAGGCTGCAACCGCCGGGCCGGAATGGGCGTTGAAGACCAGCCGGACCGGGTCGGCCTTGCCGCCGATTCCGAGTGGGTGGATCTCCAGGCGCGGCTTCGCATCGGCGATCGTCGGGCAGACCTCGAGCATGTGCGCGCCCAGGATCTTGTCGCCCGTCGGGCTGAAGTGATACGTGTAATCCTCCATGAACGAGACGCCGCCCGGCAGCCCGGCCGACATCACCTTCATCGCCCGGACCATCGCGGACGTCTTCCAGTCGCCCTCCGCCCCGAAGCCGTAGCCATCGCGCATGAGCCGCTGGACCGCGAGGCCGGGCAGCTGGGTCATCCCGTGCAGGTCTTCGAAGGTGTCGGTGAAGGCGGTGAATCCGCCATCCGCCAGGAAGCCCCGCAGGGCCACCTCGATCCGCGCCCCGTCCCGGAGGGACTCGTGGCGTGCGCCGCCGTGCACGAGCGCGGGATCGACGTCGTACTCGTCGACGTACGCCTCGATCAGGGCGTCGACGGCGGGCTCGGCCACGTCCTGGATCCGCGCCACGAGGTCGCCGATCCCGTACCCGTTGACGCTGAAGCCCAGGCGCCGCTGCGCCTCGACCTTGTCGCCTTCGGTGACCGCGACCTCGCGCATGTTCTCACCGAACCGCGCGATCCTCCCGGTCTCCCAGTCGCGGCGCGCACACGCGGCGCGCGCCCAGGCGCCGATCCGCTCCTGGACGTCGGGGTCGCCCCAGTGTCCGACGGCGACCTTGCGCTCGAGGCGCATCCGGGCCGCGATGAACCCGAACTCCCGGTCGCCGTGGGCGGCCTGGTTCAGGTTCATGAAGTCCATATCGATTTCGGACCAGGGAATCCCCCGGTTGAACTGCGTGTGCAGGTGCAGGAGGGGTTTGCGGAGGACGTTGAGCCCGGCGATCCACATTTTGGCCGGCGAGAACGTGTGCATCCAGGCGACGATGCCCACGCAGGCGTCATTGGCGTTCGCCTCGAGCGCCAGCCGGCGAATCTCGTCGGAGCTGGTCAGGACGGGCTTGAAGACGATTCGCATCGGGAGGGCCGTGGCGACATCGAGGGCTGCGGCGATCGCCTTCGAGTGTTCGGCGACCGTCTCGAGGGTCTCGGGGCCATAGAGGTGCTGGCTCCCCGTGACGAACCAGACCTCGTAGGCGTTGAGATTCAGCACTGCTGGCTCCTTGGGCTCTGCGGCACGTTCTTCCTGTGGGCGAGGGGTTGCGATGTGGAGGCCGGCGTTGCTCGCCGGCTACTGGCCGTAGACGTTCGTGTAGCGGTCGTGCAGCTTGGCAACGTCCTCGGCCGGGATCACGTCCGGGACGCCTAGCTGGAGTGCCATCCAGACGGTGGCGGCGATGTCCTCCACCATCACGGCCGACTTGACCGCGGCCTCGGCCGTCGGGCCGACGGTGAAGACGCCGTGGTTCTTGAGGAGCACCGCCGGTGAGCGGCCGATGTGGTCGACCACCTCGGCGCCGATCGCCTCGCTGCCGATCAGGGCGAAGCCCGCGCACGGGATCTCGACCCCGAACTCGTCGGCGATCGCGGTCAGGTAGACCGGGATCGACCGACCGACGGCCGCGAAGGCGGTCGCGTACCGCGAGTGCGTATGCACGACACCGTTGACGTCGGGCCGGTGGCGGTAGATGTAGAGGTGGCTCCACGTGTCGGAGGAGGGCTTCAGGTCGCCCTCCACCTGGTTGCCGTCGAGGTCGAGGACGACCATCTTGTCGGCGGTCAGGTCCTCGTAGCGGACGCCCGACGGCTTGATGGCGACGAGGCCGGTCTCGGGGTCCCGGACGCTCACGTTGCCGCCGGTCCAGACCACCAGGTTGTGGCGCGGAAGCTCCTGGTGCAGCCGCGCGAGCTGGGCTTTCTGTGCTTCGAGCATCGGATCAGGCTTCCGGACCGGGCCTGCCTGCCCGTGCCTGGGATCGAAGCGCCTTGAGGGTCTTCATCACGTTGTTCTCGCCCCGGCCGAAGTAGTCGTGGAGCTTGACGTACTCGCGGTAGAGGGCGTCGTACGCGACGCGGTTGGCTTCGATCGGCTCGAAGACCTGGTCTTTGAGGCGCGCCATCGCGTGCGATGCGTCGGCGATCGTGGCGTAGCCCCCGGCCTGGGCGCCCGCCGCAACCGCCCCGAACATCGCCGATCCGAGGGCGGGCGTCTGGGACGACGCGCTCACCTTGAACGGCCGGCCCGTCACGTCCGCGTAGATCTGCATGAGGAGCGGGTTCTTCTCCGGCAGGCCGCCGCACGCCACCATCTCGTGGACCGGGACGCCGTTCTCCTCGAACGTCTCGATGATGATCCGGGTTCCGTAGGCGGTCGCCTCGATCAGCGCCCTGTAGATCTCCTCGGGCTTCGTCGCCAGCGTCGCGCCGACAAGGAGCCCGGTCAGGCCGGCGTCGACCAGCACGGACCGGTTGCCGTTCCACCAGTCAAGCGCCAGGAGCCCGGACTCGCCCACGGCCAGGCGGGTCGCCTTCTCCCCGAGGAGCCCGTGAACGTCGATCCCGCGGTCGCGGGCCTCGCGCTCGTACGACTCGGGGACGCAGTTCTCGGTGAACCACGCGAAGTGGTCGCCAACGCACGACTGGCCGGCCTCGTACCCAAAGAAGCCCGGGATGATGCCGTCCTCCACATAGCCGCACATGCCGGGGACGACCTTCTCCTGGTCGCCGAGCACCATGTGGCAGGTCGAGGTGCCCATGATCATGACCATTCGCCCGGTTTCGGTCACGGTCGCGGCCGGAACGGCGACGTGGGCGTCCACGTTGGCGATCGCGACGGCGATGCCGGGCCGGAGGCCGGTCCAGGCGGCCGCTTCCTCGGTCAGGCCCCCGGCCCGCTCCCCGATCGGGGTGATGACACGGGTCATCTTCTCGTCGATGACGTTGGCAAAACGCGGGTCAAGCGCGCCGAAGTAGGCGGCATCCGGGAAGCCCTCGCGCTTGGACCAGAGCGCCTTGTAGCCCGCGGTGCAGGAGTTCCGGGTCTCGACGCCGGTCAGCCGCCAGACCACCCAGTCGGCCGCTTCGAGGAGCCGGTCGGCTTCGGCATAGACCTCCGGGGCCTCATCCAGGATCTGGAGCGCCTTGGAGAAGAACCACTCGGACGAGATCTTGCCGCCGTACCGGTCGAGCCAGCCCTCGTTGCGCTCGCGCGCCACCGCATTGATGCGGTCCGCCTCGGGCTGGGCGGCGTGGTGCTTCCACAGCTTGACCCACGCGTGCGGGTTGGCGCGGAAGGCCGACAGCGTGCAGAGCGGCGTGCCGTCCGCCTTCGTCGGCAGCATCGTGCAGGCGGTGAAGTCGACACCGATCCCGATCACGTCGGCCGAGTTGATGCCCGCGGCCTTGACGACCGCCGGGATCGTCACCTGAAACACGCGGAGGTAGTCGTCGGGGTCCTGGAGCGCCCAATCGGGCTCGAGGCGCACGGTCCTGTCGTCGAGCGGCAGCGCCTCATCGATGACACCGTGAGAGTAGGCGTAGACGTGCGTCGCCAGCTCGCGGCCATCGGCCACGTCCACGAGAGTCGCCCGGCCGGACTCCGTCCCGAAGTCCACTCCGATCGTGTACCTGCCCACAGTTCCTCCTGCCGAACTGCCACTGCCTCGTCCACGGGTTCAGCCGCCGACCCGTTGGGGGGGCCGAGCCCCGCTCCGCCGCGCCAAGCGTGCGCGGCCTGCCGTCGACGGTTCGGGACCGCGCCGTCGGCGCGGTCCGTTATCGTTCCCGCTAACGTTCACATAGGGTACGCTTTTGTGAACACCTACGACAACCACGTCGCCACGTTCGAGGGAATGCCTTGCCCCGGCACTACAGGGTGACAATCAAGGAGGTCGCCGCGATGTGCGGCGTTTCCGCCCAGACCGTCTCGCGGGTGATCAACAGGCGGCCTGACGTCTCGGCCGAGACCCGACGAGCGGTCGAGGGGGCCATCGCGGCGGTCGGCTTCCAGCCGAGCGAGGTCGCGCGAAGCCTCGTGCAGCGACGCTCCTACACCCTCGGCGTCATCGCCGCGGGGTTGCGCTTCTTCGGCGTCTCGCAGGCGCTCAACGGCATCACAGAGGAAAGCGAGGCGTCCGGGTACGCCCTCCTGCTGAAGGAGCTCCGCCGCTTCGAGCCTTCGGACACCGTGCCGGTCATCGAGTTCCTCTCGGCGCATCGCGTCGAGGGGATCATTTTCGACGGGTCGCAGCTCGAGACGAGCGCCCACCTGATCCAGGAGCGCCTGCCGGCGAGCTGCCCGCCGATCGTCTTCCTGAAATGCGAGCCGTCCCCGTCCTTCACGACGATCGGGATCGATAACTACGGCGGCGAACAGGCGCTCACCGAGCACCTGATTTCGACGGGGCGGCGGCGCATGGGCTACATCAGCGGCCCGATGGAGCGGCTTGAGGCCCGCCAGCGCCAGGACGCCTGGCTCGACACGCTGCATTCCGCCGGCATCGAGCCCGGCCCGATCGTCGAGGGCAACTGGACGTCCGCGTCTGGCGAGAGCGGCTTCGCCGACCTGATCGCCCGGCGCCCGGACCTCGACGCCGTCGTCGCGGCGAACGACCAGATGGCGCTCGGCGTGCTTCACGGCGCGGCCGAGCGCGGCTTGCGGGTCCCCGGAGATATCGCGGTCGTTGGCTTCGACGGGCTGCCGGAATCGGCGCAGTTCACGCCGGCCCTGACCACGGTGGCGCAGCCCCTCCGCGAGCTCGGCACCACGGCGGTCCGGGAGATCCTGGCCCAGATTCGCGGGGACGCGGGTTCACGCGGCCGGACCATCACGCTGCCGACGGATCTCATCGTGCGGGACAGCGCGCCCGCCGCTTCGGCGCAGACCGCCTGGCCGCCGACCGCCTGACCGCCGACCGGCGGAACCAAAGGCGCGCGGCCGGCCCGCCCGCGGAGCATTCCCCACCTTCGGGGCCGCCAAGCGAAAGGCCCTCCCTGCGCGGCGAACCGGGCCGGGGACGGGCCTTTGGCGGGAGGAGCTGGCGAGGGCCGGGAGGCCGCTCCGGCAAGCCGGCGCGACGCGAGGTCAGCCTTCTCGGCTCCTGCCGCGGACGTCGAAGAATACGGCCGCCAGGAGCACGAGGCCCTTGACCGCCTGCTGCCAGTCGATGCTGACGCCCTGAATTGACATGCCGTTGTTCAGTACGCCCATCACGAACGCGCCGATGACCGCGCCGATGACCCCCCCGACGCCGCCGTACGCGGACGCGCCGCCGATGAAGCACGAGGCGATGACGTCGAGCTCGAAGCCGGTGCCCGCCTTCGGGGTGGACGAATTGAGGCGGGCCGCGACGACGAGGCCGCCCAGCGCGGATAGCGCGCCCATGCTCACGAACGTGAAGAACACGTAGCGCGACGTGCTGACGCCCGACAGCATCGCGGCCTTGGCGTTACCGCCCACCGCGAAGATGCGCCGGCCCAGCGTAGTCCGCAGCGTGACGAACCAGTACACGGCGGTCAGGAGGAGCATCACGATCAGGACGATCGGGTAGCCCTCATAGGCGGCAAGGCGCCAGGTCAGGAACATGATCGCCCCGACCAACGTGACGTTCTTGACAAGGAACATCGTCGGCGAGGGGACGCTGAAGCCGTACTTCTGCTGCTCGCGCCGGTC
>JANXWH010000018.1 GCA_025351245.1 Chloroflexota bacterium | reverse complement strand
GTCGGGCCGGGCCACCGAGGCCCAGGCGCCGGGCGGCCCGGCTCGGCTCTCCGTCCGCTGCGACGACGACGTCGGCTCGCCAGCGTCCGCGAGCGGTGCGCACGTCGACGCCAGCATCGTGCTCGACGAGATCGAGGACCGGCTCGCCGTCGGAGACGATGGCGCCCGCTCGCGCAGCTGCGTCGACCAGCGCCAGGTCAAATCGCCCGCGGTCGACCATGGCGATCGTCGCGGCCGGGTCACCGAGTTGAAACATGGGCAGGTGCGGCCCGCGCATCGCGACTCGATCGACCCGACGCTCGACCGTGTCGAGCACAATGGGCGGCACGAGCCGCTGGGCCTTGGGCGTGAGGCCGCCGCCGCAGGTCTTCGGGCGCGGCAGCCGTCGAGCCTCGAACAGCCGCACCTCGGCGCCCTTTGCGGCAAGGAGCCGGGCGGCCGTGCTGCCGGCCGGCCCGGCCCCGATGACGGCGACGCGGGGCCGGCTCACGTCCCGGCCTTCTGCTCAGCCTCGACGACCACCACGCCGGCCACGGCGAGCGGCGCGAACGGCAGGCGGTTCATCGATCATCTCCGGATTGAGGCCTGGCGTGGCGGCGGTCGACACATCCCATGCGGCCGGGCCGCCACATCCGGGATCGTGGGCTCCCCGGCTGAGCGGGCCTTGAAGAGGGCCTGAGAACGGACCGAGAAACACCCGGCGCTCGGCAGGGTGGTGGCCGCGTTTTCGCGTCGACTGCGCCGAGGTCGACTCCAGCCGACGGTACATCCTCGTCCGGCACCCGATCCGCAGGCTCAAGGGGCCTTTCGTCGCATGGTCAAGTGACCTTGAGCCCTCGCTCGCGCGGGACCGCACCGGCTTGATTGACGGCATGACCATCGACGGACTTCGAGTCGCCGCGCGCGGCCTCGCCCCTGCATGGCCGGGCGTTCGCATTCGGCGTTTCCTGCGCGTGATCGGGCCGGCCTGGATCGTCATGCTTGCCGACGTCGACGCGGCGAGCGTCCTCACGGCCGCCAAGGCGGGCAGCGACTTCGGCTATGCGATGCTGCTGCCGATCTTCGCCCTGATCCCGGTCCTCTACCTGGTCCAGGAGATGGCCGCCCGGCTCGCAATCGGCACTGGGCTCGGACACGCCGAGCTGATCCGGGAGCACTTCGGGTTCAGGTGGGGCGTAGTCTCGGTCACCTCGATGGTCGTCGTCGACCTGCTCGCCTACGTGGCCGAGTTCGCCGGGATCGTCCTGGGGGCCAGCCTCATCGGCATTCCGGCCGCGCCGGCCGTCCTAGCGGCCCTCGTCCTCCACACCGTCGTCGTGCTCACCGGAAGCTATCGACGCTTCGAGGTCGCGGCGCTCGTCCTCTCGCTGGCCCTGTTCGCTTTCGTGGTGCTCGCGTTCGCAGCCGGTCCGGACCCGCGCGCCGTCCTCGGCGGGTTATCGCCGGTCCAGCCGTTCGACCGGCCCGGGTATCTCGACCTCGTCGTGGCCACCGTGGGCGCGGTGATCATGCCCTGGATGCTCTTCTACCAGCAGGCAGCGACCGTCGAGAAGCACCTCGGTCCCGCGGATCTCCGGGCCGCCCGATGGGAGACGGTCATCGGCGCAATCGCGAGCGAGGTGCTGATGGCAGCCATCGTGATCGCGGCGGCGGCGGCGGCGGCGGCCGCGGGCCCGGGGGCGGCGCGCGAAGCCGTGGCCGGCGGTCTCGCGCTGCCAGCCGGACTGGCGGCGCTGGCGCAGGGTGCCCCCGGGGTACTGATCGCGGTCGGAATGATCGGCTCGGGCGTGCTGGCCGCCGTGGTGATCTCGCTCTCGTCGGCGTGGGCCTGGGCGGAACTTTTCCACTGGCCACACAGCCTGAACCTGTCGATCCGTCGCGCGCCCGGCTTCTACCTCCTGTACCTCGTCGAAGTCGTGCCGGCTGCGATCGTTGCCCTCGTCGCGCAGGATCTCGTGTCAGTCGTCATCGACGCCATGATCCTCAACGTCCTCGCGCTCGTGATCCCGCTCACGTTCCTCGTCCGGCTCTCGGGTGATCGGGCGCTGCTTGGGCCGCTCGCCGCCTCGCGCCGCTACTCGGCCGTCCTCTGGGTGATGACCGCGGGCCTGCTGGCGCTTGGTCTGTCGAGCGCGGTCGGCGTGCTCCTTCGAGCCGCCTGACTGCCTGTGGATGAAGTCGAGGTCTCCCTCGATCCCATACTCCGAGACTGACCGGGTCAGGCCGCCGCCAGAGCGGCCGTCTCCGAGCTCGGTTCTCGTCTCGGCGGGATCTGCCAGGCTGGGCCTGGACTGACGTTCCCTCCACGAGCGTTTAGCGTCTTGGGCGGCATGCCCACGACCGGTCTGAGGTTGAGCACGGCGTTGTGGTCCCGATCGAGGGAGACGCCGCAAGACGGGCAGCAGAAGCGCCGGCCATTGGGGGTGAGCGAGCGGTTTCGGTAGCCGCAGCTCGAGCAGAGCTGGGAGCTGGGATAGAAGCGGTCGGCCACGACGATCGTGACCCCCCGCCACGTCGCCTCACCCGACGCCGTCGGTAGCCGCACGAGAAGTCTCATTCATTGCTCATTCTGCGCTCAGCCGGTGACGTCAGCCTGCGGCCATGAACGCCAAGCGGCAGCTCCGGATCCCCGTCTTCGATCTCGGGTGCGGTGGGGCGGCAGCCACCACGATCGAGCGCCAGCTGGCGGCCACGGACGGGGTCCTCCGCGTCTACGTGAACCCCGCGACTGAGACGGCGTACATCGACTACGACCCGGCCGAGACTGATTCGTGGTCGCTCGCGAGGGCAATCGAGAAGGCGGGCTATCGGGCCGGCCGCCCGGTCGAGGCGTGAACCACGTTGCTCCTGGCCCGCCGCAACCTGTTCCGTGATCGGACGCGCTTCCTTCTCACCGTGGCCGGTGTTGCCGTCTCCATCGGGCTGATCCTCCTGCTCGCCGGGTACCGCTCGGGCGTCTACCGCCAGGCGTCCGCCTACCTCGACAACACGCCGGGCGAGGTCGTCGTCGCAGAGCGGGGAATCAGGGACTTCCTGGGCACGAGCTCCGCGCTGCCGGCCGGGGCCGAGGAAGCGGTCCGGCAAACGCCCGGCGTCGAGCGTGTGATCCCGGTCATCTCGCAGTTCGTCATCTTCGAGCGCCACGGCCGGAAGGACGGCTTCTTCCTGGTCGGCTACGACCCGGCCCGAGGCGGCGGGCCGTGGAAGCTTGCCGCGGGACGCGAGCCGGCGGCCGACCACGAGCTCGTCATCGACCGGACCGCGGCGGACCAGCACGGCATCGCGATCGGCGATGCGATCTCCGTGCTCGACCGGACCATGACTGTGGTCGGTCTCTCCGACGACACGACATTCTGGGCGGGCTCGATCGCATTCGCCCGGATCTCGACTCTCGAGTCACTCCTCCGGGCACCCGGGCTACGGAGCTTCCTGCTCGTGACCCCGGCGGCCGGCGTGACCCCGATGGCGCTCCGTGATCGTCTTGCACACCCTGCTACCGAGGTTCTCCTCAAGAGCGAGGTCGTCGCCAACGACCGCAAGCTGCTGGCCCGCGTCTATGACGCGCCGATCGGCCTGATGGTCGCGATCGCGTTCCTTGTGGGCGTCCTCGTCGTCGGGCTCGTCATCTACACGGCGACGATCGAGCGGCGGCGGGAGTACGGCGCGATCAAGGCGATCGGCGCCCGGAACCGGGCGCTCTACCGGGTGGTGACCATCCAGGCGTTCATCGCCGCCGCCATCGGTGCGATCGCCGGCGTCGGGCTCGCGTACGGTGGCGGGGCCGCGATGATGGCCTGGCGGCCGCAGTTCCGCGTCGACATCGAGCCCGCGGCGATCGGCGTCGTGCTTGCGGCCAGCCTCCTCATGGCGCTGGTCGCCGCCCTCATCCCGGCCCGGTTGGTCGCCCACCTCGAGCCGGCAGAGGTCTTCCGCGGATGAGCGCGACGCTGCTTCTCGCGCGCCGCAACCTGGGCCGCAACCGGGTCCGCCTCCTCGCCTCCGTCGGCGGCGTGGCGCTGGCCCTGACCCTCACCCTCGCGCTCGACGCGATCTACGCTGGGGTCGCCAACCAGTTGACGACGTACATCGACCGCGCGGGGGCGGACGTCTGGGTCTCCCAGGCCGGCGTCCGCAACCTCCACATGGTCGCGTCCTGGCTGCCCGGCTCGGTCACCGACGCGGTCCGCGCCGTCCCAGGGGTCGCGGGCGTCACCCCGATCCTCTACTCCACCGACACGATTGCTGCCCGCGACGAGCGGGCGGTAGCGTACGTCATCGGCCTCCCCGCAGATGCCGCGATTGGCGGCCCGTGGAGCGTGGTCAAGGGTGCGGATCGGGTGGGGCGCGGCGAGATCATCATCGACCGGGGGTTCGCGCGAAGGGCCGGCGTTTCGATCGGCGACAGCGTCATAGTGCTCGGCGCCGAGGCGCGGATCGTCGGCCTGTCGGATGGAACGGCGAGCCTCTTGAACTCCGTGGCGTTCGTGTCGTTCGACGACTTCCGGGCGATGCGCGGCGGCGCCCCGGTGGTGAGCTATGTGCTGGTCAAGGTCGCCCCCGGGGCATCCCCAGAGGCGGTCGCGGCGGCGATCGAACGGCAGGTACCCTCGGTCACCGCCCAGTCGAAGACCGACTTCTCCGCGCAGGAGCGGCGCCTCGTCATGGACATGAGCGCCGATGTCATCTCGATCATGAACGTCATCGGGTTCGTCGTGGGGCTCGCGGTCGTGGCGATCACCGTCTACGTCGCGACGCTGGCCCGGCGTCGGGAATACGGCGTCCTCAAGGCGCTCGGAGCGCGCAACTCCGCCCTGTATCGCGTCGTGCTCGGCCAGGCCGTGCTCAGCGTCGCGCTGGGATTCGTTGTCGCTCTTGCCTTCACCGGCCTGCTCGTGCTGGTCCTGCCGCTGGCTGGCGTCGGCCTGGAGCTGTCGATCAGCGCGGCGTCGCTCGCCAAGGTCGGGCTGTTCGCCCTCGTGATTGCCGGGCTCGCGGCGATCCTGCCGGTTCGGCAGGTGTCGAGTCTCGACCCGGCGGTCGTCTTCCGGAGAGGAGTTGCCATATGACCGCGTTCACGCTCGACGTGCGCGGCGTCACCAAGCGATTCGGAGATGGGGCCGCCGGCGTCGAAGCCGTCCGGGGCGTCAGCCTCGCGGTCGAACCGGGCGAGATCGTCCTGATCATGGGGCCATCGGGTTCTGGCAAGACGACGCTGCTGTCGATGATGGGCGCCCTCCTGCGCCCGACCACCGGCTCGATCCACCTCGACGGAATCGAGATCAGCGCGCTGTCCGAGAGTCGCCTGCCGGAGATCCGACTTCGCCGGTTCGGGTTCATCTTCCAGGACTTCAACCTGCTCTCCGCGCTCACCGTGCTCGAGAACGTCGCGATCGTTGCCGAGCTCGGGGGCGTCGGGCGGCGGCCGGCACGCGCGAAGGCGACGGCGCTGCTCTCCGATCTCGGCCTCGGGGAGCGGCTCGACTTCCTGCCAGAGAAGCTCTCGGGCGGGGAGAAGCAGCGGGTGGCAACCGCACGGGCGCTCGTCAACGACCCGACGCTGATCCTCGCCGACGAGCCGACCGCGAACCTCGACTCGAAGATCGGGCACGAAATCATGAACCTGCTGCGCCGGATCGCGAAGGACCAGGGCCGAAGCGTGGTGATCGTCTCGCACGATCAGCGCATCCGCGACGTCGCAGACCGGGTCCTGTGGCTGGCCGACGGGCGGTTTACCGACGTCGACGCCATGGCGACTGATCCTGTATGCCGGATGTCGGTCGAGCGCGACCGGGCCGTGAGGACCGAGCGCGACGGCGAGACGTTCTATTTCTGTTCGCGCGGCTGTCGCGAGGAGTTCCTCGGCCGCCTTGTGCCGAGCACCGGTTGACGCCGCGATCGATCCCCGGTCCAGTTCCACCCAATCAACGAAGGAGAGCGGCATGTCGGAACCCGAGACCCAGGTAATCGACCCGGTGTGCGGGATGACGATCGATCGTGAGAACGCGGTCGCCGTCACGTATCAGGACACGACCTACTACTTCTGTGAGGATGTCTGCGCCGAGATCTTCCGCGACGAGCCCGAGCGCTGGGTCGAGAAGTTCGAGCACGATCCGATGCCCCACGCTCACTGACCTTCCAGGCTGGACTCTCTATGGGAAGTCCGCCGTCGAGAGGCACGCCTGGTGGCATTCCTGGTGCCGCGACGCGCATTCTCAGCCGGCTCGCATGATCGGCTCAGCCCTGGCTCAGAAACTCGCGTTGTACTGTCCCTCATGAATCTTCACGAGATCATTTGGCCTCGACGGCTCCCGTCCGTGGCGGCGATCCCCGCCACGGACGGCGCGCTTCCGGGCGGCGGGCCGGTCGATAGTCGAGCGACGCGAGACCTTCGGGGCGCGCTCGAGATCCTCGCGGACCAAATGCACGACGCGGTCTCGCGCCGCCGGATGTCGCAGCCCGGGTCCGAGTCATTCCGGCGGGCGGACGAACGCGTCGCCTACCTGATTGAGCTGTTCCGCGGGCTGCAGCGACGCACGGAGATTCCCGACGAGATCTGGCGACTGCCGTTTCGGCCACCAGGGTGAGGGAATTTCCGGCCACCCTCCAGGCGACGGGAGGCTGACAATCACGGCCACGCCGATGGCAAGCTCGCCGAGCACGACGACCCACGAGAACCAGGCCTCGTGGTTGCCGCCCGGGCCGGTGTTGGTAGAGTCGCGCCGGGCCTCTCGATCAGGACGGCCGAGCTTTCGGGGCTCTTTCGGTCCCGGACGAGCGCCGCGATCAAGGCGATCGAGAGCACTGCTGCTCAAGCCTTGACCGCGGGGACTCAGGGGGTGGCCTCCCGTTCCCCGCACACCTGACGCCGGGACGACGTCTCGTGGGCCGTAGGTCTGGGAAAGGCGGGCGCGCTACCGATCGCAACTGGACAGCTCGGGTCGGACGCAAATCCGGCTCCCGTCCCCGGACGGTGGCGGTCGATCTGTCCCACCGTATCCCGTGTAGCACGTTTGACGACTCGTTCCCCGGAACCCGATCCTATGGCGAGTAACTCACTGCCGCTCGCGAGGCGTCCCATGCCCATCGTCGACATCCCGTTCCTGTCCGTTGTCGGGCCGGCCGCGGCCACCGGCGGGATCGGCCTGCTGGCCACCGCGCTCGTCCTTGGCATCCGCCACGGCATCGACTGGGACCATATAGCCGCGATCTCCGACATCACGTCCACGTCTGCCGCGGCAGACGCCGGCCAGCAGGCGCACGACGAGCACCACCGGGCGAGTGGCCCGGAGCACGACCACCCACACGGCGGCCTGTCGGAGCTGCGCGCGCACGACGCGGGGCCGGGCGCCGCGACGCTCGTCGTGCCCATCCCGCCCGCCGCGCTCGTGGCTGCGGCACCCCGTCATCGCCTCCTCATCGAGCAGCGCGAGGCAATCCTCCTGGGAACCCTGTACGCGCTCGGCCATGCGCTCGTCGTCGCGGTCCTCGGCCTGGCCGCCCTCTCGTTCGGCGCCGTCCTGCCCGGCTGGGTGGATCCGATCATGGGCCGCATCGTCGGCGCGACGCTCGTCCTCCTCGGCGCGTGGGTCTTCGTGTCGCTCTACCTGTACGCTCGCCATGGGACGGAATTCCGGCTGCGGAGCCGCTGGATGCTCGTGTTCGATTCGGTCCGCCACGCGTGGCGCCGCCTGCAGTCGCGCCTCCACGGGCATGCCCACGTGGAGGCGATCGAGATGAGCTCGTACGGGCCGCGCACCGCCTTCGCCGTCGGGATGATCCACGGGATCGGCGCCGAGACGGGCACGCAGGTCCTGATCATCGCGGCCGTCGGCGGTGCGGCCGGGCAGGGGTTCGGGGTACCGATGATGATCTCGTTCATCGTCGGCCTGCTGCTCTCCAACAGCGCGATCGTCCTGCTCACCGCGACCGGCTTCGTGGCGAGCCAGCTCCGCCAGCGGATCTACCTCGTCATCGGGGCTCTCGCCGGCGGGTTCAGCCTGGTCGTCGGGCTACTCTTCCTCCTCCAGCTGGAGGACCGGCTGCCCGACCTCAACAGCGCCTTCTCGTTCCTCGGTCGGTAGGGGCAGCGGGTCGGGCGGACAACCTGGGCGGCGGTTGGCGGCCGCCGGCCGTGTTCCAGGCTTGGCGACGCCGACGCGGATTATGGATCGAGGGACTGCGCGCGGCCCCGGCCAGTGGGCAGGGACTTGGCGTGTTCGGCTGACGCTTCCCTACATGCTCCACTCGCTCGGGGCGGCTGAGTGACTCGGGGCGGCTGAGTGACTTGATTCAACGTGCCCCTCGCCGTCGCAGCACGACGATGGGCCCTCGGTCAGGTAATGGTCCGGATCGACGGCGAACCGCGACAGGCAGCCGGGGCACTTGAACCGGAGGGTCCGGCCGTGGAACCGGGCGGTCACGCCGGAGCCCGCCGGGATGTCCTTGCCGCAGACGACGCACCTGGCGGCGGCCTGGTCGGACGAATCGATGACGGAAAGGTCGGGGGTGCTCATGCCTTCCCCGTCCGCTCTGCGATCCCGAAGAGGCGGCGGACGACCTGGATCAATCCGGATCGCCCGTGATCGCTCGGCGCGGCCGCCTGTCCACCGGTCCGACCGTCCACGGCGACCTCGGTAGCGCCCGGTCCGGATGCAACCTCGGGTGCCATCTCGTCGACCCCGCCGCAGCACGATGATCGCCTTTCGCTCATTCGCGTCTCCTACTTCGAAGGGATGCCCTGCGGGTTCGTGGGTGGAGGCCGCAGGGGCGCCTCGCCTGGACGCCAGGGCGAAGCATCGAATGCCAAGCTGAGACGTGGCTGATCGGCGGCTGAGCTGACCGCGAGAAGTCCGCGATGCGGCACTCCCGCCCGAAATGGGCGACCCCGCCGGCGGGAGGACCGGCGGGGTCGCAGGCGCTCCTGCGGAGCGCGGCTCGAGCAGGCGACCGGGGGTGCCGCGGTCGAGCCTTGGATGTTCGGACGGATCAGGGCTCCACGTTGACGACCATGAGCAGGCCGCCCGGCTCGACGTCGTTGTTCGTCGTGTGGTGGACGACGTGGCAGTGGAGGGCCCACCTGCCTGGGTTGTTCGCGACGAACTCGACGTCGAACCGCTCTCCCGGATGGACCGGGATCGTGTCCTTCGTCAGTTGCGCCGCCGCCGGCACCGGGAAGCCGTCGGTCGCGACGATCTTGAAGCCCGAGCCATGGAGGTGCATCGGGTGCTCAAACTGGCCGGCGCCGACGAACCGGAGGCGGACGCGCTGGCCCTTCTTGACGTTGATCGTCGGGATGTCCGGGTACGTCTTGCCGTTGATGGTGAAGAAGTTCGGCTCGCCCATCGAGGGCATCGCCGGGTAGGTCACGCCGTCGATGACGCGCCACTCGTTGAGGATGAGCGTCTCGTCGACGTCTGGCTTGACCTGGGCCCAATTCTTCGGGTCGACGATGAGCCCGCCGAACAGCCCGACATTGATCTGGGTGTCCGTGTCGACGTGGGAGTGGTACATGAACGTGCCGGCCGGCTTCGCCTCGAATTCGTAGGTGAAGGTCCCGCCCGGCATCACCGGCTTCTGCGAGAGCTCGGGCTGGGCGACACCGTCCATGTTCGAGGGGACGAATTGACCGTGCCAGTGGACGCTTGTCGGAGTCGTCAGCTCGTTCGTGAATACGATGCGGACCCGATCGCCCTCGGTCACCCGGATGAGCGGACCGGGGACGGTCCCGTTGTATGTGAGCGCCGTGACCTGCGTGTCGCCGTTGATCTTCCAGAACACCGGCTTCGCGGTGAGCTGGAAGACCTTCGTCTGGCCGTCGAGCGTGAACGGCAACGGCTGCAAGCCTGTGGTCGCGGTGGCGGGCACGGCGCCGTCGGTCGAGACGGGCTTGTCGACCATCAGGCCGCCACCCATCCCGGGCATGCCGCCGGCAGCCGCGGGGCTCGCGCTCGGCGAGGACGAGCCGCCCATGTCCATGCCCGGCATGCTCGGATCCATCGACGGGCTGGCCGGGGCCGAGGTCGGGCTGCAGGCGGCGAGGACGACGGGCAGTGCCACGAGTACGGCGACGGCCTGGCGTCGAAGCTTCACGTCGGAGGCTTCCTACGGATGGCAGGGGTAGCCGCCACGACGTGACGGGCGCGAGCAGCTTCGGGACTGTTCATGCCGGAAGTACACGGGTGCGAACTGAGCGGCGCCTGAGCCATGGCTGAGGACTGCTGCGAGCGCGCGGCCAGAACGGTCACAGGACGTCCAGCGGATCGACCGAGCGGCCGCCCATCTCAATTCGGAAATCGAGGTGCGGGCCGGTCGACCAGCCAGTGGAGCCCACGCGCGCGATCGTTTCGCCGGCCGCGACCGCCTCTCCGACCTGAACGACGAGCTTGCTGTTGTGGTTGTACGTGGAGAGCATCCCGTCGGCATGACGGATGACGACGACGTAGCCACCGCCGTTGTTCTTCCAGCCGGCCCACGTCACCGTGCCGGCTGCAACCGCCCGCACCGGCGTCCCCAGCGGGGCGGCAATGTCGATCCCCGGATGCGCAGCGGAGAAGCCGCGGCTGATCATCCCGCGCACCGCGAGCGGCCAGACATGACCGCCGGCGGAGCGCAGCGGAGTGGGCGGGATGGGCGACGTGGGCGCAGCCGATCGCGTGGTCGTGGTGCGCGCGGTCGGGCGCGGCGCCGCCGGAGGTCGCGCCGTCTGCATCCTCGTTCCGCCCGGAATGAGGATGCGCTGGCTTGCCACGAGCCGACGGGGATCGACGCCGTCGTTCCACTGCAGGATCGCCGCAAGTGACGCGGAGTGACTGCGCGCGATCGTCCACAGGTTGTCGCCGGCCACGACCACGTGGGTCGGACCGCGGGGCGGTTGCACGGTTGCGGGCACGGACGACGGCTCGGGGCCAGGGGTCGCTCGTTGCGAAGACGCAGCCGGCGTGATGAGACCGGCCTCCGGGTCTCTCGATCGCGGTGGGATGGTCGGGGTAGCGGGCGCCGCGAATCCGGGGGTCTCACGCGGCGCTTCGATCACGAGCGGGGTGAAGGCCTCCTGGGGAAGAGGCGCCGATATCGAGGGAGGGATCGCGGTCGTGGCGTCGCCCGGGCGGGGGACGAAGAAGGCAGCACCGATGGCGAGAATCGCAACGCCAGGGGCGAGCGCGCGCAGACGAGTACTGAGAGCCAAGGGAATCACGGCGATCCTCCGGTGAGCGGCGCGGCCAAGACGGCCCTGGGGAGGCCGCGTGGGGAGGCCGTGCGGGGGTTGGGGCCGGACACAGGCCCGTAAGTCTCTCTCAGACCCTCGCTCAGCTTCCTGAGAGGAGGTGGAGAGACCGATAAGAAACGGATGAGAAATTGCGCGCCCGGGCGGCGAACTATCAGCCTCTTCTCATCCGTCGCTCAGCACTCGCGCCAATGCTGGGGCCGTCTGGGGCGTCGCCATCCGGGAGGGCCTCAGCGGTGTGGCGGGACCACTCGAAGAGGTAGCCGACGACTCACTGCTACACTAACGTAGTACTCATGTTCAGGGAGCCAGGCGGGCTTCCGGGCGCGCGACGACGCGTCCCGCAAGGAGAGGACGGCCTGCGAGCGGTGGCACAACGAAGAGCAGCCGTTGAGGCGAAACGCCGGAAGGCGCGGTCGACCACGCCGTCGCGCGCGACGGCGACAGCCAGCGCGGCGCGCGCGGGCTCGACGTCGGCGGGACTGGGAGGTCAGGAGGAGCCAGCCACTGCGGCTGTCGAAGCCGAGGCGCTTGTCGTCAGTCACTGGTTCGACTCAGGAGAAGCGGGCGAGCCGTATTCGGCCACGGTCCGCGTGACCGGAAGACGCGTCGGGATTCATGGCCTGCCCGGGCCCCGCGACACCTTTTCCCAGGACGACAGAATCGACGACATCGTGCCCGGCAGCGGGCCGGTGTCGGTCACGACGTGGGTGAACGGACTCGAGCCCGGCGAGTGGACCGTCAACGCCGAGCTGGTCGGACGTCCCGGCGAGGTTACGAGCGACGCGGGCAGGGATCGCTGGAGGCGAGGCCGACCGGAACCGATCCAGCCCGCCGCGTGGTCGTGGCGTCGCTGGGGCCTGTCAAGTGGGCCGGCCACCCCGGTGAAGACCCGCTGGGCGCCGCTGGCGCCCATGGCCCGGATCCCGGCAGTGCTGCCGGGGAGCTTCACAGCCCTGGCCGTCCTCGGCGTCGTCGTCGCCCTCGTCACGCAGGCCGCATTCGTCGGGCGGGCGAACATCTCCGTGGGTGGGTCGCTGGCGGCGTCTCTGCTTGCCATCGCCTTCGGCCTGGTCGGGGCGAAGCTCTGGTACGCCGCACTGCACCCGGGTCCGTGGCGGCAGCTCCTCGGGGGCTGGTCCGTCGACGGGTTCCTCGTCGCCGCTCCCCTCGCTGCCGTCGTCGCCCTTCTCGCCTTCGGTCTGCCGATCGGCAGGTTCCTCGACGCAACCGCACCCGGAATGTTCTTCGCGGTTGCGATCGGACGTGTCGGGTGCTTCTTCACGGGCTGCTGCGCGGGCCGCTGTACCCGCGCCCGGTGGGGCGTCTGGTCGTCGGACCGTCGGATCGGTGCCCGCCGGGTCCCCACCCAGCTCCTGGAGTCCGCGACCGGCCTCCTCCTCGGCGCCGCGAGCATGGCGCTCGTGCTCGCCGGCGTGCCGGGCGTCGACGGGGCGGTCTTCGTGGCGGCACTCGCCGTGTATGTCGTGATCCGGCAGGTCCTCCTTCGGCGTCGGGCCGAGTCGCGCCTGTTCTCGTGGCGGCGCAGCGATGCCGTCGCGCAGGGCCGGGCAGCATAAGCCGCTGAGCCAGAACGGACCAGCGGGGAGCCGATTCTCGGTCGTCGAAGGGCGATCCGAGTTCGCCCCGGTTCGTAGGCTACGTGCTCAGGCGCTGACGATGGCGGCCGCCGGCCGTCCTTCGTCCACGCGAGTCGCCCGCCGGCGCGCCACCAGCGTCACCGCAACGGCGATCGCGAGGCCCACGACGGCGATCCCGATCGACGTCTCCGTCCAGAACCGGTCGGGGAACAGCTGCGTCAGTCGTTCGGTTCTCGGGTCGAAAGAGAAATTGCCTTGCGGGAAGAAGACAAGGTGGAACAGCAGGAACGCGGCGTCGAAGAAGAAGAGGACGGCGACGCCGACGACGATCCCGACGAGCACGAGTGCGCCGGACCCGCGCGCGACAGCCCGCCACACCCAGGCGCTCCGCCTGTTGGCGACGACGATCACGGCGAGCGCGATCAGTGCCGCCCCGACGAGAATGCCGAATCCGAGCAGGACGGTGCGCACGTCGACCATGTGGGAGCGTTCCGCGGCGTCAAGGACCGGCTGCCCGTTTACCGCGGCCGCGAATTCGGGCGGGCCGACGAGGAGGTCCGCGAGGATCGAGCCCGTGGCCGCCTGAACCTGCGCCGGCGTGTAGCCGGTGATCGCCGGGACGCCTGCACGCTCCTGCTCAAAGCCGATCCAGAGGGGGTTGAAGAACGCCGCGACGGTGAAGCCGATGGCGACGATCACCGTCGCAAGGCTCGTGATCACGCCGAGAAGGGCGGGGAGCCGCGAGCGTTTGATCATGTCGGGCGAGGGTGTGGTCACCTGGGTGGATCCTCGTGGAACCGGAGGGCCGGGGTGGGCGCGGCGCCGCTCCCACCCCGGCGTCGAACTAGTGGCCGCCGTGGCCCTCGTGGCCGTGCTCTTCGGCCGGATGGCTGTAGCGGTGCGGATCCTTCACGAAGCTTGCGTGACAGGCGGGGCTGCAGAAGTGGAACGTCCTGCCGGCGTGCTCTTCCGTGGCGACCGCGTCCTCCGGACGGATCTCCATGCCGCAGACGGGGTCCTTCACATTGTCGGCCATAGCGGCGACCTCCTCATGGGGTGGGGTTGGTCAGTCCGGTGAGCCGGCCTGGTGCCGGCGTCCGGATCCATCTCGAAGGCGCCCGCCGCGCCGCGTGGGCGAGATCCGGAGGGCACCCAACGCGCCCACCGTTGCCCCGACCGCGAGCGCCATGCCGGCCCAGAAGAGCGGCCAGCCGCTCCACGCGGAGGTATCACCCGCGAGGGCCCGGTCCGTGTCGACGACGAAGCTCGCGATCACCAGCCCGCCGCCCGCGAGCGCGGCCATCGCACGGGCCCGACCCACGACGATCAGCAACCTCGCCCGCAGAGGCGCCGAAGACGACCGCCGCCCAGGCGAGCCGCTCGAGTCGGGTGCGGCCCACGAGCCAACCGACCGCGGCGATCATGACGAGCGTCGTCAGCTCACGGAGCGTCTCGACGGCCTCGAACATCTTGGGATCGTGGGCCGGCACGGCGGACGGCACGATTTCGATGGCTGCCCGCAGGTAGACGACGACGGTTGACTCGAGGTATCCCATGGCGACGCCGAACGCGACGACGGGGAGGGCCGTCGACGCGAACGCGGCCTGGCCTCTCTCGGTCAACCCTGCCACCACGGCCGGAGCGGCAGGGCCGCGGGACCTTCCCCGCCGGGCCGGGCGAGGAGCAGCTGGGCGACGTCGAGCGAGCCGTCCTCGAAGCCTCCCCGGGCGGCCGCCATGTACAGCCGCCAGGTTCGGAAGACCTCCTCGTCGACGAGCTCGCGCGCCCGGTCGGCCGAGGCCTCGAGCCGTTCGACCCACGCCTTGAGGGTAAGCGCATAGTGCGGCCGGAGGCGCTGCACGTCGATGAGCTCGAAGCCGGCCCGGCGCGTGAAGCCGACCGCGTCCTCGACGGTCACGAGCTCGCCGTCCGGGAAGACGTAACGCCCGACGAATCCTCCGTCGCCGAACCGCGTCCATCGCGGCCGGAGCCCGCCACCGGTGGACGTGGTGGCAATCCCGTGGTTGAGGAAGAGGCCGCCCGGCCGGAGCGCGCGGAACGCAGCGGCGAAGTACTCGCCGAGCCGCTCGCGCCCGACGTGCTCGAACATGCCGACCGAGGCGACCGCGTCGAAGTGCCCGAACCCGGTGAGGTCGCGATAGTCGCGAACGGCGACGAGCGCCCGGCGCTCCAGTTCGCGACGGCGGATCTCAGCCGTCGCCCACTCGGCCTGTGCCGCGCTGAGCGTGATCCCGGTCGCCTCGACCCCGTAGCGCTCGGTGGCGTACGTGACGAGCGACCCCCAGCCGCAGCCGATGTCGAGGAGGCGCATACCCGGCCGAAGCCCGAGCTTGCGACAGATCAGATCGAGCTTCGCCTCCTGGGCGTCGTCGAGCGTCGTATCCGGCGTGTCGAAGTAGGCGCACGAGTAGACGAGCCGCCGGTCGAGCCAGAGGGCATAGAAGGCATTGCCCACGTCGTAGTGGAAGCGGATCGCCGCCAGGTCGCGGGCGCGCGAATGGCGGGAGCCTTTGAGCTTGGCCACCCGGCGAAGCGCGGGAGCGGGCGCCGCGCCGCGACGGAGCTCGAACCCGAGTCGGGCCAGGCGCGGGAGGTCGCGCCCCAGCCTGCGCACGTCGAACGCCCGACCGGCGTCGACAGCGGTCCAGATGTCGCCCTCGATGTCGATGTCACCCCGCAGGTACGCCTCGCCGAGCGCGTCGGCGGAGGGCGGCCACAGCAGGCGGGCGAGGGCATCGGGTCCCGAGATGACGACCCGGACGGCGGACGTGCGATCGGGCGCAGCCTCCTGCGTGAGCACGAGCTCGAGCGGGCTGCCCGGCGGAAGAGCTCGACGGGTGAGTGCGAGGATGTGCCTCGCCAGGGTCAGTCGGTGCTCGTAATGCCGGGTCGCCACCGCCGCCCCGCCGACCGTCTCACTCGGCGCCATACCGCCGGATCCCTTCGAGCTTCGTCCGCTTCAGGAGAAGCGCGTTGACGGCGACAAGGAACGAGCTCCCGGCCATGCTGATCGCCGCGATTTCCGGCCGGAGGACGAACCCGAACGGGGGGTAGAAGAGACCCATGGCGATCGGGAACGCCACCGTGTTGTAGCCGACCGCCCAGATGAGGTTCTGGCGCATCTTGCGGACGGTGGCCCGGCTGAGGGCGATGGCGCCGAGCACGTCGACGGGGTCGCTCTTCATGAGGACGACATCGGCGGTCTCGACCGCGACATCCGTCCCGGCACCGATCGCGATCCCGACGTCGGCCTGGGCGAGTGCCGGCGCATCGTTGATCCCGTCGCCGACCATCGCGACGAGCTTCCCGGTCGCCTGCAACTCCTTCACCTTATCGGCCTTCTCGCCCGGCAGGACTTCCGCGAAGACGGTGTCGAGCCCGAGCTCTGCGGCGATGCGGTCGGCGGTCGCTCGGTTGTCGCCGGTCAACATCGCGACCTGGATGCCCAGGTTGTGCAGGCGCTCGATCGTCTCCTTCGCGCTCGGGCGAACCGCGTCGGCGATGGCGATCAGGCCCCCAGCCTTGCCGTCCACGGCGACCCGGACGACAGTCCGACCCGCGCCCTCGAGCTCGTCGGCCCGAGCGGTCAGGTCGTCGAACGGGATCTGCCGATCGCGCATGAGCTTCGCGTTGCCCACGAGGACACTCCGACCGTCGACCTTCGCCTCGAGCCCGTG
>JANXWH010000010.1 GCA_025351245.1 Chloroflexota bacterium | reverse complement strand
CCAGGCCGTAGAGGACGTTCATGAGCGTCGTCTTGCCCGCCCCGTTCTCGCCAAGCAGGGCGTGGATCTCGCCGGGATGGACCTCCAGGCTGATCCCGTCGTCCGCGTTTCCCCCCGCCCACCCCGGAGCATGCCCATGACGGACCCGACGGGCACGAGCCTCGCCCCGGCGCTCGAGATGCGCGGGATCACGAAGCGCTACCCGGGGGTGGTCGCGAACGACGGGATCAGCCTGGAGGTCCATCCCGGCGAGATCCACGCCCTGCTTGGCGAGAACGGGGCGGGCAAGACGACGCTCATGAACGTCCTCTACGGCCTGGCGCGGCCGGACGAGGGCGAGATCCTGCTGGACGGCCAGCCCGTCCGGATCGCCGGCCCCGCGGACGCGATCGCGCGCGGGATCAACATGGTCCATCAGCACTTCATGCTGGTCCCGGTGCTCAGCGTGGCCGACAACATCCTCCTCGGCGAGGAGACGATGGCGAACCGGGTCTTCCTCGACCGCAGGGAGGCCCACCGCCGGATCGTGGAGCTCGGTCGGCGGTTCGGCTTCGAGATCGACCCGGAGGCCAAGGTCGGCTCGCTCTCCGTTGGTTGGCAGCAGCGGGTGGAGATCCTCAAGGCCCTCTACCGGAATGCCCGCATCCTCGTCCTCGACGAGCCGACCGCCGTCCTGACGCCGCAGGAGACCGACGAGATCTTTGCCGTCCTGCGGCGATTGGCCGCTGAGGGGCACAGCATCGTCTTCATCAGCCACAAGCTCTACGAGGTCCTGGAGATCGCGGACCGGATCACCGTGATCCGCCGCGGTCGCGTCGTCGGCCAGCGGCTGCCGGCCGAGACGAACGAGGACGACCTGGCCGAACTGATGGTCGGCCGCGAAGTGCAGCTCACCGTTGACCGAGGGACCTCCCATCCCGGCGAGCCGGTCCTGCGGGTGACCGGGCTCCAGGCGAAGGACGATCGCGGCAACCTGGCCGTCCGCGGCGTGGACCTGGAGGTCCGGGCCGGCGAGATCGTCGGCATCGCGGGCGTCGCCGGCAACGGGCAGGACGAGCTCGTCGAGGCGATCATCGGCCTCCGGCGCCCCACCGCCGGCACGGTTAACCTGGCCGGCACCGACGTGACGGGCCGCTCACCGCGGGACATCAACGAGGCCGCTGTGGCGTACGTGCCGGCCGACCGTCACCGCTTCGGCCTGATCACGTCGTTCTCGCTTGCCGACAACCTGGTACTCACCAGCTACTACCGGCGCCCGTACGCCCGCGGCATGCTTCGCGACGGGGACGCGATCCAGCGGGACGCCGTATCGGCGATCGAGCGCTTCGACATCCGCACGCCGTCCGCGACCGTGACGGCCGGCACGCTCTCCGGCGGGAACCAGCAGAAGACGATCGTGGCGCGCGAGTTCGACCGGGACCTGAAGCTGCTCGTCCTGGACCAGCCCACTCGCGGCCTCGATGTCGGCAGCATCGAGTTCATCCACCGCCAGGTGATCGCCAAGCGTGACGCCGGTACAGCGGTCCTGCTCGTCTCCGCCGAGCTGGACGAGGTCCTGGAGATGTCCGACCGGATCGGCGTCATGTACGCCGGCCAGATCGTGGCCATCATCGACGGGCGAACCGCCGACAAGAACGAGGTGGGCCTGCTGATGGCGACCGGTGGCGCTGAGCGCGGAGGCGCCACGTCCGTGGAGGCCCGGCCGTGAGCGCGCCCCTCGTCCCGGCCCCCACCCCGGTGCGCCGACCCCCCGGCCTGGCCTCGCGTGTCTGGTCGGTCGCCGCCGTCCCCCTCGTCGTGACCGTGCTGTCCGTGCTGGTTGGCGCGGCGATCATCGTCTTCTCCGAGCTGCTCGTCCCCGGCCACCCCTTCGACCTGGGGCTTCCGCTCGTCGCGTACTCCGCCCTCTTGAGTGGGGCGGTGGGCAACCCGGACGCAATCGTCTCCACGCTCGTCTACTCGACGCCGCTCGTCTTCGGCGGCCTTGCCGTCGGGTTCGGCTTCAAGGCCGGCCTCTTCAACATCGGCGCCCAGGGCCAGTTCCTGGTCGGCGCCCTGGGGGCGGTGATGGCGGGCGTCGCGCTGGCCGACGCGCCGGCGCCGATCGCGATCCCGCTCGCGGCCCTGGCCGGCATCATCGCCGGCGGCATCTGGGGCTTCATCCCGGGGTTCCTGAAGGCGGTCTCGGGCGCCCACGAAGTCGTCAGCACGATCATGCTGAACTACGTCGCGGTCCAGCTCCTGGCCGCGCTCGTGAGCGGACCGCTCAAGGTCCCGCGTTCGCCATCCCCGGTCACCTTCGACGTCGGGAACGCGGCGTTCCCGATCATCCTTGGACGAAACGGGCACCTGGGGATCGCCCTTGCGCTGCTCGCCGCGATCTTCGTGTGGTGGCTGCTCTACCGGACCACCTGGGGCTTCGAGGTCCGCGCCGTCGGGGCCAACCCGGACGCGGCCCGCTACGCGGGCATGCGACCAAAGCTCATCACGATCGCGACGATGACGTTCAGCGGCGCGCTCGCCGGGCTGGCGGGCACCTCCGTCCTGCTCGGCGTCACCCACTCGATGACTTCCAGCTTCGGGACCACGGTCGGCTTCGACTCGATCGCCGTGGCCCTGCTGGCCCGCTCGAACCCGCTCGTGATCCTGCCGGCTGCGCTCCTGTTCGGCGGCATGCGCGCGGGTGCGGGCCTGATGCAGATCAAGGCGCAGATCCCGGTGGAGCTCGTGGACGTGCTCCAGGCGACGATCCTCCTCTTCCTCGTGGCGAGTCCCGTGCTCCGACGGGTGCTTCGGACAGGGGGCCGACGAGCCGGTCCGACCGGAGTCGACACGATCGTCGCTTCGACGGGTGGAGAGGCGGTGGCGATCTGATGGACATCACCCCGCTGATCAACGGCCTCGACGGCATCCCGGTCCTGGGCCTGCTCTTCCAGGCGATCGGCTACCTGGTGGCCGTCCTCCCGCCGAACTCGACGAGCATCATGTCGCAGGCCACGCCGCTCGCCCTCGCGGCGCTCTGCGGAGTCCTGTGCGAGCGCTCCGGCATCGTCAACATCGGCATCGAGGGGACGATGCTCGCCAGCGCCTTCACGGCATGGGTCGTGGGCGTCGCCGTCAACCCGATGTTCCAGGCCGCCCCGAGCGACATCTTCGGGATCACGATCCCGCTCGTCATCGCGCTCATCGCGGCGCTCGGCGTCGCGCTCCTCATCTCGACCCTCCACGCCTGGCTCTCGATCTCGCTTCGGGCGGACCAGATCATCAGCGGCACGATCATCAACATCGCGGCCTTCGGCGTGACCGGCTACCTGGATCAGCTGATCTCCAAGACCTCGCCCGCGGGGGCCGGCGAGTTCACCCGGTTCACCCCACCCGACGCCCTGACGAACCTGCCCGGGGTCGGCTGGATCGTCTCGATGTTCCTCAACCAGGGCCCGATCGCGATGTCCGCGATCGTGCTCATCGTCGGGGCCCAGATCTGGCTCTTCCGCTCGCGCTGGGGCCTGCGCACCCGCGCGGTCGGCGAGCATCCGCGGGCGGCCGAGACGGTCGGGATCGACGTGATCCGGCTGCGCTACCGGAACGTGATGATCGGCGGCATGTTCGCCGGCCTTGGCGGCGCGTTTTTGAGCATCGAGGCCACGAACTCGTTCCAGCTGGGCATGACGAACGGGCGTGGCTTCATCGCGCTCGCGGCGATGATCATGGGCCGCTGGACGCCGCTGGGCGCCTTTGCCTCGGCCCTCCTGTTCGCGACGTTCCTGCAGCTGGGCCAGCTCATCAACATCGCCCCGCCGGGCGGCGATTTGGGCTCCATCATGAGCGCCGTTCCTGCCCAGCTCTTCGACGCCCTCCCCTACATCCTGACCATCGTGATCCTGGCCGGCGTGGTCGGCCGGAGCATCCCACCCGCGGCGGACGGCCAGCCGTACGAGCGCGAGTCCGCGACGTAGCGTCTGTCCACGGCGCGACGCCGAATCGCCGCGTCGCCGGGCCGGGGCACAACGAACCGTCTCCAGGAGGACCCAGTCCGTGACCGTCCCCGTCACGCCGGCCGAGCTCGGCTACGCACCGGCCAACCCGGCGTTCATCGCGGACCCGTATCCCGTCTTCGAGCGGCTGCGGGCGGACCATCCGGTGATCTACGACCCGGCCACGAACCAGTGGCTGGTCTCGCGCTTCGCCGATGTGGGCGCGCTGCTCCGCGACCGGCGCCTCGGGCGCTCGTACGTCCACGTTGCCAGGCACGAGGAGTTCGGGCGGAGGCCGCCACCGGCGTGGCAGGCGCCATTCGACGACAGCCTGCGCCTCCAGCTCATTGACATGGAGCCGCCAGGCCATACCCGGCTCCGGCGCCTGGTCTCCACCGCCTTCACCCCGCGAACCGTGGAGGGCCTCCGTCCCCGCGTCGCGGAGTTGGTGGACGGCCTGGTGGAAGCCGCACTCGAGCGCCGGGAGTTCGACCTCCTCGCCGACGTCATCGAGCAGCTCCCGGTGGCCGTCATCGCGGAGCTGCTCGGGATCCCGGCGGCAGATCGGCCGCTCCTGCGCCCGTGGTCCGCCGACATGACCCTCATGTTCGAGCTGGCCCGCAGCGAGGACGACGAACGCCGGGCCGTCCGGGCGACCGTCGAGTTCTCCGACTACCTGCGCGGCCTGGTCCGGGAACGGCGCGCCAGGCCGGAGGCGGACCTCCTGAGCCAGCTGGCCCTGGTCGCGGAGGCCGACGACCGCCTGTCCGAGGACGAGCTGATCGCGACCTCGATCCTCCTGCTGAATGCCGGCCACGAGGCGTCGGTGAATGGCGCGGCGAACGCGTGGTGGACGCTCTTTCGCCACCCGGAGGCGCTCGCGGCGCTGCGTGCCCACCCGGACCTCGTGCCGACCGCCGTGGAGGAGCTGCTTCGCTTCGACACCCCGGCGCCGATGTTCGAGCGCTGGGTCCTGCAGGATATCGAGCTGCACGGGGTCTCGATCCCGCGCGGGCAGGAGCTGGCGCTCCTCCTCGGGTCGGCGAACCGGGATCCGGCCCAGTTCACGAACCCGGACGGCCTGGTCCTGGACCGCAGCCCAAACCCGCACCTCTCGTTCGGGGCCGGGATCCACTTCTGCCTGGGGGCTCCGCTCGCCCGGCTGGAGCTGGCGATCCTGTTCCGGGCAATCCTCGAGCGGATGCCGACGCTGGAGCTGGTCGCCGAGCCGGCCTGGAAGCCACGCTTCATCCTGCGCGGGCTCCAGGCGCTGCCGGTTCGCGTCGCCTGACGGGGTCGCGTCGCGGCGGGTCCGGTGGGTCCGCCGCGGCTCATCCGCCTCGGCCGGTCAGGCCCGGAGCGGGTAGCGCCCGTACTCCATCGCCGCGTCCACCATCGCCAGGACGTTCTCCGGCGGGACCTCGTCCATGATCGTGTGGACGGCCGCGAGGAGGTATCCCCCTCCCGGCGCCAGTGTCGCGATGACCCGTCGGACCTCCTGGCGGACATCCGACGGCGTGCCGTAGGGCAGGACGCGCTTCGTGTCGATCGCGCCGCAGAAGCTCAGGTGCTCGCCGTGACGGCGCTTGAGCGCCGCGATGTCGGCCATTCGCCCGGACGAGGTCTGGATCGGGTTGAGGATATCGACCCCGATCTCGACGAAGTCATCCACGAGATCCGTCACGTCGCCGTCGGTGTGGAAGAACACGCGCGCCTTCGTATGGGCCCGGATGAACGCGATGTACTCGGCGTGGATCGGCTTGAGGATCCGGCGGTACATCGCGGGTGACATGAGGAGCGACTCTTCGGTCCCGAGGTCGTCGCCGATCTTGATGATGTCCACGTCGTCGCCCAGCTCCCGCAGGAAGTGGCCCATCAGCTGCGTGCAGAGTCCGGCGATCCGGCGCAGGAGCGCCTCCGCGAACTCGGGGTTGAGGGCAAGGTTGCCGAGGAACGTCTCCATGCCCTGCATGGCGAATGCCCGCTCGAGCGGGAACAGGAGCCAGGGCGTCGCCATGATCGCGTAGCGGTTGTCGGCTGCCAGGCGGGCCGCCTCCTCCCGCACGTGTGCGACGCGCGACGGGTCGTCCATGTCCGGCCACGGGTAGGCCTCGATCGCGTCGAGGGTCTCCGCCTCCCGCATCGGATGCACGCCGGGATACCAGTTGCCCTCCTCGACCTCCACCTGGCCACTGCCCCACTCGTCGATGCACGGAGCATGCGGCGGCCGGTTCCGGTTGCGCTGCGCCGTCGCCGCCGGGATGGCGTCGAAGATGGGCCGCACATCGGTTCCCAGGCGCTGGAGGACGGCCTCCGTCGGGTTGGCCGTGCCGAGCTCCGGCCAGTCGTAGATGGACCTCTCGCCCGGTTCCAGGCCCAGGAGGCTCGCCAGGCCGCGGTACGGCCGCACCTTCATGCCGGTGGCGTTGCTGACCCCCACCACGATGGGCACGCGATCGGGCTCGGCGTGGTCGAGAGCGGTGCGGACCCGGTCGCGGGGAGTCAGGGACACGGTGATTGGGCCTCCCGTTCGCCAGCGGAGCGGTTGCCGAGCAGGTCGCGACAGGCGCGGCGAGCGACGCTCCTCTGGGCGCCAGTATGGCTTGCGGCGGCGGCCCGCTGCGAGCCCCTCGGGTCGGCCCGAGTTGGCCGTGCGATGATCCGCCGCATGGACGCCGCCGAGCGAACCCGTCTCGCGGCGATGCTGGACCTCCAGGAGGGCCGCGGCCACGTGTCCCTTCTGGGTGACGCGGAGATCCGCGAGCTGCTCCTGACGGCCCGGCGGATCGCGGTGATCGGGGCGTCGGATCGGCCGGGTCGTCCGTCGGGCGAGGTCTTCGCCGCACTCCTGCGGGCCGGGTACGATGCGGTCCCGGTCACGCCGCGCTTCGCGACGGTCCACGGCCGGGCGGCCTTCCCGGACCTCACCACGGCCGTCGCCGCGACCGGCGGGTTCGAGATCGTGGACGTGTTCCGCCGCGCCGAGGACTGCCCGGCCCATGCACACGAGGCGGTCGCGGCGGGCGCTCGCGTTCTGTGGCTCCAGCTGGGCATCGTCAGCTGGGAGGCCGCCGAGATTGCCCGGACCGGCGGCCTCGACGTCGTGATGGACCGCTGCATCTCCGTGGAGCGCCACCGGCTCCTGCGCTGAGCTCGGCGGGGGCGCAGGGGGCGGTCTCAGGCGTGCCGTCGCTCGCCCGGACACGGGAGCTATCGGATGACGAGGCCGGCGAGGGCCAGCACCACGCCGGCGGCCGCCACGGCAAGCGCCTCGCGAACGCGCGAGCGGAGCACGGACTTCATGACGTCGGCCCCGGTCGTGCCGCCCGCGGCGTCGCCGGGGCCTCCGCGCCAGGCGCGGTAGCGCTCCGCGTTTGCTTCCCGCGCGCGCAGTGCCTGGTAGCGGCCCCACGGCGCCCGCGCTCGGGACAGGCCCACGGCGACGAGCGCGAGCCCACCGGCCACGAGGGCAAGGCCGAGCGGGCTCATGCTGACTCCCCCGCGAGGCCTCCCAGCCGCTCGCGGAGCGCGGCCTGGACGAGCGCGGCGTTGGCCTGGCCACGGGTCGCCTTCATGACCTGGCCCACGAGGAAGCCCCCCGCCTGCGCCTTTCCGGTGCGGTAGTCCGCGACCGCCGCCGGGTTCGCCGCGAGCACGTCGTCGAGGACCGCCCCGAGCGCGCCGACATCGGAGATCTGGGCGAATCCGCGCTCGGCGACCAGCTCGGCGGCGGGCCGGCCGGATGCCACGTGGAGCGCCACGACCTCCTTCGCATTCGGACGCGAGAGGCGGCCGGCGAGGACCTCGCGCAGGACGTGGACGAGCGACGCCGCGTCGGATTGACCCACGAGGCCAGCCGCGGTCCGCTCCGCGGTCTCCTTGGCCGCCCGGCCGTATTCACCGCTCACGAAGTTCGCCAGCTCCTTCGCCGGCAGGTCCGGGCCCGCGGCGCGGAGCGCCTCGAAGGCCGAGGTCATCGTCTGGTCCGCGACGATGACCGCCGCGTCGTACGGGGAGAGGCCCAGCACGTCCCGGTAGCGGGCGCGTCGGGCGGCGGGCAGCTCCGGGAGCGCGGCCCGGATCCCGGCGAGCCAGGCGGCGTCCAGGTGGAGCGGCGGAAGGTCGGGCTCCGGGAAGTAGCGGTAGTCGTCCGAGGATTCCTTCACCCGCATCAGGTAGGTGGCGCCCTTCGCGTCGTCCCAGCCCCGCGTCTCCTGGCGGAGCGTCTTGCCGGCGTCGAGCGCGGCGGCCTGGCGCTCGATCTCGTAGGCGATCGCGCGCTCCACCGCACGGAACGAGTTCATGTTCTTGACCTCGGTCCGGATCCCGAACGGCTCCGTACCGCGAAGGCGCAGTGAGACGTTCGCCTCCACCCGCATCTGGCCGTTCTCCATCTCCGCATCGGAGACATCGATCGCGCGGAGCAGGAGTTGGAGCTCCTCGGCGTAGCGGCGAGCCTGCTCGGCGGTCCGGATGTCTGGCTCGGTGACGATCTCCATAAGCGGCACGCTGGAGCGGTTGAAGTCCACCAGGCTCAGGCGGCCGCCGTCGGGGCCGGCCGCATGGACGAGCTTCGCCGTGTCCTCCTCGAGGTGGGCCCGCGTGATCCCGATCGTGACCGGTCCCTCGGAGGTGTCGAACGTGAGCGACCCGTTGGCGGCCAGCGGCAGGTCGTACTGGCTGATCTGGTAGCCCTTGGGGAGGTCCGGGTAGAAGTAGTTCTTGCGATCCCAGCGGGTGGTGGCGGGCGCCGTGGCCCCGATCGCTGCCCCGGTTGCCAGCACGTGCTCCACGGCCCGCCGGTTGATGGTCGGGAGCGTGCCTGGCAGCCCCAGGCAGGTGGGGCAGGTGTGCGTGTTGGGCGCCGCGTCGGGATACGGAACCGCGCAGGCGCAGAACATCTTGCTCGCGGTCCGCACCTGGCAGTGGACCTCGATCCCGATGACGGCCTCCCAGCGTTCCAGGGCGCCGGCGTGGGTGAGCGCCGCCGGGACGGTCACGCGGCCGCGCCCCCCAGGCTCACCATCAGGAGCCCATACATGGCGATCGCCAGCCAGAGCATCGCCACCACCACCGGGCGGACAAACCGGCGCACGCGCGTGCGGGCGAGAATGGGCCGGCCCGCGTCGATCGACACCCGCGTGGGATCCCCGTCCCCAGCCAGGGAGACGAGCGCGGCCCGTGCGTTGGCGTAGCCGCGCCAGGTGCCAAACGTTGCCGCCACGAGGCCGCACGCGGTGAGGGTCACGCCGAGCATGGCGTGCAGTGTCGCATACGGCCCGTCGAGCCGCCGCGAGGCGGACCCGCTCAGACGGAGGACGCGGGCCGGCTCGCGCACGTGCCGTCGTCGTTCGGCTGGACGCAGCCCACGAAATGGCCGTCCTCGATCTCGGCCAGCCTCGACCCGGCCGGGTCGGTGGGAATCGCCGTCGCGCCGCCGCCCGCGAGCGCCGCGTGGTAGCGGCACGGCTCGGTCGGGGCCGGCGCCCAGCCCGTTCCCGCCCGCGAACCCGCCTCCATCTCGCCCCACTTCTGGTGGAGCTGCGGGACGGACGCGATGAGCATCCGGGTGTACGGGTGGAGCGGCTGCCCGAAGACTGCCGGCGTGGCGCCCATCTCCACGATTCGGCCCCGGCGCAGGATCACGGTGCGTTCGCTGATGTAGTTGCCGAGCGACAGGTCGTGGGTGATGAACAGGATCCCGAGGCCGCGCGCCTTGAGATCGCCCAGGAGGTTCAGGACGTCGATCCGGGTCGACGCGTCCAGCATGCTGATGATCTCGTCGGCGACGAGGTAGCGCGTGTCGACCAGCAGCGCTCGCGCGATCAGGAGGCGCTGGAGCTGCCCGCCGCTCAATTGATGCGGGTACTTGTGGAGCACCTGCCCTGGCTCCAGGTTGACGATGGCCAGGGACGCCGCGAGCTTCTCCTGCCAGGCGTCGTCAGCGAGGCCGCGGAAGTAGATGTCGCGGATGACGTTGAACAGGTGGTCGACCTTGTAGACGGGGTTGCAGGAGCTGAACGGATCCTGGAAGACGCCCTGCACATGCCGGTGGTAGTCGCGCAGTGCGGCTCCCTTGAGGCCCACCACGTCGACCCCGTCGACCGTGATCCTCCCGCCATTCACCGCCAGGAGGCGCAGGATCATCTTCCCGATCGTGGACTTGCCGCTCCCGCTCTCTCCGATGAGGGAGACGACCTCCCCCTCGTGGAGTTCGAAGGAGACGTCGCGGACGGCGCGCAGCTCCTTGCCGCCGAACGTCCCCACCTTGTAGGTCTTGTTGACCCGGTCGAGCGTCAGCATCTCAGGTGATGTCGATCATCATCGGGACCTCGCCGGTGAACTTCACCCGGTCCCCGCTAGCCAAGGACCACGAGGCTCCGCGTCTTATCGAGGAACGGGATAAGGGGAAGTCCTCCAGCCCGGCGATCATCCGCAAGCAGGTCGTCTTGCCGCAGGCAGAGGCCCGACGAGGACGATGAACTCCCCGTCCCGGACCTGCAGATCTACATCATTCACGGCGACGACGTCGCCGAAGCACTTCGTGACATGGTCGAATGTCACGGTGGCCATCAACTCACGTTCACCGTCCGGCAGGGCGCGGGCCCTTGCATCGGCGACCGACGGCTCGGCCGCCCGACGGACCTCGTACGCGACATCCGGGCAGCGGCGCAAGCCTTACCATCCATGAGCCGCCCCGAACACGGCATCAGTCGCCGAGGGCGCGCATCGAGCGAGGGTCTGCGAGGTCTCCGATGGCGATCCCAGGGTCAGCATCCGCCGCCGACCTGGACGCAGCCAGTCGATGGTGGCTGGACGGCGTCGTCTACCAGGTGTACCCACGGAGCTTCGCCGACTCGAACGGCGATGGGGTCGGCGACCTCCCGGGGCTCATCGACCACCTGGACTATCTCGCCGGCGGAGCAGATTCGCTCGGCGTCGACGCCATCTGGCTCTCCCCAATCTACCCGTCGCCCATGCTCGACGGCGGCTACGACGTCATGGATCACACGGCGGTCGATCCCGTCTTCGGGACGCTGGCCGATCTCGATCGGTTGATCGAGGAATGCCATCGACGACGCATCCGCGTCATCCTCGATCTCGTGATGAACCACACCAGCAACCTGCATCCGTGGTTCGTGCAGTCGCGCCAGTCGAGGACCGGACCATTCGCCGATTTCTTTCTCTGGCGGGATCCGTCCGGGTGGGATCGCGATGGTCGGCCGGAGCCGCCGAACAACTGGCTCTCATGGTTCGGCGGATCGGCCTGGGAGTGGGAGCCTCGGCGACGGCAGTTCTACCTCCACACATTCCTGTCCGAGCAGCCCGACGTGAACTGGCGCTGCACCGCTCTTCGCCCGGAGATGTGGTCGATGGTCAGGGGCTGGCTCGACCGCGGCGTCGATGGGTTCCGGCTCGACGTCTTCAATGCGTTCCTCAAGGCGGCCGAGATGCCATCGAACCCGGAGATCGCGGCGGGCGGTTCGATCCCCTGGGACAGCCAGGAGCACCGCCACGACAAGGACCAGCCCGAGCTGCACGATCTCCTGGCCGAGTTCCGACGCATCGTCGACTCCCAGCCGGGGACCGCCACGGTCGGCGAGCTGTTCACGAGCGGTATCGAGGCCGCTGCAGCGTACTGGGCGCCGCGCCACCTCGTGTTCGACTGGGTCCTCCTCGAGACGGAGTGGACGGCGGCGTCTTTCCGCGCGGCGATCGCTGCCCGGGAGGCCGCCTGGTCCAGTCGCTGGCCGACGATCGTGCTGTCCAACCACGATCACTCGCGACATGTCTCCCGGTACATGCACACGCTCGGTCGTCGCGATCGGGCGACGGCCGATGCCGTGGCGAAGGCCGCCGCGACGATCGCCCTGACGCTTCGAGGGACGCCCTTCCTCTACTACGGGGAGGAGATCGGCGCATGGGACATCGTGGTCCCCCGCAGCCGCGCCCAGGATCGCGCGGCCGTGGCGATGGCGGGATGGTGGAACCGTGATGGGTGCCGGGCGCCGATGGCATGGTCTGGCGACGAGAAGGCCGGCTTCACGAGTGGCAGGCCGTGGTTGCCCATTCCGCCGGACGCGGCGTCGCGGAACGTCGAGCAGCAGCGGGCATCGGAGAGCTCGGTCCTGGCCCACTACCGGCGGCTCCTCGCGCTTCGGCGAGGGTCCGCGGCGCTTCGGACCGGTGAGCTCGCCATCGTCGACGTGGGCGACCCCGACGTCCTCGCCTATCTCCGGCGGGCAGGTGATGAGGTCGCGCTGGTGGTGGTTCGGTTTGGTCTTCGAGGTGGCGAGATCGAGCTACCCCCAGCCGCCGGTCCGTGGAGGGTCGTGCTCTCGAGCCACGACCTGGCCACGCCCACGGTCGGGTCGCGCGTCGCGGTGCGACCAATCGAGGCGATCGTCCTTCAGCTCTGAGCCCGACCCCGCCTCACGCGTCGCCGGCCGGGTGGCCCTGTCCGACCACCGGCCGGACCTCGATCAGGATCGAGCCCATCGCGTTGATGATGGTGGTCCCAGCATGACCTACGACGAGCTCAGGGACCGAGGCCGGTGTCGTGTGCCGTGGATCCAGATCGGCGGCCGGACCACATCGAGGAGCCAGTGATCGGCCTGGAAGTCGAGGTGATACTGGTCAGAAGCCCGAGCGCCGAGATTCGCCGCTCGACGTCGCGTTCCAAGTGGCGCCTCGATCGTGATTGCCGCGCACCGCCACGAGCGGGACGACGAATGCATCGGCCAGAATGGTCAGGGAGTTAGGCTCGAGATCACCGCAGCCAAACGCCGTCGGTGCAGAGTCGAGCAGCCGCTGGGCGGCGGCCGGCTGCTCCAGGATCTCGTCTCTCAGCCACATGCCATGAGCCCGTGACCGCGCGGATACAGACCGGCTATGTCAACGGGCAACCGGCCGACGAACGGCGCCTCGCCCAGCAGCGCGGTCGCCAGCGCCTCCATCGACGGCGGCAGGATGCCGTAGCTGCAGACATAGGTTCGGGCGGACGGGTAAGCGAGCAGGTCCCACGGCGTGCGCAGGGCGACGCTGACGGTCGGCTTGCCGGACGCCAGGACTGCCGCGGCCAGCACCGCCTGCGCCGGCTGGAGGTGGGCGGAGAACGTCCCGACGACGACGAGGTCGAAGGTTGCAAGCCGCTCGCCGAGACCTGCGATGTCAGCCACGCCTGGCGCCGCCGGCAGGAGGATCTCCTCCACGCCCGCAAGCCGGCGGCGGAGCGCCGATGCCAGCGTCGGCGGCACCGTCGAAGACGTGTCGGCCGGCGTCAGGTCGGCGGGCATCGACTGGACGACCGCGATCCGCGCGTCGGCGGCCGGCTTCAATGGCAACAGCCGGTCGTCGTTGCGGACGAGGGTGATCGAACGTTGGGCCAGCTCGGCGGCGAGTGCCTGATGTTCGCCGCACCCGACGACGTCGAGCGGCGGCTGGTCGTAGTGTCCCAGCCAGCGGCGCAGCTCGCCCAGCCGGCGCTTCGCCGCGGCGTCGTCGTCGGCATCGAAAAGGCCCCGCCGCTGCGCCTGCGCGAGGCCTTCCTCCAGCCGTTCCAGCGCTGGCTCGTCCGCTGTTCCGAGCAGCACGTCTTCGCCGGCACGGAGGGCGGCGACGGCATCAACGATCTGCGCCGATCCCTGGGCCAGGGCGCGCATGTCCAGAGCATCGCTGACGGTCACGCCGTCGAAATGCAGCTGCCCGCGCAGCAGGTCGCGCAGAACCGCGGCGGACAGGCTGGTCGGCAGGTCGTCGTTCTGGCCGGGTAGCGCGAAGTGGCCGGTCATGACCATCCGCGCGCCCGCTTCCAATGCCGCTCGAAACGGGACCAGCTCCCACCCGGCCAGCTCGGCGCTCGTCCGGGACACCAGCGGCAGCTCGTAGTGCGGATCCGCTGTCGTGTCGCCGGCGCCCGGAAAGTGCTTGACGGTCGCGGCCACGCCGTCGTCTTGCAGGCCACGGACGGTCGCCGCCGCGAGCCTTCCGACGGCCTCCGGATCGTCGCCAAAGCTGCGGATCCCGAGCGCCGGATTGGCCGGGTTGTTGGCCACGTCGCACACCGGCGCGTAGTTCACGTTGACGCCGAGGGCACGCAGCTCGCGCGCCGTCGCGCCGGCGACGCGCTCGGCCAGCTGTTCGTCGCCGGTCGCGCCGAGAGCCATCGCGCCCGCGAACTGCGTCGTCCCTTCGCCCAGGCCGACCAGCTGGCCGCCCTCCTGGTCGGCGGCAATCAGCAACGGTGGTGCTCCGGGCGGCCGTGCCTCCTGGATGGCGGCGGTCAGCCTGCGGATCTGGGGCGGATCGCCGATGTTGTGGACGCGGAAGAGCGTCACGCCGGCGGCGCCATGTTCGTTGATCCACCTCGCCGCCGATCGCGGCATCTCGGTGCCGGCGAACGCGATCATGAGCCGCGCGAGCGTCATGACTTGACGGAGCCGGCCAGGATCCCTCTCACGAATGCCCGCTGGAGCAGCAGGAAGACGACCAGCGGCACGACCATCGTGATGAACGCTCCGGCGGTGAGGAGATGCCACGAGCCGCCACGGCTTCCGATCAGCTGGAAGAGCGCCGTCGGCAGCACGCGAACCTCGGCACCCGGCCCGAGGAACACCAGCGCTACCAGCAAGTCGTTCCAGACCCACAGGAACTGGAAGATCGCGAACGCTCCAAGCGCCGGCACTGACAGCGGCAGCACGATCCGAGTAAATGCCTGCAGGTGGGAAGCACCATCGATGGCAGCGGACTCGAACAGGTCGCGCGGCAGCTGCGAGATGAAGTTGTAGAGCAGGAAGATCGCGAGGGGCAGGCCAAAGCCCGTGTGGGCCAGCCAGATGCCGAGGAACGAGCCGTACAGGTTTCCCGCGCTGTAGATCTGCAGGATCGGGATCAGTGACATCTGGATCGGCACGACGAGCAACCCGACGACGATGGTGAACAGGATCCCCCGCCCGCGGAATGGGACCCACGCGAACGCGTAGGCCGCAAATGCGGCGATGGTGATCGGGATGACCGTCGAGGGGAGGGTCACGATCAGGCTGTTGATGAACGCGTTGCCCATGCCGTCGCTTGCCATGACCGTCTGGTAATTCGACAGTGTCCACTGATTGGGTGCGAATGGGTTGAGCAGGGCCGTCCACCAACCGGATGTCGTGATGTTCAACGGATTGCGCACGGAAGTGACGAGCAGGCCGAGCGTCGGCAGCGTCCATAGCGCGCAGATGGCGAGGACCGACAGGCGCAGCGGCAAACTGCGCACGAACAGCGGCCGCCAGGCGGCGACGCGCGCGACCCGGGCGCTCTCGATTGGCTGGGCGGACGCAGTCATGCTCCCCTCTGCTGTCGTCTGAAGTTGCTGAGGTTGATGTACATCACGGGCAGTACGGCAACGAAGAGCAGTGTCGCGAGCGCGGCGCCGCGACCGTCGTCGAAGAACTGGAAGATCTCGTGGAACATGCGGTTGGCCACGACGTCGTCATTGAACCGTCCGCCGGTCGTCACGTAGACAATGTCGAAAATCTTGATCGTGACGATGGCGATGGTCGTCGCGACCGTGATGATCGAGCCGCGGATCATCGGCACGATCACCCGGAGGAAGACCTGGCGCTCGGAGGCGCCGTCGAGCCGGGCCGCCTCGATGATCTCGCCCGACACGCCCTTGATGGCTGCCGACAGAACGACCATGGCGAAACCGGTCTGGAGCCAGACCATGATCACGATCTCGGCGAAGACGTTGATCGGGCTGGTCGTCAGCCACGGGATCGGCTGACCACCGAAGCCGACCACGATCGCGTTGAGTAACCCGATCTGCGGCTGGCCGGCGGGCTGCCAGGCGTAGACCAAGCCCCAGATGACCGATGCCCCGACGAGCGAGATCGCCAGCGGCAGGAAGACGATGGTCTTGGCCAGCGCCTCGCGTCGGATGCGATCGAATAGCCCGGCGAAGATGAGCCCCAGCACCACGCTGCCACCGGTACCAACGATCAGCCAGAAGGCGTTGTTGCGCAGGATCTGGGTGAAATCGGACTCGGTCATCACTGCGTAGTTCCGGAGGGTGAACTGGCCGTGGTCGTCGGTGAAGCTGCGCAGGATCGTCCCCGCCGCGGGGTAGACCAGGAAGACCGCCAACAGCAGCAGGGCGGGACCGACGAAAAGCCACGGCAGGATCCGGTCGCGCCACCTTGGCCGCAGCAGGCTGACCAGCGAGCCGACGCCGATGAACAGCAGCCAGATGCCGCCGACGCCCACCGCCAGGGCGATCGCCGCCAGCAGGATCTTGGCGATCACCTGGTCGCCCGAGCCATTGCGCAGGGCGGTCGCGCCCGCACTGTTGCCCAGCAGATCGTAGACCGATGCAAGGAGGTGCGGCCCGCCCTGCCGGTCGAGCAGGACGAGGATGCCGGCGCCGCACAGCCCCAGGCCGATCAGGCCGGCAATGGGAAGGACAAATCGCGACAGTCCGGGATTCTCGGTGCGCGCTACCGCCATGTCCGCTCCTGCAGAAATAGTAGCGGGGCGCCCACCGTGAGGTGACGCGCCCCGCAAGCCATCAGATCGTTACTGGGCGGGCCAGCTGTCGTCGATGGCCTTCAGAACGGCATCCGTATTGGTGCCACCGTTGTTGGCCCATTGAACCGACTGTGTCCAGAAGGTTCCGGCGCCGACCTTGCCGGGCATGAGGTCGGAAGCGTCGAAGCCGATACCTGCGGCGCTGTTCGCGATGTCCGCAGCGACCTTGAGCTTATAGGCGCCGGCATACCAGTCGGCAGGGGTGGTTGAGTTCGCGGAGATGGCGCTGCCGGCACGGATCCAATTCTGGATGCCTTCCGGCGTGGCGAGGAACTGGGCAACGGCACGAACTTCGGGCCTGTCCACCAGCACCATGAGCGTGTCGGCCGAGCCCTCGACATTCTTCTGGGCCGGGTCGATCGTCGGGAACGGGAAGATGCCGACGTCAGTACCAAGGACGTATTTCGACGGCTGCCCGCTGACCCGCTGATCCGGGAAGAAGTCCGGGCCGTACCACGTCGGGATCTTCTGCATCCAGCACTTCGGATTCGCCAGATCGTCGGTGAACATCGGATCCATGACCGTCTTCATGTCGGTGGCAACGATCGCAGTGTTGCCGCCGAAGACGTATTTGGGCGTGAAGAGGATCTTGCCAACCTTGGCAAAGGCATCCTTGATGCCCTGGTCCTCGAACGTGACCTTGTGGCTGATCCAATCGTTGTAGTAGGCGAGGCCCTTGGTCTTGAGGACCACTTCCTCGACCCAGTCGGTGAGCTGCCAGCCGGTCGCGTCGCCGGGGCCGCCCGCGCTCACGCACCACGGGTTGGAGCCGTCGGCGACGATCTTATCGGACAACGCGATCAACTCGTCCCACGTCGTGGGGACCTTGTACCCCTTGGCCGCGAAGGCCTTGATCGGGTACCAGATGGTCGACTTCACATCGGCCTTGTACGGGATGCCCCAGATATGGGCGCCCTGAGTGACCAGGCCGATGGTGGCCGGATGCTCCGCGCTGAGCTTCTTGGCATCCATGAACGTCGCCACGTCCTTGACCTTGCCTTTGGCGGCGTAGCTCAAGATGGGCGTCGGCTGGGCGAGCATGGCCAGGTCCGGCGGGCTTCCACCCTCGATGCGCGTCTTCAGCACGGTCTCGTGGCTCGAGCCGATGCTGTCGATCTGGATCTTGATGCCGGTCGCGGTCGCAAAGTCCGCGACCGACGCAGCAAAGTTGGTGCCTTCCCCGCCGATCCACTGGGTCTGGATCGAAACTGTCTTGCCCTTGAACGGCAGGTCTGCGCCAAGTGCCTTGTCCAGCTCGGTGTAGCCAGTCGGGACCTTCGGCACAGCTGCCGCTGGCGGGGCCGAGGCCGCTGCGCTCGGCGCGGCAGACGCGCTCGCCGCGGCCGAAGCCGCTGCGCTCGGCGCCGCTGCGCTCGGCGCGGCAGACGCGCCTGGTGTCGGCGACGGGCTGCTGCTCCCGCATGCGCTGACCAGCATCATGACGACGACCGCCAGAGCGGACGTTGTCTGTAGTCTCTTGGCCACGAATTCCTCCTCCTGCGAACTGCCATGACTGTGGGGACGACCGGGTCCGCTGGGTCCGAGCATGATTATCCGACTCCAGCAAAGCCGCCGTGTGGGTTATCGTTCGCCCACCCCCTCTCGCTCAGGCAAGCCGATGCGGTGGCGAGCGATCGCTGCCGCCCCGTGCGCGCCGGGCGCCTCGATTGGCGACCGCAACTCGACGGTCGCGTCGGCCAGGGCGGCCTGGGCCAGTGGCGAGGCCGCGCGTTCGCGGGCGATGCGCGATTGGATAGGTTCGAGAATGGCTGGTCCGGCGGCCGCGACGCCGCCGCCGATGACGACTCCTGGCTGTGTGCCACGATTTCCACTTGTGTGGACGAGATCAGGGCCGATCAGGGGCGCAGCACACCTCCCACCGTCGACTGACGGATGACGAGCTCCGTGGGCAGAATCACGCGGCGCGGCGTGCCATCGCGGTCGGCCATGAGCTGGAACAGCGTGCGCGCCGCCTCGGCGCCCTGATCGCGAACGCCCTGGCGGACGGTCGTCAGCGGAGGGTCGAGGCGGGCGGCGAAGTCGAGGTCGTCGAACCCGGCGAGGGCCACGTCGCCGGGCACGGCCAGGCCGCGGGCGCGGATCGTCTCGAGCGCGCCCATGGCAGTGGAGTCGTTGGCACAGAAGATCGCGTCGCAGTGACGATCGAGCAGCACCGCGGCGCCGGTCGCGCCGGAGGGCGCATTGAAGTCGCCGTCGATCATCAGGTCGTCGCACGGCAGCCCGGCCCGCGCCATGGCCCGCCGGTACCCGACGATCCGGTCCTCGGCCGCGACGGTGCCCCGCATCCCTGTGATGTGCGCGATCCGGGTGCGGCCGATCTGGATCAGGTGCGAGGTCACGCTGTCCGCGGCATGCACATGGTCGACGTCGACGTAGCTCGCGGTGCGGTCATGGCGGCGGTGCCCGACGAGGACCGTCGGGAGATCCGACGCGAGCAACCCGTCAACGAGCGGGTCGTCGCGGTAGTGAGCGGTGACGATGACGCCGTCCACGAGACCGCTTGAAAGGACCTTGTCGAGTGTCTGTTCCTTGGTCCGGTTTCCCAGCCAGAGCATCATTCCGGCGGCGAGGTCGACGAGCTCGTCGCTCATACCCTGGAGCAGCTGGCCGAAATACGCGTCCCGGAAGAGCAGGTGCGGGTCGACGTGCATCACGACGCCGACAACGCCAGATCGCCCGGACGCGAGCGTTCGGGCGGCGAGGTTGGGCCGGTAGCCCGTCTCCGCCACGATGTGCTCAACCCGACGGCGAGTCTTGTCGGAGACGGAGCCACCGTTGATGACGCGGGAGACTGTCGCCCGCGACACCCCGCTCAATCGCGCCAACTCGTCGATGGTCCGTACCACCCGGCTGCATACCCTCCAAGAATGGAAGCGCTTCCAAAAGTACCGAACCGCAACCCGGCTGTCAAGATGATGCTGTACGATTTCGTGGCTGCGGATCCGATCCCGACACCGAACGAAGATGTGCGCGCTTCCAATCCAAGGAGCACGAGTGGAGCCTCGATCCTTTCCCGACGGCTTCGTGTGGGGGGCCGCGACGGCCTCATACCAGATCGAGGGGGCTGTTCGCGAGGACGGCCGCGGGGAGTCCATCTGGGACCGCTTCTCCCACACGCCGGGCCGCGTCCGCAACGGCGACACCGGTGACGTCGCGTGTGACCACTACCACCGCTATCGTGACGACGTCGCGCTGATGGCCCGGCTCGGGTTCAACGCCTACCGGTTCTCGGTGTCGTGGTCGCGCGTGCTCCCCACCGGGACCGGCGCCGTGAACCAGGCAGGGCTCGACTTCTATGACCGGCTCGTCGACGAGCTGCTGGCCCACGAGATCGCGCCGTTCGTGACGCTCTACCACTGGGACCTTCCGCAGACCCTCGAGGATGCCGGCGGGTGGCCGGTCCGCGCCACGGCCGAGGCGTTCGCCGACTACGCCGGGATCGTCGCCGCGCGACTCGGCAGCCGGGTTCGAAGCATCGCCACGATCAACGAACCGTGGGTTGTTGCCGACCACGGCTATCGGACCGGCGCGCACGCTCCCGGGCGGAGCGACCCCGGCGCGGCGATCGCCGCAGCCCACCACCTGCTGGTGGCACACGGGCTGGGCGTGCAGGCGATCCGCGCCGCCGCGCCCGCGACCCCCGCCGGGATCGTCCTCAACCTCGGGCCGCAGCAGCCCGCATCCTCGCACCCACTCGACCTGGAAGCGGCCTGCGCCGAGCACGACTGGCTCAACCGCTGGTTCCTCGACCCGCTGGTCGGGCGGGCCTATCCCGAGCCCCCCTGGTGGGCCGCGGGGGAGGCCCGCGGCGAGCTCCGGGACGGCGACATGGAGCTCATCGCCGTGCCGCTCGATTTCCTCGGGGTGAACTACTACAGCCGGAACCGGGTCCGCTCGCCGCTCCTCCCGCCGCTCGAGCCGGCCGGAGATCCGCCGGAGCGGACGGGAATGGACTGGGAGGTCTATCCGGCCGGGCTCGCCGAGGTGCTGGAGTTCGTGGCGTCGCGAACGGGCGCCCTCCCCCTGTACATCACCGAGAACGGCGCCGCCTATCCCGTGGACGACGCCGAGCCCGCGCGCGACCCGGCGCGCGTCAGTTTCCTGCGCCGCCACCTCGACGCCGCGCTCGACGCCCTCGAGCGCGGCGTGCCCTTGCGCGGGTATTTCGCGTGGTCTCTGCTCGACAACTTCGAGTGGGCGCAGGGCTACGGCCCGCGGTTCGGCATCATCCACGTGGACTACCAGACGCTGGAGCGGCGCGTCCGCGACAGCGCCAGGTTCATGGGCGCCGTGGCGCGCTCCGGACGGCTCCCGCTCGACGACGTCGTGTCAACCGCCGGTCCCCCGGCCTGAGCGCGCCCCCGGCGCGACCCGTCCCCACCCCAACGCGGAAAGGGAACTCCGATGACGACGCCCCGGCCGACGCCGGATCCCGCTCTCCCGTCGGATGCAGCGCCTTCGATTCCGTGGGAGGACCGGCCGGCCGGCTCGAACAGCGTGATCTGGCGTTCATCGCGCAACCCGATCATCGCGCGCGACCACCTCTCCCGGTCGAACAGCATCTTCAACTCGGCCGTCGTCCCCTTCCGCGACGGCTATGCCGGCGTCTTCCGAGTGGACGACACGACGCGCGCCATGAACGTCCATGTCGGGCGGAGCCCCGACGGAGTGGCCTGGCGGATCTCGCCGCAGCCGATCGAGTTCGCACCGGCGGACGACCGTGTCCCGGAGATCCAGGGCCGGTTCGAGCACGCCTACGACCCACGCGTGACCTGGCTGGAGGATCGCTTCTACGTCACCTGGTGCAACGGCTACCACGGCCCCACGATCGGCGTGGGATATACCCATGACTTCGAGACGTTCTACCAGCTCGACAACGCGTTCCTGCCGTTCAACCGCAACGGCGTCCTGCTCCCACGTCGCATCGGCGGCACGTACGCGATGCTCAGCCGCCCCAGCGACAACGGGCACACCCCGTTCGGCGACATCTTCTACTCGGAGAGCCCGGACCTGGTCCACTGGGGTCGCCATCGCCACGTCATGGCGCCCATCCCGGGGACGTGGCAGTCCACCAAGATCGGCGCGGGCCCCACGCCGATCGAGACACCGGAGGGCTGGCTCCTCATCTACCACGGCGTCCTGACCTCCTGCAACGGGTACGTCTACTCGATGGGCGCGGCCCTGCTCGACCTCGACCAGCCCTGGAAGGTGATCGCCCGCAGCCGGGACTACCTCCTCTCGCCGCAGGTCCCCTACGAGCAGGTGGGCGACGTCCCGAACGTCGCCTTCCCCTGCGCCGCCCTCGTGGACGAGGCCGGCGATCGGCTGACGATCTACTACGGGGGGGCCGACACCGTCGTCTGCATGGCCCACGGATTCCTGTCCGAGGTCATCCAGTTCGTACGGTCCCGGTCCTGACCGGCACCTCGCGGAGGAGCTCATCCATGCGCTACGGGCACTTCGACGACGTGCGGCGCGAGTACGTCATCACGCATCCCGACACCCCGCTTCCGTGGATCAACTACCTCGGCAGCGAGGACTACTTCGGGATCATCTCCAACACGGCGGGCGGATACTCCTTCTACCGCGACGCCCGGCTCCGCCGGCTGACGCGCTATCGGTACAACAACGCGCCGCTCGACGTGGGCGGCCGGTACGTCTACCTCCGCGACGACGCCTCGGGCGACTTCTGGAGTCCCAGCTGGCAGCCGACCCAGCGCGAGCTGGAGGACTACGCCTGCCGTCATGGCCTGGGCTACTCCGTCATCTCCTCGCGGTACCAGGGCATCAGGGCCGAGACGCTCTACTTCGTCCCGGGGGGCGAGACCCTGGAGATCTGGCGGGTCCGGGTGACGAACGAACGGGCTGAGCCGGCGAAGCTCTCCCTCTTCAGCTCGATCGAGTTCTGCCTCTGGGACGCCCAGGACGACGCCACCAACTTCCAGCGGAACTACTCCGTCGGCGAGGTGGAGGTGGAGGACGGCGTCATCTACCACAAGACCGAGTACCGGGAGCGGCGCGACCATTTCGCGTTCTTCGCCTGCTCCGAGCCGCTGGCCGGCTTCGACACGCAGCGCGACGCCTTCCTGGGGCCCTATCGCAGCTGGGACCGGCCGATCGCGGTCGAGCGGGGCGCGTCGTCCAATTCGATCGCCCACGGTTGGCAGCCGTCGGGCTCACACCACGTCCGCCTCGAGATCGGCCCGGGGGAGACGAAGGAAGTCATCGTTCTTCTCGGCTACGCAGAGAACCCCCGGGACGCGAAGTTCGATCCACCCGGATCGCAGACGATCGACAAGCGGCTCGTCCGGCCGACCATCGACAGGTACCTGCAACCCGCCGTGGTGGCCGAGGCGTTCGAGGCGCTTCGGGCGCGCTGGACCGACCTCCTCGGGATCTGCCAGGCCCAGACCGGGAACGAGCACGTCGACCGGATGGTCAACGTCTGGAACCCCTACCAGTGCATGGTGACCTTCAACATGTCGCGGTCGGCGTCGCTCTTCGAGTCCGGCATCGGCCGCGGGATGGGGTTCCGCGACACGAGCCAGGACCTGCTGGGCTTCGTCCACATGATCCCCTCCCGGGCGCGCGAGCGACTCATCGACGTGGCCTCGACCCAGCTGCCGACGGGCGGGGCGTATCACCAGTACCAGCCGCTCACCAAGCGCGGCAACAACGACGTCGGCTCGGGGTTCAACGACGACCCGGCGTGGCTCGTGCTCGCCGTGGCGGCATACCTCAAGGAGACCGGTGACACGTCGATCCTCGACGTGGCCGTCCCGTACGACAACCAGCCCGGCACCGAGCGCCCCCTCTACGAGCACCTCCAGCGGTCGATCGAGTACACCCTTGAACGTCGCGGTCCGCACGGCCTGCCGCTCATCGGCCGGGCCGACTGGAACGACTGCCTGAACCTCAACTGCTTCTCGGAGACGCCCGGCGAGTCGTTCCAGACGACCGAGAACAGGAGCGGAGGGGTTGCCGAATCGGTCTTCATCGCCGGCCTCTTCGTACTCGCGGCCAACGAGCTCGCCGAGATCGCTGCCCTCCGCGGCGACGGCACCGAGGTCGCCCGCTGCACCTCCGCCGGGGTGGAGATGCACGACGTGGTCGCCCAGCACGGCTGGGACGGCGCATGGTTCCGTCGGGCCTACGACTTCTACGGTCGGCCTGTCGGCTCGGCCGAGAACGACGAGGGCCAGATCTTCATCGAGCCGCAGGGAATCTGCATCATGGCCGGCATCGGTCTCGACGACGGGCGGGCCCGCGTGGCGCTCGACTCCGTCCGGGAGCGCCTGGCGACGCCGCACGGGATCGTCGTGCTCCAGCCGGCGTTCACCCGCTACTACCCGCACCTTGGCGAGATCTCCACGTATCCCGGCGGATACAAGGAGAACGCCGGCGTCTTCTGCCACACGAACCCCTGGGTGATGATCGCCGAGACCAGGGTCGGCAACGGCGACGGGGCCCTGGACTACTACCTCCGGATCAACCCGTCAGCGCGGGAGGACCTCTCGGAGATCCACCGCGGGGAACCGTACGTCTACGCGCAGATGATTGCCGGGAAGGACGCTGCGACCCCCGGCGAAGCGAAGAACACCTGGCTGACGGGGACCGCCGCCTGGAACTTCACCGCCATCAGCCAGTGGATCCTCGGCATCCGGCCCGAGCACGCCGGCCTGCGGATCGATCCATGCGTGCCCGCTGCGTGGGGTGACTTCGCCCTGACGCGGCGCTTCCGGGGCGCAACGTACCGGATCGCCGTCCGGAAACAGCCGGGCGCGTCTGGCCACGTGACGCGGCTTCGCGTGGACGGTCGGACCGTGGACGGCAATCTCGCCCCGCTGCCTGCCTCCCCGGGAGAGGACATCGAGGTGGAGGCGTTCGTCGAGGCGTTCGTGGAGGCCGTCGTCGAGGCAACGCCGTGAGACCGGTCGAGGAACGGCCGGCGGCCTCCCCGTACGGGCGCCTCGACACTGCGACCCACGAATACGTCATCAGCCGGCCCGACACGCCCACGCCCTGGCTCAACTACCTCGGGCAGGGTGGGTACGGCGGGATCATCTCGAACACCGCGGGCGGCTTCTCGTTCGACCGGGACCCGCGCGAACGCCGAGTCACCCGCTACCGCTACAACGCGATCCCGGCCGACCAGCCCGGCCGCTACGTGTACGTGCGGGACCAGGAGACCGGGCGTTTCTGGAGCCCCTCCTGGCAGCCCGTCAAGAGAGACGTCGAGGGCTACGAATGCCGGCACGGGCCTGGCTACACGCGGATCCGGAGCGCGCTCGACGGGATCGAGAGCGAGCTCCTCTACTTCGTCCCGCCGGGCAACGCCGACGGGTCCTGCCCATGCGAGCTCTGGGTGTTCCGAATCCGGAACGCAGGCCCGACGGCGCGGCGCCTGCGTGCGTTCTCGTACGCCGAGTTCGGCTACTTCGACGCCGTGAGCGACCAGCAGAACCTGGACTGGTCGCAGCACATCGTCTCCAGCGGGCGCGAGGACAGCGTGATCCTCGCCTCCACGCGGTTCCGCCCAACGACCTCATTCCTCGGGGCCAGCGAGCCGCCTGTCGGCTGGACCGGCGACCGTGAAGACTTCGTAGGCCGCTGCCGCGACCTCGCCTCACCCATCGTGGTCGAAACCGGTGAGCCGACCAACTCCGGCTCGCCGCGGGGCAACGAAATCGGGTCGCTCTGCCACGACTTCGAGCTGGGCCCGGGCGAGGAGCGAGGGCTGGTGTACGTCCTCGGCCTGACCGATCATCCCGAGGAGATCGCGGCCGTGGTCGCGCGCTATCGCGAGCAGGCCGAGGTCGAGCGTGCCTTCGAGGAGCTGCGTGCCGACTGGAGCGCCTACCTGGGGCGATTCGCCGTCGCGACGCCGGACCCCGAGATGACCGAGATGCTGAGCGTCTGGAATCAGGTCCAGTGCCGGACGACGCTCAACTGGTCGCGCTTCGTCTCCGGATACGAGACAGGGCTGGGGCGCGGCATGGGAACGCGCGACTCAGCACAGGACACGCTCGGGACGATGCACAGCCTGCCCGAGCAGGCCCGTCGGACGCTCACGCGCACGTGGGGCCTCCAGTTCCGCGACGGCCACGCCTGGCACCAGCTCTTCCCACTCTCCGGCGAGGGCGGCCCGGGGCTCGCCGCGGAGTTCCCAACCTGGCCCCAGTGGTTCTCCGACGATCACCTCTGGCTGGTACTCGCGACGTGCGCGTACCTCCGCGAGACCGGCGATCTTGCCTACCTCGAGGAGCGCGTTCCGTGGGCCGACGGGGACGACGAGACGGTCTGGGGGCACATGCGGCGGGCGATCGAGTTCACGCTCGCCAACCGCGGCCCGCACGGCCTCCCCCGGGCCTGGTTCGCCGACTGGGACGACACGCTCAACATCAACCACGGGTCTGGGAAGGCTGAGAGCGTCTGGTGCGCGATGCAGTTCTGCCGCACCGTCCTGGACCTCGCCGAGTTGTGCCGCCACACCGGCCGGTTCGCCGAGGCCGTGCGATTCCGGGATCTCCACACGGAGATGGCGGGGCTCGTCAACGCCGTCGCCTGGGACGGCTCGTGGTACGCCCGGGCATTCGACGACGATGGCATGCCCATCGGCGTCGCGGGCGAGGATCGCCATCGGATCAACCTGAACCCGCAGACCTGGTCCGTCATCGGCGAGGTCGCTCCGCGGGACCGCGCGGAGCAGGCGCTGCGGTCCGCCGACCAACACCTCGCGACACCGTTCGGGACCGCGCTCCTGTGGCCCCCGTACGACGGAGGCGACGAACGGGTGCGGGGCACCTCCACGTACCCACCCGGCGCGAAGGAGAACGGCGGGATCTTCTGCCACGCCAACACGTGGCTGATCATCGCTGCCGCCATGCTCGGCCGGGGCGATGACGCGTACGTCCACTACCGGCGGATCCTGCCTCTCGCCCGGACCGACGCCGACCTCTTCCGGGCAGAGCCCTACGTCTGCTCGCAGAACATCTGCGGCCCTGCCCACCCGCAGTTCGGCATGGCCCGCAACGCCTGGCTGACGGGGACGGCGGCCTGGGCCTTCGTCGCGGCGACCCAGTGGATCCTCGGGATCCGGCCGACCTTCGACGGACTCCGCGTCGCTCCGGTCATCCCGACGTCGTGGCCGGGCTTCGAGGCACGCCGGGAGTTCCGCGGCGTGACCCACGAGATCCGTGCGCGGCGCGAAGGCCCCGCGGGTGCCGTGTCCCTCGTCGTGGACGGGCGACCTGTCCAGGGCACGGTCGTCCCCCTGCCGCCGCCTGGCACGACCACGGTCAGGGTCGAGGTCGTGGTCTCCTGACCCCGTCGTTCCGGCGCAGCGCAGTCCACCCAGACGCCGTCGGTACGGTCGCCGACGCGCCCACCGCACCACGCCCCGAGCGAAGGATCACTATCGGAGCGGCAAGCGCGCCGTCGCTTCTTCGGCGTCGTCGTGCCGCAGCGGAACCAGGGATCCAGACCGACTACGAGGGTGATCACGATGCCGCCTTCCGCGTCCTTGACCGATGTCTTCCTGTTCAACTCCCTGATGGAGACGATGGCCGACAGCATCTACTTCAAGGATCGTCAGGGCCGGCTCCTGCGCGTGAGCCGGAAGATGGCACGGGACCTCGGCTACGCGGATCCGGCGGAGCTCGTCGGCAAGACTGACGTGGACCTGTTCGGCCAGGAGTTCGCCCAGAGGACCATGCTGGACGACTCGAGAGTCATGGAGACGGACCAACCGCTCATCGGCCTGACGGAGAGCCGCCAGCTCGCAAGCGGTGAGGTCAACTGGACCCTGACGAGCAAGATGCCGCTCCATGACGCGGCGGGCGGTGTCGTGGGGCTGCTGGGGATCACGCGAGAGATCAACGAACTCAAGCAGGCCGAGATCGCCCTGCAGGGCATCGCCACGCACGACACGCTCGCGGGTCTGCCGAACCGCTTTCTCATGTTCGACCGGCTGAACCAGCTGCTGATCCGGGCCGAGCGATTCGCGACGAGTTTCGCGGTCCTCTTCATCGACCTTGACGGGTTCAAGCGGATCAACGATTCCCGCGGCCATGACGTTGGCGACCTGCTGCTCCGCGCGGTTGCAGACAGGCTCAGCCAAAGCGTTCGTGCTGCCGACACGGTCGCCCGCATCGGCGGCGACGAGTTCGTGATCCTCCTCGAGGCGCTCCGCGCAGGCGGCGATGCGACCGCGGTCGCCCAGAAGATCCACGGCGCCCTCGAGAAGCCCTTCGCGCTGCCGGGAGGCGCCGCCAAGGTCACAGTCAGCATTGGCATCGGTGTCTATCCCGAGGATGGCCGCGATGCGGACGTGCTGCTCAAGGCCGCCGATATTGCAATGTACCGGGCCAAGCAGAAGGGCGCCCCTCCGCGCCCCGTCGGCCCCAGCGGCGCGCCCGACACGCGGCCCGGGTAGGCCCGGACGACGTTACGGCCTCGCTGAGGTCCCCGATTGGCGTTGGACGAAGCGTCCGATCCGCACCAGCGCCTCCTCGAGCTTCTCGTAGCTCGTCGCGTAGCACATCCGGACGTGGCCGGCGCCGGACGGACCGAACGCGCTCCCGGGAACGGCCGCGACGTGCTCCTCGGCGAGGAGGCGCTCCACGAACGCGTTGTCGTCGAGCCCCGTGGACGTGATCCGCGGGAAGGCGTAGAAGGCGCCGCGCGGCTCGAACGTCTCGAGGCCCAGCGCATTGAGGCCGTCGACAACGAGCCGGCGGCGGCGGTCGTACTCGGCTCGCATCGCCTCGACGTCGGCCTCGGCCGTCGTGAGCGCGGCGAGGGCTGCGTCCTGGGCGGTGGTCGGGGCGGACATGATCCCGTACTGGTGGACCTTGACGATCCCCTCCAGGATCCCAGCCGGGGCGCAGACGTACCCGACCCGCCAGCCGGTCATCGCATAGGCCTTGGAAAAGCCGCCCATGAGGATCGTCCGCTCGCGCATGCCCGGCAGGGCGCTCATCGCCCGGTGCCGGTAGCTGCCGTAGGCGAGCCGGTCGTAGATCTCGTCCGAGTAGACGAGGAGATCGTTCGCGACGGCGATCCGGGCCAGCTCATCCTGGACCGCCTCGGGGAGGACAGCCCCGGTGGGGTTACACGGGAACCCCAGGAAGAGCGCTTTCGTCCGGGGCGTCACCGCGGCGGCCACCGCGGCCGGATCCAGCGCGAAGTCGTCCTCGAAGCGCGTCGCGACGTGGCGGACGGTGCCGCCGGCAAAGACGACCGCCGGGACGTAGGCGACGTACGACGGCTCGTGGAGGATCACCTCGTCGCCGGGGTCGATCGTCGCCCGGAGTGCGAGGTCAACCGCCTCGGACGCCCCCACGGTCACGAGGATCTCGCCGTCCGGGTCGTAGCGGACGCCGTAGCGGTGCGCGAGATGGTCGGAAATCGCGGTCCGCAGCTCCAGCGTCCCGAAGTTGCTGGTGTAATGGGTCCGCTTTGCGCGCAGCGACGCGATTCCCGCCTCGATCACCTGCTCCGGCGTCGCGAAGTCCGGCTCCCCCACCCCCAGGCTGATCACGTCCTCCATCGTCGCGGCGATGTCGAAGAAGCGCCGGATGCCGGATGGAGGCACGGCCCGGACGCGCGCCGAAAGCGCCCGCTCCGCGAGCGGGGGGCGCGGCTCGGGGGCCGTCATGGAACGATGCCCGCCGGCGCGCGCAGGGCGGCAAGGCCAGGCGGCTCAAGGACCCGCCACGAAGCGTCGGCGGTGATCGCCTCGTAGGCCCGCGCCAGGCGGAAGAGCGCCAGCTCGCTCCAGGCCGGGCCGATCAGCTGGAGCCCCACGGGCAGGCCGTCGGAGAGCCCGGCCGGGATGCTGATCCCGGGCAGGCCCGCCATGCTGACCGGCAGCGTGCAGGCGTCGGAGAGGTACATCGCGACGGGATCGTCCAGCTTGGCCCCGAACGGCCAGGCGACCGACGGGCTGGTCGGCGCGACGAGCGCATCGATCCCGGCCCCGAAGGCCGCGTCGAAATCGGCCTTGATGAGCGTCCGGACCTTCTGGGCCTTCAGGTAGTAGGCGTCGTAGTAGCCGGCCGAGAGCGCATAGGTGCCCAGCATGATCCGGCGCTTCACCTCGGCGCCAAAGCCCGACCCACGGGTCGCGAGGTAGTTGGCCAGCACGTCCCCATCGCGGACCGCGTGGCCGAAGCGGATCCCGTCGTAGCGGGCCAGGTTCGCGGAAGCCTCCGCCGGGGCAACGATGTAGTAGGTCGCCAGGCCGTAGTCCGTGTGGGGAAGGCTGACGTCCACGATCTCTGCGCCTGCGGCCGCCAGGGCGGCCACGGCCTCGCGGACGCGGGCCTCCACGCCCGGCTCCATGCCCGCCACGAAGTATTCGTGCGGAATGCCCAGGCGAAGGCCCCGGAGGTAGCCCGCAGCCTCGTCGTCCGTGGCGGGGAGGTGGAGCAGGTCGTCTGGGACCGGGAGCGGCGCCGACGTCGAGTCGCGCTCGTCGCGGCCCGCAACCGCGTGGAGGAGCATCGCCGCATCGCGGGCGAACGGCCCGATCTGGTCCAGCGAGGAGGCGAAGGCGACGATGCCGTAGCGACTGACGCGGCCGTAGGTCGGCTTGAGGCCGACGATCCCGCAGAGCGCGGCTGGCTGGCGAATCGAGCCACCGGTGTCGGTGCCGATGCTGAGCGGCACGTGGCCGGCCGCGACGCTGGCCGCGGAGCCGCCAGAGCTGCCACCGGGCACGCGGCCCAGGTCCCACGGGTTCGCGGTCGGGCCGTACGCCGAGTGCTCCGTGGACGACCCCATCGCGAACTCGTCCATGTTCAGCTTGCCGAGGATCACGGCCCCCGCGTCACGCAGCCGCTCGGTGATGTGGGCATCGTACGGGGAGACATACCCGGCGAGGATTCGCGAGCCCGCGGTGCACTGGCCGCCGCGCACCGAGACGAGGTCCTTGAGGCCGACGGGCACGCCGCACAGCGGATGCAGTGACGCGAGCGCCGCCGCGCCCTCGTCGCGGGCGACGGCCAGCCGCGCGTCCGCGTCGTCGGCCGCATCCCGGGCGCCGGCGCCGTCCAGGGCGAGCCACGCGTTGAGCGCGGGATTCTCGCGGTCGGCGAGGGCAAGGTGCGCCTCGACGAGCTCGCGGGACGAGAGGTCGCCGTCGCGCAGCCGGTCGCTCATCGCGGCCGCGGTCAGGCGAGTCAGCCCGGTGTCCGTCATGGAGCGCTCAGTCGCCGCCGAGGATGGCGGGCACCACGACGTAGCTCCCGTCCCGTTCCGGGGCGTTCGCCAGCGCTTCGGCCTGCGAGAGCGAGGGCCGTGCGACGTCCTCGCGGAGGATGTTCTCCAGCTCGATCGTCTGGGCCGTCGGCGGGATGGTATCCGTGTCGAGCCGAGCCAGGATCGCGTACTGGTCGAGGATGTGGTTCAGCTGGCCCACGAGGCGCGTCAGCTCTGCGTCGGTCAGGCCGAGACGGGCGAGGTGGGCGACGTGCTCGACCTCGTCGCGCGAGAGAGTCCCCATGGCGACCGATGATAGCGGACCGCGGGAGTCAGCCCGCCCGGACCGCGGTGAGCGCCCGGGGGATGCGTCACGTGGGTGCCTCCTCCCCTGCCAGGAGCCGCCGGAAGCCGTCCTCGTCGAGGACCGGGACGCGGAGCTCCTCCGCCTTCTGCAACTTGGAGCCGGCGCTCTCGCCCGCGACGAGGTAGTCCGTCTTCCGTGACACGGAACCGGCGGCCCTGCCCCCGGCGGCCCGGATCGCGTCCTCAGCCTCCGCGCGGCTGAGGTACGGGAGCGTGCCCGTCACGACGAGCGTCTTCCCGGCGAGCGCCCCCGCGGGCCCTTGGCCGATCGCGGGGCGCGAGGCGGGCCGCTCGGCCTCCACGCCGGCCGCCACGAGATCGTCGAGGATCCCGGCCGTCACCGGGTCGGCGAAGAAGCGGCCGAGGCTCGCCGCAACGGTGGCGCCGACGCCGGGCACCTCCTCGAACGCCGCCGGCTCGTCGGTCGCGATGCGGTGGAGCGCCGTCGCCACCCGCGCGGTCCAGCCATCCGGTCCGCCCATCGGCTCGTCCTCGGCAGGCCGAACCCGGCCGGCCAGCCAGGTCGATACGTCCATCGCGGTCTGCTCGCCAACCTGCGGGATGCCCAGCGCGTTGAGGATCCTGGCCAGGGGCCGGCGGCGCGCCCGCTCGATCGCCGCCGCGAGGTTCTCCGCGCTCCTGCGGGCAAACCGGTCGAGCGACTCCAGGTCGGTGACGCCGAGCCGGAAGAAGTCGCCGCGGGAGCGGATCATGCCGCGCTGGAGGAGCTGTTCGAGCACCGCCCAGCCGGCGCCCTCGATGTCCATTCCGCCGCGGCCGGCGAAGTGGGCGTACTCCTGGGCGACGCGCGCCGGGCAGCTGAGGTTCGGGCAGTAGTGGCGGACCGCGCCCTCGTCGCGGACGATCGGCGTCGCGCAGACCGGGCAGCGCGCGGGCATCTCGAAGATGCGCTCCGAGCCGCTGCGTCGTTCCGGGATGGCACGCACGACCTCCGGGATCACGTCGCCCGCCTTCTGCAGGATCACGTGGTCGCCGATCCGGAGATCCTTGCGGCGTACCTCGTCGAGGTTGTGGAGCGTTGCCCTGGCCACGGTGGAGCCGGCCACCTTCGCCGGTCGGAGGTGCGCCACCGGCGTGAGCGTCCCGGTCCGCCCCACGTACGGGACGATCTCCTCCAGGAGCGTCTCGACCTGCTCCGGTGGGAACTTGTAGGCAATCGCCCAGCGGGGCGCCCGGGCCACCATCCCGAGCCGGGCCTGCTGGTCGAAGCGATCCACCTTCATGACCACGCCGTCGGTCTCGTACTCGAGGCGGTGGCGCCGCTCGCGCCAGTCTTCCAGGAAGGCGATCACGCCCTCGATCTCCAGGTCCGCGGCATGGTTCGGGTTGACGGGGAAGCCGAGTGCCGCCAGGCGCGCCAGCGCGCCTGACTGGGAGTCCACGGACGGCCGCGCACCCGTTCCGCCGGGGGCCGCCGGACCTCCGGGTGTGCCGGCGCCGGAATGGTCGGCGAAGAGCGCTTCCTGTGCCGGCGTCTCCCCGTGCAGCTGGTACGCCCAGAAGCCGAGCCGCCGGCCGGCCGTCACGGCCGGATCCTGCTGACGAAGTGAACCGGCACCGCTGTTGCGCGGGTTTGCGTACAACGGCAACCCGGCCTCCTCGCGCTCGGCGTTGATCCGGGCGAACTCGGCCTTCGGCATGTAGACCTCACCGCGCGCCTCCAGGGTCGCGGCCTCGACGAGGCGATCCGGGATCGAGGCAATCGTCCGCAGGTTCGCGGTCACGTCCTCGCCGGTCGTCCCGTCGCCACGCGTCGCACCGCGGACGAACCGCCCGTCGCGGTAGCGGAGGCTGATCGCGAGCCCGTCGATCTTCAGCTCGGCGACGTAGCGGAGCTCCGGGGCCGGCTCCGGCGCGGGTGGCAGGCCAAGCCCGCGGCGGACGCGGGCGTCGAATGCGCGCAGGTCCTCCTCGCCAAACGCGTTCGCAAGGCTGAGCATCGGGCGCTCATGCCGGACCTCGGTGAACGGGCTGCTCTCGTCAAGCCTTCCGCCGGTCCCCACCCGCTGGGTCGGAGAGTCGGGCCTCGCCAGCGCCGGGAAGGCCGCCTCGATCGAGACGAGCTCACGAAAGAGCGCGTCGTACTCCGCGTCGGAGAGGGTCGGGTTGTCCTCGCCGTAGTAGGCGTGATTTGCCGCCCGGACCTCCGCGGCGATTGCTGCATGGCGCGCCACGGCCGCTTCCGAGGCGAGAACATTCGCGGCCCCGACGAGCGCGGGGTCGACGGGCAGGTCGGGCATGGTCATCGCGACCCCGAGTCTACCGCCCGGCGGCCCGGCCGAAGTCACACCCAGTCGCGCGATCGAGGCATGCTATTGCCATGAACAAACACGAGTTCGCCGCAACAGTTCGAATCGGCCACGACCGGCTCCGGGCGGCGCTCGACAGCCTCTCGGACGACGAGCTCGCCCTCCCGGCGCAGGGCGAGTGGACCCGGCGCGACGTCGTCGCGCATATCGAATGGTGGGAACGCCATTCCACCCACGTCATCGCCTCCCTTCGCGATGGGCGCGACCCGTACCCGTCAGACGAGCCCTTCGACCTAGACGCCCGGAATGCGCGAGTCTTCGAAGAGAGCCGGGGCCGGACCGCCGCCGACGTCCGGTCCGGCGAGGCGGCCGCGTGGGCAGACCTCCTGCTGGCGATCGCGGGCGCCGATGAGGCGGACCTGTTCGAGCCCGGGCGCTTCGCGTGGACGGCGGGCGAGCCACTCGTGGAGATCATCCACGGCGACACCGATCGGCATTGGGCGGAGCACCTTCCGCACCTTCCGCACCTTCCGCACCTTCGGCCTGCAGGCCCCGATGACGTCGCCGAAACCCGGGCCGAGGCGCGCTGAGCTCGATCAGCCCGACCCGGCCACCCGGTGGGGTCGTCCCCGGTCGGGGGGTCGCCCCTGGAGACCAGATCGCCCGGATCAGGAGGCCCAGGGATGGCCATCCTGACGTCAAGGCCATCCTGTTCGCGTCGTGCGAACGGAAACCACGGATCGAGCCCCAGGGCGGCTCGATGGCCGCGGGATTGGGCCATCTGTTCGCCTGTGGAGACCGCAGGGTGACCGGGGGCGCTCGACCCGGCAACCCAGCCGAAGTCGAGGCCCGGGACGCGCGGCCTCAACCGGCCGGGAGGCGCGAGCGCGGGTCGACTGGCAGGCTCACCCGGTAATCTCGAGGTTCGCGATGCTCGCGAGGAGCGTCTTCACGCCGCCCGCGCGGAATGCCACGGTGACCTCCTCGTCGGCCCGGGTGAGCTTCGAGGTGACAACGACGCCCTCCCCGAAGCGGGAGTGGATGACGCGGTCGCCATCGCGGAAGAGCCGCTCCCCGGGGACGCGGACGCGGCGGGCAGCAGCCGGACGGCCGGGCGGCGCCCCGGCCGGGCGGCCGGGCAGCTGGCGAACCGGGACGTCGTCGGCCGGGAAGGCGGCGTCCGGGTGATCGGGCGGCTCGGCTCCGACGCCCCGAAGATCGCGGAAGCTCCGACCCGTCGGCGTAAGCGACCCAGAGGGCGCCCCTGCCGCGAATGCGTCGCGTCGCGCCGCGAGATCGCGGGAGGGGCGGAAGCCCTCGCCCGGAGCCGGCGCACCCGGCCGGCCGCTACCCGCCCGCCAGGCGCCACCGGCGCGCGTGCCCAGGCGCGACGAGCGCCGCGCCCCGAACGCGAGATCGAGGTCGTACGGGTCCGCCGCACCAGGAAGCAGCCGCGGGCCCTCCATCAGGTCGGCGGGAATCTCGAACAGGAACCGTGACGGCATCGCCGGGCCACCGGCCGGCCCCCACGTGGCCCGTCGCGAGGCATGCGAGAGGAAGAGCCGTTCCTTCGCCCGGGTGATCCCGACGTACGCCAGCCGGCGCTCCTCCTCCAGCTCGCGCGGGTTGTCCTGGTCGCGCTCCGCGGCCAGGGCCCTGGCGTGCGGGAAGATCCCCTCCTCCAGGCCGCCGATGAAGACGGCGCCAAACTCGAGGCCCTTCGCCGCGTGGAGCGTGATGAGCGTGACCGCGTCGGCGTCGCCCTCGTAGCTGTCCTGGTCAGCCACGAGGGCCGTCTCTTCCAGCAGCCGGTCCAGCGCGTCGTCCGGCGAGAGGTCGTCATAGCGCGTCGTCACGGAGCGAAGCTCCAGCAGGTTCCGCCAGCGCTCCTCGTTCTCCTCGGTCCCGTCCGCGAGCATCGCCCGGTAGCCGGACGCCTCCAGGACGTCGTCAAGGAGCTCTGGCAGCGGCAGCAGCCCGACCCGGGTCCGGAGCCGCCGGACAAGGGCCACGAAGTCCGCGACCGCGCCGCGGGCGCGACCGGTCAGCACGAGCAACCCATCCGCGGCCGCCCGTTCGAGGGCGCTCCAGTAGGTCGCGTCGGGCTCGTCGGCGGCGATCCGAAGCAGCTGAAGCGACCTGTCCCCCAGGCCACGCGGCGGGATGTTGATGACGCGTTCGAAGCTGACGCGGTCGCGGTCGCTGCGCAGGATTCGCAGGTAGGCGAGCGCGTCCTTGACCTCACGACGCTGATAGAACCGCGTCCCACCGATGAGCTGGTAGCGGATCCCGTAGCGCAGGAACGCCTCCTCGATCGCCCGGGACTGGGCATTCGTCCGGTAGAGGACGGCGACGTCCTTCGGCCGGAAGGCCACGTCGTCGTCGGCCCGGCGGGTCAGCGACGCCGCACGGCCACCAAGGAGCGCCTCGACCTGGCGGGCGATCCACTCCGCCTCCTCCTCTTCGTCGTACGCCTCGAAGCGCTGGATCAGGCGGCCACCCGCCTTCTCGGTCCAGAGCTTCTTCTCCTTGCGGTCGACGTTGTTGGCCACGACGGCATGGGCTGCCTCGAGGATCAGCTGCGTGCTCCGGTAGTTACGCTCCAGCTTCACCACGGTCGCGCCTGGCTCGTCGTGCTCGAAGTCGAGGATGTTGCGAAGGTCCGCCCCGCGCCAGGCGTAGATCGACTGGTCGTCGTCGCCCACGACGCACAGGTTGTGGTGTGCTGCCGCGAGCGCCTGGACGATCCGGTACTGGGCCCGGTTGGTGTCCTGGTACTCGTCCACGTGGAGGTAGCGCCAGCGCGCCTGGTACCGGGCCAGCACGTCCGGCTGGGTCTCGAGGAGCCGCACGGTCCAGCCCAGGAGGTCGTCGAAGTCGAGGGCGCCGGCATCGCGGAGGCGCCGTTCGTAGGCGGCGGCGAGCTTCGCAACCTCCTCCTGGTAGTGCGTGGTCGCCGCCTCCACGAGCGCGTCGGGGCCCTCGAGGTCGTTCTTGGCCCGGGAGAGCGCCTCCAGCACGCCGCGGGGCCGGATCGGGCCGCCCTGGAGCGGGACGTCGAACTCGCGGAAGACCTGCTTCATGAGCGTCAGCTGGTCGTCCGTGTCGTAGATCACGAAGCGCGGATCCAGGCCGATCGCCGCGCCGTCCCGGCGCAGCATCCGCGCGCAGACGGCATGGAAGGTGCCCATCTCCACCTTCCGGCCGTCGTCCGGGCCGACGAGCGCGACGATCCGCTCGCGCATCTCCCCGGCAGCCTTGTTCGTGAACGTGACGGCGAGGATCTGCCACGGCGCCACGCCCAGGACGCCGACCAGGTAGGCGACCCGGTGGGCCACGACCCGGGTCTTGCCGCTCCCCGCGCCGGCAAGGATCAGGAGCGGCCCGTCCGTCGTCGTGACGGCGCGGGCCTGTTCGGGATTCAGCCGCGCCGTGATCGTCGCGGCCAGCTCCTCGCGCGATGCGACGCCGGTGGCGAGGCCGCGGTCACGCTCCGGGGCGCGCGGATCCGGCCCGGCGGCCGCGTGCGGCGGCTGGTCCTCGGGCGCGGGCGCGTCGGGCAGGGGCGGCTCGTCGGCCAGCCACGGGGGCGGGGATTCCACGCTTCGATTGTACGGCGGCAACCTGCACCGGCCCTGGAGGCGCCTGCGTCGGCCTGGCCGTCCCCGGCCGTTGGCTACCTGCCCTGCGGCGGCGTGATCGTGACAGGATCGCCGAACTTCGAGAGCTCCACTGCCACGTTGACCGTCCCGCCGGCCCCGAGCGGGACGTCGACGCTCAGCTTCACGAGCCGCGGCGCGTCGGTCCGGACCAGCGCCGTGACCGCGATGTCGCCGACGACCAGACCGCCGGGCAGTGCCGCGGCGGGACTCGTGCCGCCGCTGACCTCGGCCGCGGGGATCGTGAACGAGACCGCGTAGCAGTCGGCATCGCCGCAGCGCTCGTTCGACAGGTTCTTCGGCGCCACTCCCGGCCGATCCAGGAAGGCCGCGAGCTGGGCGAGCAGCCTCGCCGGGTCGGCGAGGGCGTTGAAGATCGAGCCCGTGCCGGCCTGCCTGGTCCAGCCTCCCGACCCGAATAGCGGCACCCGCGTGTAGACGGCCTGGTCGACGGCCACGACGTCGGCGGTGAGGCCGAAGAGTGTGGGAACGGTCAGCGACAGGGATGCCCGCTTCCCCGCCAAATCCGCGTCGCCGGTGAGCGTGGATCCGTCGAGCGTGATCGGCGCCCCGGACCCGGTCCTGGTCGTGCCGCCCAGGCTCAGGACCACCTTGCCGTTCGCGGTCCCCTCGACGTGGAACGTCTTCGCTTCCTGCAGGCCGGAGATCCCCGCCTCCAGGATCTGTTTCGGGTCGCTGAGCGCGGGCGTGACGGGAGCGCCGCAGGCTGCCGTGATGATCGCGAGGACGGCGACCAGGGCGGGCAATGCGCGCGTGGCTGCGACGCGTGCCGGACGGGACATGCGACCTCCCGGATGAATCTTGCGGACGGAGTGACGATCCACGGGCGAGGCGGACTCCGCCGACAGCGTGGCGCGCCCGGGGGGGATCGTCAACCGCCCGGCCGTGCCGCTTCGCCGTTCGCCCGGGCACGCACGATCGCCGCGTCCGAGCGGGTTGCTTACCTCCCGGCCGCCTCCGCCGCTGTCTCCTCGGCCACGCCCGGCAACTCGTCGAAGCCGACCGCCCGGAGCGCCGCGGCAACCCTGCCGACCAGCTCGCCGGCGCGAGCCGGGTCCAGAACCGAGGGCGTGGCTCCGGCCAGCAGCGCGTCGACCCGCGAACGGGCCCGGGCGAACATGTCGCCCCCGCCCCCCTGGAGCCAGGCGCGGAGCGAGCCGCGATCCACCACGGCCGATGGGAGGTGCTGCTCCTCCCGGAACCGGCGGCGCGTCTCCGGCAGCTCCAGGAAGCGCCCGGCAAAGCCCGCCTCGCGGATCGACTCGAGCCCGAGCGACCCCTCCGGAAGCGCGATCCCGCGAACGAGGCGCAGGGCGCTCGCGATCGCCTCCGCGTCGATGACGAGCTTCTCTGCGCTCTGGCAGCGCAGAGAATCGAGCATGCCGGCGCCCGAGACGAGGTCGATCCCCGCCAGCGCCCCGACGAGCGCCGTCGTCGCGCTCTCCATGCCGGCCTGGGCATCGACGACCTTGGCGTCCGTCGCACCCAGGTAGCCGTGCGTGGGAAGGCCGAGTGACCGCCCGATCGCCGCGTTGCCGGCATCGAGCATCGCCGTCTCGATCGCGCCCATCGGGGTGGCGCCCATCCGCATGTCGAGGATCGCCGGCGCCCCGCCCCAGACGATCGGGGCGCCCGGGGCCGCTGCCTGGTGGATCACGATCCCGGCCAGGCATTCCGCCGCGTGCTGGACCACGGAGCCGGCGAGGGCCACCGGTCCCGCGCCGCCGGCGAGCGGCATGGAGACCATCTGGGCCGGCACGCCCGCGCGCGCGAGCCCGATCAGGCAGCGAGAGGCGAACGAGGTCCAGTCGAGCGGCGGGGACGGGCAGACGTCGAAGACGGCCCGCGGTCGCGCCCGAAGCGCAGCCGCGCCGCCCGCGTCGGCCGCCAGCAGGTCCAACATCGGCCCCAGGCCGTCGGCCGTGAACGCGCCGGTCACGACCGGCTTGTCGGCACCGAGCAGGACGAGCAGGAGCCGGTAGCGGTCGCCGAGCTCCGCGGGCACGTCGGAGCAGACGACGGCCGTCGATTGGGCGGCGTAGACGGGCAGGCGCTCGGCCACGGCCACCAGCCGGACGAGGTCCGCAGCGGTCGACGGCCGATGCTCCCCCGTCTCCGGGTCGAGCACCGCGACGCCGCACGAGCCCGGGTCGAATGCCACCTCGCCGGCGCCATACCGGACGGCCGGCGAGCCGTCGCGCGCGTGGAGCGTGAACGCCCGCGGGACGGTCGCCAGCGCGGCCCGGACCGCAGACTCCGGGATGCGAGCCACGCCCTCGTGAACGGCGGCACCAACGCCCTCCAGGAGCGTCCGCGCCTCAGCATCAGCCACCCGGACCCCCGGGTCCCGGAGGATCGCGAGCGCCTCATCGAGGATCCGTTCGATGCCCGCTGCGTCCAGCAGGTCCAGGGTCGGGCGCCGGCCGGCCTGCCCGGTCACCGGCCCGGCTCCCCGGCCGTATCCGCGATCCGCACGAGCTCCGCGGCGAGCGCCGGATCGAGCGGCGCGCCCGGCGCCGTCGCGAGCAGTTCGAGTGCCCGCTCGTGGGCTCGCTGCCGTGCATCCACTCGCGGCGTGCCATCGGGCGCGGGCGGGCGGCGATCGATGAGCGCCGGGCTCCAACGCTCGCGCATGTGCCGGCGGGTGTGGGGCTCGGCGAGGAAGTCCCCGCCAGGGCCGACGGCGCGGATCACGTCGAGTGCGAGCGACTCATCGTCCACCGGGATGCCGCGGCAGATCCCGCGGACCAGGCCCAGGATCTCGGCGTCGAGCAGGAGCTGCTCGTACGACCAGATCCGGCTGCCGGCGAGCAGGCCCATGCCCAGGAGCATGTCCGCCCGGCCGACGCACGCGGCAAGGGCCGCGAGGCCGTTCTCCAGGCCGGCCCGCCAGTCGGGCACGTGCGCGCCCGTCGCGAACGCGCCCATCGAGAGCGGCAGCTGATAGCGCTCCGCCAGCTCCCCCGACGCCAGCCCGAACAGGACGTCCTCGGGGCCGCCGCCGGTGTACGCGCCGGTCCGCAGGTCCATCGCGGTCTGCGCAGCGGCGTAATAGACGGGCGCGCCCGGGACGGCCAGCTCCACGAGCGCCAGCGCCGAGAGCACCTCCGCGTTCCCCACCGCCAGGGTGCCGGCGAGCGTCGCCGGGCCCGTGTGGGCGCACGACGCCATGGTCATGAAGCCCGTAGGGATCCCGGCCTCCGCCGCCACGAGCGCGGCGTCGAGCGCGCCGGCCTCGTGTGCGAGCGGGCTGATGGTGCAGAACGTCAACGAGAGGGGCGGCCGCGCACGCAGCGCGGCACGGTTGCCGGCGAGCGCGAGCGCCATCTCGACGGCGACGGCCGCCTCGCGCGGGTGCATGATCGATTCGGTCTGGACGTGCTTCGTGGTGATGCTCAGCGCGGCCGCCAGCTCCCGGAGCGCGCGGGTCTCGGGCGCCACGTCCTGGGCCGAGACCGGCATCCAGATGAAGCCGACGTCCGGCAGCTCCTCGGCAACCCGGCAGATCGACGCGACGTCGTCCAGCGTCGAGCGTCGGCGCTCCCCGGTGGCGAGGTCGGCGACCTCCACGCCGCAGCCGTCGGTGGCGGCCCAGACATGGTGACCGTCGAGGGGCAGGTCGCGTTCGGGCTCCCGGCCGGCCAGCGTGAAGGCCGCCGGGGCGCTCCGCAACGCCGCGTCGATGACGTGCCCGGGGACGCGGACGATCCCGGTTCCCGGGTCGACCTGCGCGCCGTGGTCGGCCCAGATCGCCTGGGCCCGTGCAGACGGGAAGCGGACGCCGACTGTCTCGATCAGCTCGAGGGTGGCCGCGTGGATGCGGTCGAGCGCCGCAGCATCGAGGACCTCGAGTCGGATCGCCGGATCGACGAGCGTGGCCAGCGGTCGACGCGTCGCGGCGGTCGGTGGCTGGGCGGAGGCGGTTGCGGGCATCCCGAAACTCCGGCTCATGCCGACACGCCGAGGAGCCGGCGAGCGGTGTCGACGGCGGCGATCGCGTCCTCCGCGTAGGCGTCGGCGCCGATCTCCTCGGCCCAGGCGCGTGTCACGGGTGCCCCGCCGACCATCACCTTGACGTGGGGCCGGAGGCCGGCGGCGCCGAGCGCCTCGACCACGGCGCGCTGCCCGGTCATCGTGGTGGTGAGGAGCGCCGAGACGCCGACCAGGTCGGCGCTCACCTCGGCGGCCTTGGCGGCGAATGCGGTCGCGGACACGTCGACGCCCAGGTCGTAGACCTCGAAGCCGTTCGCGGACAGGAGTGTCGCCACGAGGTTCTTGCCGATCTCGTGGATGTCGCCGGCCACCGTGCCGAGCACAACGCGGCCCGCCGATGCGCGCCGCTCGCCGCCGGCACCGAGTGCCGGCTCGATCACGCGCATCGCGGCCTGCATCGCCCGCGCGGCGAGCATCAGGTCGGGCAGGAACAGGTCCCCGTTGGAGAACCCCTCTCCGACCTCGCGCAGGGCCGGCATGGCCGCCTCGTCGATGAGACGGAGCGGCGGGATCCCCGCCGCGAGCGCCTCCCGGGCGGCCGCCTCGGCCGCCGCCGGCTCGCCGTCCGTGACGGCCTGGCGCAGGATCGCGAATCGCGTCTCGTCCATTGAACTCCTCTCGCCGCGTCGCGCGGCGCCTCACAGCACCCGCCGCGGCCCGTGGGACGCGGCCCGATCCGCCGGTTAGGCGGCGTCAGAGACCGGCCCGGGCTTCGGCGCGGGCCACGATCTCGCGGAGCTCTGCCGAGGCCGCTTCGGGGAGAGGCGGCGGGACCGCACGCCCGGCGAGGATCGCATCCACCCGGTCGGCGGCGCGGGCACCCAGCGCCTGTCCGCCGGCGGCGGCCCACGCGCCGCGGGAGCGGCGATCGAAGAGGCTTGGGTACCAGCGCGAGCGGTAGTGCGCCAGGGTGTGGTCGGCCTCGAGGAACGATCCGTCGGGCCCGAGCGCGTCCACCAGGTCGAGCGCGAGCGCCTCGTCCGAGAGGTCCAGCGGCGCGGTTGCCGCGCGCGTCCAGCCCACCAGCTCGTCACAGATCGCGAGCTGCGCCAGCGACCCGGCGAGCCCGGACTCCAGGTAGCCGCTGTCGTGGGTCACCTGGCCTGCGGCGAGCGCGTCCAGGAGGATGGCGGCGGCGGCCTCCGCGGCGGCCTGGCCGTCGACGATCTTCGAATCCGCGCCGCCGCCGAGGCTGAACATCGGGAGCCCCAGGTGGTGGGCCAGCGCCTCCGCCGCGCCCTTCGGATCGGGGCCGACGTACGGGTCGACCGTGGTTCGCAGGTCGAGGGCATCCCCACCAAAGCCGGGCACCACGACCGGCGCGCCTTCGCGGACGAGCTGCGCGATCACGAGGCCGGCGAGCACCCCCGCGTGATTCACCGCCAGCGTCCCGGCGACGGTGACCGGCCCCGTCGTCCCGCCCGAGGTGACCGGAATCCAGAGCGCCGGCAGGCCCTTCTCGGCGAGGAAGAGAAGCCGGCCCAGCGCGTCTGCGTCGAGGAGCAGACCGCGCGTCACGTTGATGTACCAGGCCACGGACGGCCGTGCCGCGAGCTCCCCGGCGCCACCGGCGACTGCCTCCGCCATCGCCAGCACGTCGCGGAGCCCGTCGAGCTCGTATGTCACGATGATCAGCGGCTTCGTCGTCCCGGTGAGCATCGCCACCGCCTGGTGGCGGTCCGCGGTCCGTCCGTCCACGTCCGAGGGCAGGAAGATCGACATCGCGAACGCCAGGTTCGGGAGCGCGTCCACGAGCGCGATGCCGGCCCGGAGGTCGTCGAGCGTCGCGAGGCGCCGCTCGCCCGTTCTCCCGTCCACCACGTAGGGGCAGTCCGAGCCGGGCCCGAACCAGGCCGTCTCGCCGCCCCACGCAATCGCCGGCAGGCCCAACCGGTCGTGCAGCGTGAGTGCCTTCGGCGCGACCGCGAGTGCCTCGGCGACGAGCGCGGCCGGGATGCGAACGCGGTCCGCGGCGTCGACCCTGGCGCCGGCCGCCGCCAGGAGCCGTCGCGCCTCCGGGTGGTCGACCCGGACGCCCGTCCGTTCCAGGATCGCGCAGGCCGCAGCCTGGAGCTGCGCGCAGCCATCGGCGGACATGCGATTCCAGCGGCCGCCGCCCGGCGTGATCGCCGCGGGGCCGGACCGCTCGCCGTCGCGCGCGGGAAAGGGGATGAGCATTGGACCTCCAGCGGCGCGAGCGTGCCGGGCCGCGCAACACGTCCGCCAGTGCGGAATGGCCCGTTCCTGGCCCCGTGCCCGCGCGGGCGCGACGAACTGCGGAGCAGCGGGGTGAGCCCCCACAGGCAGCGACCACGTTGGTCCAGTCACTGCCCGAACGTCCCGCTCCGGGTGCATCGCCGAGCCAAGGCGGTACTCAGGGCCGGCTCGAGGGTGACTGAGGTCCTATGGACCGTGCGGCTGCCACGCACCGATGCTTTCGGTCCACAGGTCACTACCCGACGCGAAGGAGCAACCGGTGCTTCGCCCCATGCCGAACAGGTACGCCGCGGTGTTCGTCGCGGTGGCCGTCGCCCAGCTCCTGGACCTTGCGACATTCGTCCCCGCCGTTGCCCGCGTGGGTATCGGTGCCGAGAGCAACCCTTTGGCGCGGACGCTCTACCTGTCGGTGGGTCTGCTGGGGCCGGGGGCGCTGAAGGCGGCCGCGATCGCGATCATGCTGATGGCCCTGGTGCGAGTGGTGCGGCGCTTCCCCACTTACACGCTTCCGTCAGCGGCGCTCGTGGTGGGAATCGGGTTGTTCGGTGCCGCCTCGAACGTCCTGTTCGGGTTGCTCCGCTAGTCCCGAGCGGCGCCGCCGAGAAGCGAGGAGAGCCGACTCCATGAGCCGGCTCTCTTTGCGCGGTGGGCCGCCAATTCGCTAGACCGAGTTACCAACGTCGCTCAGAATGGTACTGATCTGGCCACCCAGGAAGAGCAACGCGACGATCGCCACGATCGCGATTAGGGCGAGGATGAGAGCGTACTCGGCGAGACCCTGGCCTTCCTCGTTCTGGGACATCCTCTCCGATAGCATCCGAATCACGGGGCACGGTCTCCTTCTCCCTGGCCTCGTGGCTGCCGACTCAGGGGCGATCGGCGGCTCCACGGGGAGTGGGACAGAAGTACTACCACACGCGCGGCAGGATTCCTATCGCGCAGGTGTCTGCGTGCACCACATCGCGCGGAACTGCACAGGCGGTGGGCGGCCGCGACACGAGCACGAAAGGCCCGGGTTCGCAGACAGGGCAGCATGAGAGCCGGGCCTCCGCGAACGGAGAACCCGGCTCTCACCGCGCTCTGAGC
>JANXWH010000175.1 GCA_025351245.1 Chloroflexota bacterium | reverse complement strand
TCCAGGTCCTGCTCGCCGCCACGGTTCCGCTTCATCGGGTTGAAACGGAGCTCCATGGTGGTGACGTTGTTCTTGCGATACGCCCCGCCGATCACCTCGTAGACCGAGCGCTCCACCGCGATCGGCGACGACTGGATCAGCTCCGTCCAGTGGAACAGGTCCAGGTAGCCGTCGAAGGAGCGGCCGCGCCGGCTGGAGACCGTGATCATGTCCCGGAACTCCCAGTAGTCCTTCGTCGGGAGCCGGATCCCCTGGCTGTGGGCGATCCCCCACATGATCGCCGGCGTCACCGCGCCGCCCAGGTGGCAGTGGAGCTCGGCGAGCGGGATCTTGCGCGAGAGCGGGCGGGTCATGCGCCGAGCATATCGCGTCAGGCCGTCGCGCCCGGGATCACCCGGCCATCCCCGTCGAGCGCCGCCCGGCGGCGGAGCGCCCGCAGCTCGGCGCCGGGAACCTGGTCGCGGGCGTGGTACGAGGACCGCACGAGCGGTCCCGATTCCACGTGCCGGAAGCCGAGCGCGAGCGCCTCGGCCTTCATCTCCGCGAACTCGTCCGGGTGGTAGTAGCGGACCAGCGGCAGGTGGGCGACCGTGGGCCGCAGGTACTGGCCGATGGTCAGGATGTCGCAGTCGACCGCGCGCAGGTCCCGGAAGGCCTGGGACAGCTCCGCGCGCTCCTCGCCGAGGCCCACCATGATCGAGCTCTTCGTGTGGGCGGTCCGCCCCAGCTCGGCCGCGTATTCCTTCGCGCGCTCGAGCACCCCCAGGCTGCGGTCGTAGCGGGCACGCTTCCGGACCGGGGCCTGGAGACGCTCGACCGTCTCCACGTTGTGGTTGAGGATGTCGGGGCCGGCCTCCATCACCGTGCGGAGCGGCGCCTCCTGGCCGTTGAAGTCGGGGATCAACACCTCCACGCCCATCTCCGGGCAGCGGTCGCGCAGCCGCCGGATCGTCTCCGCGAAGACGCCCGCGCCGCCGTCGGGCAGGTCGTCGCGCGCCACCGAGGTGACGACCACGTGCTCCAGGCCCATCGCCGCGACGGCCTCCGCCACCCGACGCGGCTCGTCGGCGTCGAACCACGTGGGCCGGCCGGTCTTGATGGCACAGAACCCGCAGGCTCGGGTGCACGTGTCGCCCAGGATCATCACGGTGGCCGTCCGCTGGTCCCAGCACTCCCCGATGTTCGGGCAGCGGGCCTCCTGGCACACGGTGTTGAGGTTGAGTCCGCGAACCAGGCGGCGGAGATCCTGGTACTCGTCGCCCGCGCCGATCTTCGCCTTGAGCCAGTCGGGGTGGCGACGCGCGGTGGGATCGGGGGTGACGTGGCCGGCAACCGGGGGCGCGACCGCGGCGACGAGGGGAGCGCCGATCGCGGCGGCGACGGCGCCGGGCGGCCCGGCCGCGGGGACGAAGATCGGCAGGTCGCGGCGCATGGCGGAGAGTCTACGTCTCAACTGCAGTCGGGGGTCCGGGCGTACTCGACACCGGCGATCCCGCCCTCGAACCAGAGGAGGACGTTGTCGCGCGACTTCCCGTCGGGGGTGTTCTCGATCAGGTAGAGGTGGAGGTCGCCCGTCCGGTACCCGGATTCGCTGAACCCGGCCGTCCGATCGATCCCCATGAAGGGTCGCTTCCAGCCGGAGTAGCGGTAGATGCTCCCGTTCCAGCGGACCCACGACGGAAAGACCGGGTTGTCGATCGCGTCGACGATCGGGCACCCCTGGAGCACCTGGCCGGACTGGACGGTCGCGTCCGGGCCGGTCCACGTGGTCAGCTGCCCGCGACGGATCCAGTCGAGCCCTGCCCGGGCCCCGAACCAGAGGACCAGGACGGCGATCGTGACGAGGATCAGCGTCCGCAGGACCGGGTGCCATTCAACGCGGAAGCGCGCCCCGGGCCGCGCCAGCTGTACCTCGCGACCGGCCTGGAGGCTCCGGAGCAGGGCCGTATACCGGTCGCGACCGGCCTGGAGCCGCTCGCGGCGCCGCGCTCGCTCCTCGATGGAGGCGCGGGGCCGATCGAGGTCGGGCTCCGCGCCCGGCGCGGCCGTCGGCGCGACGGGCTCTCCGGTCACGACCCGCTCCTAGTAGATCGGCGTCTCGGGGCCGACGCCCTCCAGCCACGCCTTCACGTCGCGGAGGAAGAACCCGGCCTGGGCGCCGTCGTTCGCGCGGTGGTCGATCCCGATGACCATGTTCATGATGGGCCGGATGGCGATCACGTCGCCCTGCGGCGTCTCGATCACGACGGGGCGCTTCGTGATCGCCTCCATCGTGAGGATCGCAACCTCCGGGACGTTGATGATCGGCATCGTCAGGTTGCTGCCGAACCAGCCCGTATTGTCCACCGTGAAGGTCCCGCCCCCGAAGTCGTCGACCCGGAACCGGTTGGCCCGGGCGCGGACGGCCACCTCGGCGACGGCCCGGTTGATCCCGTTGATGGAGAGCTGGTCCACGTCGCGGACGACCGGGACGATCAGGCCGTCGTCCACGGCCACGGCCACGCCCAGGTTGACGCGCCGCCGTGCGAGGAGCCCCTCGTGGGTCCACACCGCGTTGAAGGTGGGCTGCTTCCGGAGCGCCTCGACGACCGCCTTCATCACGAACGGCACGTAGCTGAGGCTGATGCCCTCGCGCGCCTGGTACTCGCGCTTCGCGGAGTCGCGCAGCCGGACGAGGTTCGTCACGTCCACCTCGACGTGCACGTACGCGTGAGGCACCAGGAGCGCACGGGTCATCTGCGCGGCGATTCCCTGCCGCATCTTCGTCATCGGCACGAGGACCTCGTCCGCGCCGGGCGGGAAGACCACGACCGGGCCCGTCGCAGCGGGTGCGGAGCCCGCCGCAGGACCGGGAGCGGCGATCGGGGCGGGCGCAGCGGCAGACGGCGCCGCGCCGGTCGTGATTGCCGGCGTGCCGCCGGTCCGGATCGCCTCGACGACCGCGAGGACGTCGTCGCGGGTGATCCGGCCGCCACCACCGGTCCCGGGGACCTGGGCGGCCGAAAGGCCGTGCTCGCGGAGCAACCGGCGGACCGCCGGGGTCATCCGCGCGTCGGGGTCGCCGGACTTCGGGAGCGTCGAGGGGGCCGGGCCGACCGCCGCGGGCGCGTTCGGTGCGGGCGGAGCGGGCGGAGCGGTGGGCGCGGCGGCG
>JANXWH010000194.1 GCA_025351245.1 Chloroflexota bacterium | reverse complement strand
GGCGTTCCTGACCGGTTTCGAGGCCCGCTTCCCGGCGGCCCGCCAGGTGACCCTGGACCGCAACTACCGTAGCAGCCCCGAGATCCTCGCCCTTGCCAACCGCCTGCTCGCGGCCGAGGGCCGACGGAAGCGGCTCGTGGCAACGCAGCCTTCCGGGCCGAAGCCGAAGATCCGGCGGTGCGCAGACGGCGAGACCGAGCTGGCGCTGCTCGTGGCGACGATCCAGCGGCTCATCGACGGTGGGACGCCGCGCGCCGAGATCGCGGTCCTCGTCCGGATCAACGCCCAGGTCCCGCCACTCGAGGCGGCCCTCACGAAGGCCGGGATCGCCTTCCGCGTCCGCGGGCAGCGCTTCTTCGAGCGGCGAGAGGTGCGCGAGGCGCTCCGGATCCTGCGCCGGCTGCCGGCGGGGGCGCGCGGCCCTGAGGTCGTCGACGCCCTCGAGGTACGCCTGCGAGCGGATCTCGGGTTCGACCCCGACGGCGACGCCGTGGGCGCGGAGGCGAGGGAGCGGACGGCGTCGCTTGCGCTGGTCCTGGAAATCGCCCGGGAGGCGGTCGCCCGTCGGCCGGCGATCGAGGCGGCACCGGGGCTCGAGGCGGCACCGGGGCTCGACGCCCGGGCGCTAATCGCTGACTTCGAGGCGCGGGCCGCCGCGGAGGCGGAGGGCTCGGCCGACGGCGTGAACCTGCTCACGCTCCACCGGGCGAAGGGGCTCGAGTGGGACGCGGTCCTGCTCCCGGGGCTGGAGGAGGGAACCCTGCCGATCCGGCAGGCGGCCGACGACGACGATGCGCTCGCCGAGGAGCTGCGGCTCCTCTACGTCGGGCTGACCCGCGCCCGACGCCACCTGGCCCTCTCCTGGGCCGAGCGTCGCGCCGGGCCGGGCGATCGCGAGGCACAGCGGCGCCCGAGCCGGTTCCTGCGCGCGCTCGAAGGAGGCGGCGCGGGAGCGCTGCCGCGGCTGGGAGCGCTGCCGGGGGCCCGCGGTATCCGTACGCCCCGGGTGACTGTGCTGCCGGGGGCCCCCGTCGCCTCGGCGGCCGCGGGGCGCCCCACCGACGAGACGCTCATGGCGGACCTGCGCGCGTGGCGATCGGCGCGCGCCCGGGCCGACGACGTGCCCGCCTACGTCGTCGCCCACGACGCGCTCCTGGCCGCGATCGTCGAGCAGCGGCCGGGTTCGATCGCCGCTCTGCGGCGGGTGAAGGGGATGGGCCCCGCGAAGCTCGATCGCTACGGCGACGAGATCCTCGCGATCCTGGCCCGCCACTGAGCTCCGCGCCGCATGCGGCCGTGCCAACCTAGCTGGCACGATCCAGACGCAGGATCGTCGCGTGACGATCGTCGAAGCACCCACCACGCCGCTCCGCGCCGCAGACGCGCCTCTGCCCGCGTACGAGAGCTACTCATCGATGTCCACGTACGAGGCATGCCCTCGCCGGTACGCATTCCGGTACGTGGAGCGCCTCCCGGGCGAGGTCTCGCCCGGCCAGTTCGCGTTCGGCAATGCCGTCCACAAGGCGTTCGAGGTCTTCATCCGCCAGCGCATCCGGGTCCGCGCCGAAGGCACGCCCGAGCCCGGGCTCGACCTCCTCCAGCGGGCGTGCGACCAGGTCCTCGAGCGCGCCGGTCTCGAGCCCGGGGAGCTGGCGGGGGCGCGTGTCCGCGCCGCCCCCGTGCTCGCGCGCTTCCTCGAGCGCGAGGCGTCCAGTCTCTCTATCCCGGTCGCGGCGGAGCTGGGCTTCGGCGTGAACGTGGCGATCGCCGCCGAGGTCTTCGCCGAGGCTCCGGCCGAGACGAGCACCGTCCGGTTCGTCGGCTACGTCGACCGCGTCGACCGCGCGCCCGACGGCTCCACGGAGGTCCTCGACTACAAGACCGGCCGGGCCCGCGGCCAGGTCGACGTTGACGCCGACCGCCAGCTGACCGCGTACGCATACGCCGGCGCTCGCGGGGCCCTGCGCGATCCCACGACGGGCGAGACGCTCCGGCCGGCCTCCCGCCTCTGCGTCTACTTCGCCGACAGCGGGACGGAGGTCTTGACGGGGCGCACGGCCGCGCAGCTGGCCGCGTTCGAGCGGGACCTGGTCGCGATGGCAGGTCGTGCCCGCCGCCGCGAGTTCGACCCGCGCCCGGACTCCTGGCGCTGTCGCTGGTGCGAGTACCGGAACCTCTGCCCGGACGCCCGCCGGGACGGCTGACCGGGCCCGGGGCCCTGACGCCGCCGCCATCGAGGGCCGGGGGGAGAGGGAGACGCGAGGTTCAGACGTGGTCCCCTGGGGCGGCCAACCCCTGCCCGGCCATGGCCGCGTCGAGTCGCTCCAGGTACGGCAGGGCCCTGACGCGCTCGAAGATCGCCCGGGCCTCCTCGGCGGCCGCGCGCACCGACGGCTCGTCCGGGCCGACGAGCAGCACGGAGTCGAGACCGGCGCACCCCAGCTCGAAGTCCTGGCCCTGTGCGCGATACCGGGCGAGCGCGTCTCCATAGCCGGCGATCGCGTCGTCGCGTCGACCCTCGAGGGCGGCGATCCCGGCTCGGGCGGCGATCCGGGCGGCCGTCATCGCGGCGGTGGAGCTGGGGTGCGCGTCGAGTCGATCGGCCACCTCGTGGGCCATCGCGCCATCGCGGCCCCATAGCGCCGCACGGACGGCGCGCGCGAGGAAGACTTCGCCCAGGTTCGGTTCGGTGGAAGCGAGGAGCATCTCCCGGCAGGCCTCGGCGTACTCGCCCGCCAGCAGGGCCCGATCGCCGCGCAGCAGGTGCACAGCCGCGGCACCAAAGGCGTCCGATGTCTGTTCGGCGAGGGCCTCGACGCTAGCCAACGTCGCATCGGTCGAGTCGCCTCTTGCGACCCGCATCAATGCCTGGATTGACAGGCTACGGATCTCGTCGAGCGGGCTCGCGACGGAGTCGGCGCGAGCGTCGGCAAGCTCCTGCTCGGCCTCGGCCAGGGCGTCGTCCCATCCTTCAGCCGTGAGGAAGGTCGTATAGAGCCTGGTGCTTGCCGCCCAGTTGGCCAACGACCGGTTCCCCACTCGGCGCGCCAGGCTCACCGCCAGCTCGACCGTCTCTCGCACCCGCCGCGGGTCGTCGTCCATGGAGGCGGCGAGATTGGACAGGGCCCGGATCTCCGCCGCGACGAAGCCCCGCGCGTGAGCCAGCTCCACGGCGGCCTTGAGCAGGGCGATCGCTTCGCGCTGACGGCCGAGATAGCCGAGCGACGAGCCCTTGTTGTTGAACGTCTCCGCGATGATCCGGTCGAGTCCCAGGTGCTCGGCGAGGTCAAGGGCGCCGTCGGCCGCCTGGATCGACCGCGCCGGCTGGCCGGTGCGCATCAGGGCCCGCGACAGGGTCGCCCGGAGCGCAGCACGAACGTGATCGCTTCCCGTCTCGGGAAACGCCTCGACCGCCGCCTCGAGCACCTCCACGGCCTCCGCCGGCTGGCCCGCGTCGATGAGGACCTCGCCAAGGAAGTCCTGCGCGCTGCCCACGCCCGACGGATCCCCGGCCGCTCGCGCCAGATCAATCGCCTCGCGCACCAATACCCCGGCGTCGACGTGGCGCGCCGCGGCGTTCGCCGACCGCGCCGCGCGCAGCAGGAGCCCACCGCGCGCGCCGGGATCAGCCGTGATCGCGATGGCAGAGCGAAGGTACGCCACGGCCTCGTCATGGGCGCCGAGGGTCGCCGCCCGCTCGGCAGCACCGGACACGGCGAGCCGCGCCTGGATCGCGACGGCATCCGCTTCGGCGCCCTTGGCCGAGGTCTCGTGTGCGGCGACGTAGTGGGAGGCCAGCGCGCCAGCCAGCTCGTCGTCGCCCAGCGCCTCGAAGTAGCGGGCCGCGGCGAGGTGTCGAGTCCGCCGGTCGCGCCGGGCGAGGGTCCCGTAGGCAACCTCGCGGATGAGCGACTGGACGAAGCGGTACTGGCCTCGCTCCGGGCTGCGCGGATCGATCTCCAGGTCAAACAGCTCGCGCCGAACGAGGGCCCGAAGGCGCGGCTCGAGGGTCTCGACATCGATCCCGCTGACCGCCGTCAGGCCGGCCGGCGTGAACGACGCGCCAAGGACGGAGGCGTCGGCGACGAGGCTCCGGTCGGCCGGATCGAGGGCGTCGAGGCGGCTCGCGATGAGCGAGCGGAGAGTGTCGGGGATTGCGAGGGCGCCGAACTCGCCCACCGGACGATAGACCCCGTCGGCGAGGACCAGCCGCCCGTCCGCCACGAGCATCCGGACCGTCTCGACCGCGTAGAGCGGCATCCCCTCGGCCCGGCCCAGGATCGTCGCGACGGCAGTGCCGGGAAGGCCGGGGACGAAGCCCTCGAGGAGTGCCCGCATCGCCTCGTCCGTCAGCGGCTGGAGGGTCAGCTTCGTCAGGTTCCGGGTCTTCGCTCCCCAGTCGGGTCGACGGTCCAGGAGCTCCGGTCGGGCCAGGGTCACGACGAGGAGCGGGACCTTCTTCGACCACTCCAGCACGTGCTCGATGAAGTCGAGGAGCCCGGTGTCGGCCCACTGGAGATCCTCGAACAGGAGCACGGTCGTGCCGCGCTCGGCGATCCGCTCGAAGAAGATCCGCCAGGCGGCGAACAGGACGTCGCGCCCGCCGGCGGGAGCGGGCTCGAGCCCCAGCAGCGTGAGGAGCGCGGGCTCCACCCAGCGCCGATCCTCGTCGGCCGGGACGTGCTCGGCAACGGTGGCCCGGATCCGAACGCGCGTCGTTGCCTCGTCGTCATCCTCAGCCAGCCTGGCCCGACGGCGGACCATCTCGCCCAACGCCCAGAAGGTGATCCCCTCGCCGTACGCGGGGGAGCGGCCGCGGTGCCAGTAGATGGTCTCGCTGATCCCGTCGACGTACTTCTCCAGCTCCCAGGCAAGGCGACTCTTGCCGATACCGCCGGGGCCCGTGATTGAGACGAGCCGGGTCCGCCGATCTCTGCCAGTCGTGGCGATGACGTCCTTGAGCAGCCGGATCTCCTCGTGGCGGCCCACGAATGGGGGCTCCGGGAGGTCCGCGCGGCCGTAGCCGCCGCGCTGGGCGACGACGCGCAGGGCGCGCCAGGCGGGCACGGGGCTCTCCTTGCCCTTGAGGCTCTGCTCCCCCGCCTCGTCGAACGCGATCGCGGCGCTTGCCGCCCGCATCGTCGCTTCGCCTACGAGGACCGTGCCGGGTTGGGCAACGCCCTGGAGCCGCGCCGCGGTGTTGACCAGGTCACCGGCGACCATGCCCTGGTTGGTGGCCCCGACGGTGACCGCGGCCTCCCCCGTGAGGACGCCCGCGCGCGCCTGGATGCCGGATCCCAGGGTCCGGACCGCGTCGACGAGATCGAGGCTGGCCCGGACGGCTCGCTCGGCGTCGTCCTCGCGAGCGGTCGGCGCGCCCCACACGGCCATGACCGCGTCGCCGATGAACTTCTCCACGATCCCGCCGTAGCGGGTGATGACGTCGGTGGCGATGTCGAAGTAGCGGGTCAGGGTGTCCCGGACGTCCTCGGCGTCCCGTTCCTCTGCGAACGGGGTGAAGCCGACGAGGTCGGCGAACAGGACGCTGACCAGGCGGCGCTCCGCGACGGCCGGCGCTGCGGAGACGGAGACCGGGGGACGGGCCGCAGGCGCGAGCGCGCCGCCTGGGCCGAGCGGTGCCGCGCATTCCCCGCAGAAGGCGTCGCCCGGGTCGAACGGCGCGCTGCACGAAGGGCATGCGGCCGCCAGCGGAGTGGCGCATCGGACGCAGAACTTCCGACCGGGCTTGTTCTCGGTCGCGCAGCTCGAGCAGATCACGGGGGACGCTCCGTCGACGGTCGGATGGTCACGAGAGAGTACCGGAAACGCGAAGCGGCGAGCCGTGGAGCTCGGGGGGCCGCTATCGGATCCAGCGCCCCCGCCTCGTCGAACGTCGGCGGGGGCCGACTCCGGGCCCCCGGGCACCAGCAAGAGCTGCGTCAGCCCACGCGATGGAACGTGAGGAACCGTGGCGGCTCCCCGAGCGAGAGGGCGTCGCCATCGACCGTGGCGTGGAGCGTGGCATCGTCGAGGTGGATCGTGCCCGGGCCAGCCAGGGACCAGCGCTGCTCGCGGACGCCGTGCCGCGGTGAGCTCGCGATGGCGGATCCGTCGGCCCGGAACTCGTATGTGATGCCGGCCAGGTCACTCCGCCAGGTCCCGAGGATCGCCTGCTCCAGGGGGACGGCCGGCGCCCCCGAGGGAGCCCCGGTGGTCGCGGCCGCAGCGCCCCCCGGCGTGGTCGTGACGGCGGCGACGCCCGTCAGCGCGTCCTCCTGGCGGAGGAGCGCCCGGGCCTCCGCGGCCCGGTCCGGGTCCGGGGACTTCGCGGCCAGCTCCACCGCGGCACGCACGAAGCCGGGCACCTGCGGCGGCGGGGCGTCGGCGATCCGCTCCAGGTTGACGATCCTGTCCGAGTCCCCCAGCAGGTAGACCCGGACGACACCATCCTCCGGCGCGGCCTCCCATTGCTCCTGCGGCACGGAGAAGCTGCGGTCGCCGACAAGGAGGTAGTACTCGTACTCGTTCCCGGGGCTGATGTGGCTGGAGTCGTCCCCAAACGAGCCGTCCCGCCGGTCCCGGCGCTCGCGCCGGAACGGCCCCTCCAGCAGGGTGACCCGTCCCGCGTCCACGGCCGCGGCCTTCGCCTGCGACCCGCGGATCCCCCCGAAGAACGCGACCACGGCGCCGACGGCGAGCAACGCTACGCCGACCAGGAGCGACTCCAGCCGGCCGCCGGGAGCCCGACCAGTGAGCGCGCCGAAGACGACCACGGCTCCCAGCCCCGCAACGACCAGGCCGCCGATCAGGAGGTTCTTGCGGTCCGACGCTGCCTCCCCCCGGTAGAAGGTGGACTGATCCGGCGTGAGGCGTCCGGACCGATTCGCGTCGAGCGCGGCGCGCGGAAACGGCTCTGGCGGCAACGAGCATTCCTTTCCTGGGCGCGGAGCGTAGCGGAAGATGCCGGCGACTGTCGCCACCGGCATGTCCGGGCGGCTCAGCACGGTCCCTGCCAGGCATGGTGCCGCGCCTCTGCGGGATCGCTACAGGATCCCGGGTCGTTTCTCGAACACGATCTGCTGGACCTGGGTGGCCCCGGTGGCGAACGCGGCCTCGCTCAGGGAGAGGTAGTACTCCCACATCCGCACGAAGCGCTCGTCGAAGCCCATCGCCCGGACGGCCTCGAGCTGCTCGAGGAAGCGCGTCCGCCACGCGGCCAGCGTCCGTACGTAGTGGGGGGCAACGTCCTCGACGCCGGTGATGAGGAGGTTCGTGTCGCGCGTTGCCCGCTCGATCACGGCGAGCGAGGGGCACAGGCCGCCGGGGAAGATGTACCGCTGGATCCAGTTGGCGCCGCGACGCTGGGCCTCGTAGGCGGCGTCCGGGAAGGTGATCGACTGGAGGCTCATCCTGCCGCCGGGGGCAAGCGCCCGGTCACAGGCAGCGAAGAACATCGTGAAGTACTCGGCGCCCACCGCCTCCAGCATCTCGATGGAGACGATCGCGTCGTAGGTGCCGCTGATCTCGCGGTAGTCCCGGAGCTGCACGTCGACGAGGTCCTCGAGCCCGGCGGCGCGGACCCGCTCGGACGCCAGCGCGTGCTGCTAGCGGGAGATCGTGAGCGTCGTCACGCGGCAACCCAGCTCGCCCGCGGCATACAGGGCAAACCCGCCCCATCCCGTGCCGATCTCCAGCACGTGCTGTCCCCGGGCGAGACCGGCGCGCTCGGCGATGACCCGGTTCTTGTTCCGCTGCGCATCCGCCAGCGACTGGTCGGGCGAGGCGAACACGGCGCTGGAATAGGTCATGGTCTCGTCGAGGAACAGCCGGTAGAAGTCGTTCCCGAGGTCGTAGTGGGCCGCGATGTTGCGCTTGCTCTGGGCGTGCGTGTTGCGCCTCGCCCGGTGGGCCAGCGTCCGGCCAAGCTGGGCGGGCACGCGCCACCAGCCGGCCGACAGCGCCAGCGACGCGCGGTTCAGCGCCGCCAGCTCGATGAGCGCGACAAGGTCCGGGCTGGACCAGAGCCCATCCATGTATGCCTCACCGGCCCCGGTCTCGCCGTGGAGCAGGATGCGGACGAGAGCCTCCTGGTCGTGGATGCGGATCTCCCCTCGACGCACCGCCTGGCGGTCGCCGAACACGCGACGCGACCCGTCGGGGAGGACGACGGTCAGGCTGCCGATCCGGATGCGGGACGCGGCCGCGACGCCGATTCGCCAGGCGAAGTCGGCCAGGACCGGTCCCGGGACACCGCGGATGCGCCGGGCGGCCGCTCGCTCGCTCACGGAGCGGCCTCCCCGTGGGGCCTGGCGGCGTCCCCGCGGCGGCGCGTGGCCTCCCCGTGGCGATAGAAGTGGGCGCCGCGTCGCCACAGGCGCCATGCATGCAGGTGGATCGCGCCGATCGTCTTCTGCGTCACGAAGGGGTACCGGACCAGCATCCGGGCGACGGCCCGGTCGGTGAGGCGGACGCGCCTGAGGACGAGGCTCGTGTGGAGCACCGGCTCCCCACCCTGGCTCTCGTCGATCGCGATCCGCAGGCTGGTGCGGTGGTCTCGGACGCGCACGGTGTACTGCCCCACCATGTCGATGAACGGCGAGACGTAGAAGTCCTTGTCCATCGATGCGACGTGCGAGGCTCCCTGCCGCTCCGGTCGGAGCGTGTAGAGATGTCGCTCCCCGTGCGTGTTGTGGACCTCCACGACGACGATCCGGAGCTCTCCGGCCGCATCGCGGCACAGGAAGAAGCTGGCCGGGTTGAACACGTAGCCGAAGACCCGCAGGTTGGTCACGAGGGTCACCCGCCAGCCCTCGGGGTCCTCGCCATGGTCACGGAGGTGCTGCCGAACCGCGACCTCCAGGTCGCGCGCCGGCGGATCCAGGTGGTCGCCATCCCGGAAGGTGAGCACGCCCGGCCGGTTGCGCCGGACGAGCCGGATCCTGCGCGTCACTTCCTCGAGCTCGGCGAGGTCGAGGGCGAAGTAGAAGACCGCATGATCCAGTCGGTTCGTGAACGGGCGAGTCCGAAGGTGGGTGACCTTCCCCTCGAGGAGGTGCGACCTCATGCGGAACGGGCCGTTGCGGCCGAGGTCAGCAGCTCGGCCGCCTCGTAGCCTGAGCGGCAGCCGTCTTCGTGGAAGCCGTAGCCGAGGTGCGCGCCGGCGAACCAGGTCCGCCGCCGGCCCTGAAGGCCACGCAGGGCTTGCTGAGCGGCGAGCGTCGCGAACGTGTAGAGCGGATGGCTGAACTCGCGATCCACGAGGACCTTGTCAGGCCGGACGCGGTCGCCCGGGTTCAGGGAGACGCAGTACTGGATGGACCCCGGGAGCGCCTGCAGCCGGTTCATGTGATACGTCATGGTCAGCGCCTCCCCGGGCCGCTGGCAGCTGGCCTGGTCGACGTTCCACGAGGCCCAGGCGCTCCGCTTGCTGGGCAGCAGGCGCCGATCCGTGTGGAGGACGACCTGGTTCGTTGAGTACTCGAAGGCGCCAAGCGCGGCGCGCTCGCCCGCGTCGGCGTCGCCCAGGAGGCGCAGCGCGTCGTCCGCATGGGTCGCCACCACGACCGCGTCGAATCGCTCGGAGGAACCATCCGCGGCGTTGACCGTGACGCCGTCGTCGTCACGCACCACGTCGGTGACCGGGTCCCCGGCACGGACCGCGTCCGTGGGCAGCGCCGCGACGACCTTCGCCACGTACTCCTTCGACCCGCCGCGGATCGTCCGCCACTGCACCGCCTTGCGCCAGCCGATCAGTCCATGGTGGTCCAGGAAGCGCAGCAGGTAGTCGACCGGGAACTCCAGGATCCGGTCCGGTGCCGTGGACCACACCGCGGACGTGATCGGGATGAGGAAGTGGTTGCGGAACGCCGGGCCGAACCCGCGGTCCTCCAGGTAGTCGCCCAAGGTCGCGCGGGACGCCGTCCCTTCGTCGATCGTGCGGCGGGCGTCGCGGTAGAAGCGGAGGACATCCGCCCCCATCCTCCAGTGCGCCGGTTGCGCGAGGGCTTCCGGTCGCGCGAAGTAGCCGCGCAGGCCGCGCGAGCTGTACTCGACGCCACAGGCGCGACACGACGACCCGAGCGACATCTCGCTCGTCTGCGTGGCCACGCCGAGCTGGTCGAGGAGGCCCACGAACCGCGGGTAGGTGCGGTTGTTGTAGACGATGACCCCGGTGTCCAGGGGAACGGGCCCGTCGGGAGCGTCGATGACGACGGTCTCGACGTGCCCACCCACGGTCGGCTCCCGCTCGAAGAGCCGCACCTGGTGCTCCCGGCTCAGCGCGTAGGCAGCCGTGAGCCCGCTGATGCCCGCCCCAACCACGGCGACCTTCATGGGCGCGTCGTGTCGCCGGCGCGCTCCGCCGCCCGCGCTTCCAGGGCGCGTTGCATCCCGTCCAGGGCGTCGCGTGCGATCTTCGCGAAGGCCCCGCCCAGGAACGGCTGGGCCAGCCGCATGAGGCCGGCCAGGCGGATGTCGGCCGTGTAGTCGATCCGGGTGCCCGTCCCGGCAGGTGCGAACCGGATCTCGTCGACCGCCGAGACCCCGGATCCCTCGCCGGTGAGCACGACGCGGCGGGGCGCTTCGAAGGTCGTGATCCGGTACTCCATCGAGGCGACCCGACCGCGCATCCGCACCCCGAGCCGATACCGCGCACCGAGCCCCACCGGTCCCGCGTCGATGCGCTCGGACGTGGCGACGCCGGGATCCCAGTGCCTGGAGTTCGCGAAATCGGCGACGAAGGCGAATACGTCCTCGATCGGCAGGGTCGTCTCGATCTGTTCCGTCAGCCTGGTCATCCGTGGCTCCAATCTGCGCCGTCGCTCATGATGGATGGGTGATCTGTGGCCGGCGCCCGCCGGCCCGACGGACGTCGCCATCCGGAGGAGTGCCCGTGGACCTCAAGTCGCTCGTGGACGACGGCCTTGAAGTGTCGGTCATCGGCAGCTTCTCGCGGGTAGGAATAATGCTCCGTCGCAGGTTGTTCGGATGGGCTATGCCGCCGGATGGCGCGCTCATCGGCCGAACCGCGCTGGTCACTGGTCCCACGTCCGGGCTGGGGCGGGTGACGACGGATGCGCTGGCGTCGTTGGGAGCCCGGGTCATTCTCGTCGGCCGGAGCGAGGAGCGACTCGCCGCGGTGCGCGATTCCCTGGTGGCCGCGCACGGCGCGGACCGCTTCCCGATCGTCGTGGCCGACATGGGGTCGCTCGCGTCTGTCCGGACCGCCGTGAGCCGGATCCTGCAGACGGAGCCCCGGCTGGACATCCTTGTCGACAATGCCGGGGCGATCTACCCGGAACGCCGCGAAGGGCCGGACGGGATCGAGGCCACGCTGGCCGTCCTCGTCAGCGGGCCGTTCGCCCTCATCTCCGGCCTCCTCCCGCTGCTCAAGGGCAGCCCAGGCGCCAGGGTCATCTCCGTGACCTCCGGCGGCATGTACAGCCAGAAGTTGGACCTGGACGACCTGCAACTGATCGCCGAGCCGTACTCGGGCCCCCGCGCCTATGCTCGCGCGAAGCGTGCGCAGACCGCCCTGGTCCGCGAGTGGGCCCGCCGTCTTGACGGGACCGGAATCACGATCAACGCGATGCACCCCGGCTGGGCCGACACGCCGGGGCTCGCGGAGACGCTGCCGGTCTTCTACCGCGCGATGCGCCCCCTCCTGCGGACGCCAGCCGAGGGCGCCGACACCATCGTCTGGCTGGCCGCGGACCCGGCTGCGGCGGCTGTGAGCGGGGCGCTTTACCTGGATCGCCGACCACGGCCGTTCGACCGGGTCCCCAGCACCCGCCTGGGCGCCGTCGATCGCCGGCGCCTCTGGGACATGATGGTCGAGCTATGCGGAGCGCCCGACCCGGCCCCGGAGGGCTGACGGGCCGCCAGCGGCAACCAGCAACGGCTGAGGTCATTCCCATGCGTCCCCCCACACGTCCGCTCGCGTGGCGCCGGTGAGCGAGCCGGTCCTCTCGGCGCGGCAGCTCAAGCGCGCGCTGCTGGCGCGTCAGCTCCTCCTGCAGCGCTCGACGTTGCCGCTCACGGAGGCGCTCCAGCGCGGCGTGAACCTCCAGACGCAGTACGCGCCCTCCGGGTACATCGGGCTGTGGAGCCGCCGGCTGGACGCATTCCATTCGATCGGCCGGGCACCATGACGGACGACGCCGCTAACGCGCCCGGGGCTCCGGGGGCGCCCCCAACCTGGTCGAGCAGCGAGAAGGACGCGGTCGGGACGTCCCATTTCTCGAGCCGCGTCTGGTTCACGATCGGTCACGGGATCCTGAACGAGGTCTACTGGCCCCGCGTGGACCGACCCCAGGTCCGCGACCTTGGGTTCATCGTCGCCGACGACGATGGGTTCTGGAGCGAGGTGAAGCGGGACGCGTCGCAGGACGTGCGCCACCTGGAGCCCGGCGTTCCCGCGATCGTCGTGACGCACAGCCATCCGCGCTACACGTTGACCCTCCGCATCTGCGCGGATGATCACGCGGACGTCATCCATATCGAGGCGCGCCTCACCGACCTGCGCGACGCGTCCGACCCGGGTCGCCTGGCGCACCCGCTCCGGCTCTACCCGCTTCTGGCCCCGCACCTGGGCTTCAGCGGCCTGCACAACAGCGCGTGGACCGGCACGTACAAGGGACGGGCCATGCTGTTCGCCCGGAACGGCGCTGCTGCCCTGGCGCTCGCCTCGGACCCGGGCCCCGTCCGCCAGAGCGTTGGCTACGTGGGGGCCTCGGACGGCTGGCAGGACTTCGCGACCAATGGCCGGATGGCATGGACCTACAGGACCACGGAGGCCGGCAACGTGGCGGGCATGACGGAGCTGGTCCTGGCCGATGGCGTCGCGCGGCTGGCCCTTGGCTTCGGCACCCGGCCCGAGGAGGCCGGCCTGGAAGCGTGTGCCGCGCTCGCCGGCCATTTCGAGAACGCCTGGGACGAGTACGTCGGCAACTGGCACGGGTTCCTGCGCACGGTGAGCAGCCCCCCGTCGGACGTCTCGGAGGAGGATCGCGCGCTCTACCTGACCTCGGCCGCAGTCCTTCGAACCCATGCCGATCGCACGGTTCCGGGCGCGATCGTGGCCAGCCTGTCGATCCCCTGGGGCAACACGCGCAACGACCTGGGTGGCTACCACCTGGTCTGGTCGCGGGATCTCGTCGAGTCCGCCGGCGCGCTCGTCGCGCTCGGCGCTCGGCGGACGGCCCGTCGCACTCTCGCCTACCTGGTCGCGACGCAGGAGCCAGACGGCTCGTGGGTGCAGAACCAGTGGGTGGACGGGATCGCCTATTGGTCGGGCGTCCAGCTGGACGAGGCCGCCTACCCCATCCTCCTGGCCGGCGCCCTCCGGCGGGGCGGTGCCGTGGAGATGCACGGCATGGCGGGAAGTGACGCGGCCGCGTTCGAGCACCTGCTGACGGAGGACGCGCTCGAGCACATGATCGCGTCGGCCGCGCGCTTCATTGCCCGGACCGGTCCCGCGACGGAGCAGGATCGCTGGGAGGAAGACGCCGGGCTGACGCCCTCGACCCTGGCGCCGGTCGTTGCTGCGCTCGTCGTGGCCGCGGATCACAGCCCGGAGCCGGCCGCGACCTATTTGCTGGAGCTCGCCGACGACTGGAATGCCTCGATCGAGGAGTGGACCTACGCCCGCGGAACGCGCCTCTCGAGGGAACATGGCGTCGACGGCCACTACGTCCGGATCGCGTCGCCCCAGGTGCTGGCCGGCGCCCCCATCTCGACGCCTGTCCCGGTGCGTAACCGGCCGCCGGAGTCGTCCATGATCCCGGCCGATGAGATGGTCGGCACCGACTTCCTGGCGCTCGTGCGCTTCGGCCTGCGCATGGCCAACGACCCGCGCATCCTCGCGACCCTCGCCGTCACCGATGCGCTCCTCCGGACGGAGACGCCCAGCGGTCCAGTCTGGCATCGCTACAGCGGCGACGGATACGGCGAGCACGAGGACGGGAGCGCCTTCGATGGCACCGGAATCGGCCGGGGCTGGCCGCTCCTCGTCGGCGAGCGCGGCCACTACGAGCTGGAGGCGGGGCGTGATGCGCGACCGTACCTCGAGGCCATGCGCCGGATGGGGTCTGCCGGCGGGATGCTGCCCGAGCAGGTCTGGGACGCCGCACCGATCCCCGCACGCGGCCTGGTCCCCGGCCGGCCCAGCGGGTCCGCCATGCCGTTGGCCTGGGCCCACGCGGAGTACGTGAAGCTCCTTCGTTCGATCGCCCTCGGCCACGCCATCGACCGCCCAGCGGCGGCCTGGCATCGCTACCACGGCATGGCGCCGACGGCGACGCGCGCGCCCTGGCGCTTCACGGCTCCGCGCCCCGCGATGGTCGCCGGGCGGGTCCTTCGTCTCGAGCTGCTGGCCGCGGCCCGCGTTCGGTATTCGGTGGACGGCTGGCAGACATGGGCCGACATCGACGCCCGCGACACCGGCGTCGGCGTGTGGGTGGCCGACGTGCCCGGATCGGACCGGCTGCGACCCGGCGCCGCGGTGGACTTCACGGCCTGGTGGCCGGAGGCCGGGCGCTGGGAAGGGCGGAATCTCCGGGTCACGGTGTCGGAGGCTGTCGATTCCGGTCCTTCCCGGTCGTCGTCCGGATGAGGGCAGCGACCGCTGCTCCAGGTCGACCCCGATGAGAGGAGCCAGACAATGGCGAAGTACCTGCTCGCGTACCGCGGCGGCGGGATGCCGGAGACCCCCGAGGCGGGAGCACAGGTGATGGCAGCCTGGGGCGCCTGGTTCGGCCAGCTCGGTGCGGCCGTCGCGGACCCCGGAAACCCCATCGGCAAGGCGAAGACGATCAACGCTGACGGCTCCGTGAGCGGCGACGGGCACAGCGCGCTGAGCGGCTACAGCATCATCAGCGCCGACAGCCTGGACGCCGCGATCGCGCTCGCGAAGGGCTGCCCGGTGCTCTCGAGCGGCGCGACGATCGAGGTCTGCGAGACGTTCGAAGCGATGTGACCGGCGCCCGCCGCGGACGGCGGGCAATGAAAGATCGAGGGAGGCCGGCCCGGGGGCAAGCCGGCCTCCCTCGATTCCCCCGGGGGGCGGGGTCTGGGGAAGTCTGTCAGGACGTCATGGCAGGAAGGACACGGTCCACATCGTGCCGCGCCCGCTGCGAGCGCCGGCCGACGGGTCCTCGGTGATGGCGAGGTTGCCGCTCGGATCCATCCCGAGCCCGAAGACGAAGGCGAAGCTGGTGGGGACGCCCTGGCCGGCCGGGATGCCCGTGGTGGGGTGATTGCCCTGGTCCCACGGCCGCTGGCACGTCAGCGCGCAGGTGACCGTCCCGTTGGCGGTGCCAGGTGCCGGCAGCACGCCGCCGGTGATGTACGACTGCGCGGTCGGACCGAAGGTGCAGGCCGCGCAATGGACCACGCCGAAGGCGTCGGCCGGGTAGGTGCCCGGAGCGAACGCGACGTAGACGTCGTGGCTGGCGTCGTAGCGGAAGATCGTCGCGGGGCCGCCGCCGCCCGAGTTGGACAGGTAGACGAAGGTGTGCACGGCGTCCGTAGCCGTGCCGGCAACGAAGACGCCGGTGGGCGCCGGGACGGACGCCATCCCGCACGGCCCGGCGGCCAGCGGGCACGATGTGATGTCGAAGAACTGGGTCGCGCGGTTGCCCGAGATGTACAGCAGGTTGCCGATGAAGCCCTGGGTGCCGTTGGCGCCCCGGCCGTCGCCGGTCACCGCGACGATCGAGATGACCTGCGTGCGCGGGTCGCCGTTCGGGTTCGTGATCTTGCGCACGTTCGGCTCGACGAGGTCGGTGACGTAGAGGTTCCCGTCGGGTCCGAGTGCCATGCCGTTGGGCTTGAGGGTGCGGACGTCGGCGAGCGGCGTCATCGCGGTCGCCAGCGCGCCGCCGTTCGGATCGGCGACCATCGTCTCGGTCGCCGGGTCGAAGGTGAGGCGCCAGACCGCGGTGCTCTTCACCGCGTTGTCGGGCACGTAGACGTAGTGGAGAGTGGTCGCGACGCCGGTGGCCAGGTTGACGACCGGTCTCGCATCGTAGACGGCCTGGCCGGCCGAGCCGACGAGGTCGTTACCGCAGACCGCGAAGTTGATGGCATTGAGCGTGTCGCCGGCGATCGCGAAGGGCGCCGGCGCGCCGGACATCGGATCCTGGCGGCAGAGGCCCTGCGCGTGATCGGAGGACCACCAGTGCCCGCCGAGAGCGCCCGGCAGCCAGGCAGCGCCACCCTTGGGGGCGGTGATGCCCCAGGCGAAGAGGCTTGCGGTCGGCGTCACGTAGGTGAACTTGTCGCCGGGGTTGACGGTGCTCGTCTGGGCATTGAGGGTCGCCTGCACGTCGACCACGCCGGCCGCCTCGGCAGGGTTGATCGCGGTGCACGTGTTGACGAGGAACGCCCCCGGGGTCGCCGGGTTCGGCGTGCTCGTGCACGCGATGCCGGTGGCTGCGGTGGCCCCGAAGTTGATGGTCGGCAGCGCGGTGATGGCGCCGGCCGCATCCACGGTCGCCAGGTTGGTCCCGGTGAGCGTGACGTGGGTGCCGCCGAGCGTGCTGCCCGCGCTCGGGGCAACGCCGGTGACGGTGATGGCGTTCGACGCCGGAGCGACGAACGTGAACTGGTCCGCGGCCGTCGCGGCGCTCGCCTGGCCGCCGATGCTGGCGCGGATGTCGACCGTCCCGGATCCGGCGGGGCTCGTGACGGTGCAGCTCGTGGCGCTCGCGCAGGCGACGCCGATCCCCCCATTGACGCCGAAGGCGATGGTCGGAAGGGTGACGACGAGCGTCACCGGATCGGTCGAGGTGAGGTTGGTGCCCGTGATCGTCACGACGTCACCACCGAGCGACGTGCCGCTGGTCGGCGCGATCGCGCTGATCGTCGGGATCACGGCGACCGCGGGATGCGGCACCTTCCAGACGTGGCCCTGCTGGAGGACCGGCACGGCGGCGGAGAACTGGGGATCGTCGCCGACATACAGGTCGCCTGTGGCGCCGTTGTAGCCCAGCGCCAGGGGTCCGATGTAGCTGCTGTAGGTGGTGCCGCCGGAGACGTAGCTCGGGCTGATGTTGAGCGAGTACGTGTCGGTGATCCCGGTCGCGGGGTCGTAGCGCAGGATCGGGTTCGACGCGGCGGCCAGCCGGGCGTCGCCGATGAAGATGTACTTGCCTGCCGTTGGCCCGCCCGTCCAGTCCGTGGCGAGGCCGCCGGGGAAGAAGTCCGGGTTCGGGCTCAGCGAGACGGCCGTGCACGGCGACGCCGCAGAGCACGCCGTCCGGGCGACACCGCTGGGATCGGCGATCCTGGACATGCCGAAGCCGCCGATCTCGGCGAGGTAGAGGTCGTTGCCGAACATGACGAAGGCGTTGACGCCCTTGCCGTCACTCGTGGAGCCGATCTTCGCGACCGGCGGCGTGGCGTTGGCGGCCGCTTCGGCGCCGATGATCTTCATGACGTCGCCGGACTTCAGGTAGCCGACGTAGAGGTCAGCGCCGTTGGGTGCCAGGGCGAGCGCGACCGGGCGCCCGCCGCCCGAGCCGCCGCCGACAAAGGTCGGGTTGTTGACCTGCATCGCGAGCGGGCTGCTGATGCTTCCGGCGGCGCCGGCAGCGCCCGGCGTGAAGAGGAACCGCACGACGTTGATGCTCTTGGTGGCGCTGTCCGCGGCGTAGAGATACTGTGCCCCGGCGACCGTGGAGGGGCCGACCACAAGCTGACCGCCGGACTTCGCGGCGCCGCTGCACCCGTTCAGGAAGAACGGGGGTGGACCCGCCTGGGAGTCAAGACGACAGACGCCCAGGAGGGAGTCACCGACCCACCAGTGGCCTCCCTGGCCGTCGTTGAGAAAGATGGCGCCACGCGGGATCGTGGACCTGGCGGCGACCGCGACACCATTGGACGGCGTGACGGCGAGCGCCGCCGGCGCCGGTCCGGCGACGAGCAGGGACGCGACGAAGGCCGCCGCGAGCAGTGACGGTGCGGCCTTCCGGGTCGCGGAGCGCCGCCGTCTCGGGAGAAGGAGGCTGGAGGTGATCATCGGGACTTTCTCCTTGCGGACCGTGCGACCACGGCCCCGTTGGTCGGTGAATCGAGCAGGATGAGCGCGGGGTTGGTCCGGCCTGCCGGGGGAGCGCGGCAGCCCGGCTACGCGGCCGATCAGTCTGTGGATCGGGGTGAAACGCCACCCATCGGGGCCTCCCTCCTGCCCTCCGGCCGCTGCCTGACGGCGCTGATGCGCGACGAACCACGCATGACCGCGCGAGGATGGGCTTACGGCGGGGGCGCGACTACGAGCCGAGGTCGCGATCTGCGTCGGACCAAGAGCGCGCGCCTGTCAGACCTTGGTCGCACCGGCCCGCGGGCCGGGGACCCTATCGGTCGAGCGGGCAGGTCCGTACAATCGGCCGACAGATTGCCGTCAGGCCGAGGAATGCCAGGTGGAACACGACCGACTCCCGCCGAGACGGCGCCGCCGCCGCCCGTGGGAGGTGCTCTGGGGCGACCGCTCGTCGCCGTCGCTCGCCCGCCGCTTCCTGCTCACCTACGGGATGATGCTGGCCGTCGCGACGGTCGCGATCGGCTTCTGGGTTGGCCAGCAGATCGAGGACGGCGTCCTGAACCGGACGGCCGCGGTCACCGCCGTCTACATCCACAGTTTCGTGGCCCCGGAGGTCCAGTCGCTGACCACGCAGCCGCAGCTGGACCCCGGCGACCAGGCGGCGCTGGCCCGCGTGCTCGCCGGGACGGAACTTGGACAGCGGCTCGTCGGGTTCCGCATCTGGTCGCGTGACGGCACGGTCGTCTACAGCCCGATCGCGCAGCTGGTCGGCCAGCGGTTCCCCGTGATCGGCGACCGCGCACGATCCTTCGAGGGGGCGGTCACGGTCGACATGAGCAACCTGTCGGATCCCGAGAATGTCTTCGAGCGGCCACGGTACAGCCGCCTCGTCGAGATGTACGTGCCGATCCTGCGGAACGGCTCCGGCGAGGTCATCGCGGTGGCCGAGTTCTACCAGCTCCCGGACGAGATCGACGCGGAGGTGTTCAACGGGCGCGTCCGTTCGTGGGCGCTCGTCCTGTTCGTTGCCGTCGCATCGTTCGTGGTCGTGGCAGCGATGGTCCTCCGCACGAGCCGGACCATCGCGCGCCAGGAAGCGCGGCTGCGCGACCAGGTCGGAGAGCTCTCCGGGCTGCTTGCCCAGGTCGAGGACCTGAACCTGCGGATCCGGCACGCCGGCGCGGAGGGCGTGGCGATTTACGCCCGCGAGCGCCGCCGGATCAGCTCGGATCTCCACGATGGACCCGGCCAGGCCCTGGCCCTGGCGCTCCTCCAGTTCGAGGAGATCGAGACGGAGGCCGGGGGCACGGCTCCGGCCAACGGGATCGCGGCCCAGGGGGCGAGCCCGGCGACCGCGGTCGCCGGCGTGCCGCGGGTCAATGGCAAGCTCAAGGCCGCCAGGGCGGCCATCACCGATGCCCTGGGCGAGCTCCGGGAGATCGCCGCGGACCTTCGGCTCCCGGAGCTGGCCCAGCTGACGGTCACCGAGGCGATCGAGCGCGCCGTCCGCGACCATGCCCGCCGGAGCGGCATCTCCGCGTCGGTCGAGATGCAGGCCCTGCCGGCCAACGCGCCGCTCGCGGTGAAGATCGGGCTCTTCCGCGCCCTGCAGGAGACGCTCTCGAATGCCACCCGGCACGGCCGCGGCATCGGCGTCGCCGTCCACGCCTGGGCCGACGATCGCTTCCTCCACCTCGAGGTCTCGGACCGTGGGCCCGGCTTCTCCGTCGCGAGCCGCATGCCGGGTGGCGGGATCGGGCTGCCGGCTGGCGGGATCGGACTGCCGGGCATCCGGGAGCGGGCGGCGCTCGTCGGCGGGACGTTCGAGATCCGGTCAGCGCCGGGCGAGGGCACCACGGTGAGCCTGTCGTGGCCGGTGGCGGAGCCCGAAGGAGACGCGAGCGCGCCGATCGTCGATGGGAGTGCCGCCTGATGGATCGCATCCGGGTCATCGTCGCGGACGACCATCCGCTCTTCCTGGACGGTGTCGTCGTCGCGCTCTCGGCCACCGAGGACATCGAGGTCGTGGGTCACGCCAAGGACGGGCCGGGGGCGCTCCGCCTGGCGCGCGAGCAGCTTCCCGACGTGGCCATGCTCGACGTGAACATGGCCGGGGGCGGGCTCCAGGCGGCGCGCGACATCGCCGTCGCCTGTCCGGCAACGAGGATCATGATGCTGACCGTCTCCGAGGACGAGGACGACATCATGGCGGCCATGAAGGCCGGCGCCTCCGGCTACGCCCTCAAAGGGATCCCTGCCCGCGAGCTCGTCGACGTGGTCCGATCCATCGCGGCGGGCGACGTGTACGTTGCGCCCGGCCTTGCCTGGGGCCTCCTCCGGGAGATGTCGAAGCCACGCGTCGGGCGTCCGCTCGACGAGCTCTCCGCCCGCGAACGGGAAGTGCTGGAGCTGGTCGCTGCCGGCCTCAGCAACGCCGAGATCGGTGCGAGCCTCGGCCTCGCCGAGAAGACGATCAAGCACTACATGACGAACGTCCTGGGCAAGCTCCACGTCAGCAGCCGCGTCGAGGCCGCCCTCGTCGGCTACCGGGCGGGTGTCGGGCGCGAGAATCCCCAGGCCTGAGCGCCTGGCCCGCCAATCCGAGGTCGCCATGTCCGAGTGGATCTACTTCCTCCACCCGCCTCGCGAGGACTTCGCGGGCCACGATGACGCCGGAAGAGCAGGCGGCCTGGCCCGCCCACGTCGAGCGCCCGAAGGGCCTGATCGCGCAGGGCGTCATCGTGCTCGCCGGGCCCACCCTCGGACGGACGAACACCGGCATCGCCGTCTTCGAGGCGCCCGATGAGGACGCGGCACGCCCAGAGTCGCGGCAGGCCGGATCATGCAGGAGGATCCGGCGATCGCCCGCGGGTTCGCGCGTGGCGAGTCGCGTTCATTCCGGGTCTCGTGCTCCGCGGCCGCGATTGAGGTGAGGAGATGCTCCACGTGGAACCGGCAGAGGCGGTCGCGGCCCATGCGACCGCGCCAACCGCGCCGAGCGGCAACCCCACGGCGGGCCTGACCTCGGGCGAGGCGGCCGCGCGTCTCCGTGTCGACGGCCCGAACGCCCTTGGCGGGGAGGGCCGGCGGACGAGCCTGAAGATCCTCGCCAGCCAGTTCGCCAGCCCGCTCGTCCTCATCCTCGTGACGGCGAGCTGCGTGAGCATCGCGGTCGGCGACACGGTCGAGGCCGGGATCATCCTCGCGATCGTCGCCCTGAGCGCCGGGCTCGGCTTCGTCCAGGAGGCCCGTGCCGAGGCGTCGGTTGCCGCCCTGCAGGCCCGCCTGACGCTGCGGGCGACGGTGATCCGCGACGGGCGTGAGCAGGAAGTGCCGGTCCACGATGTGGTCCGCGGCGACGTCGTGGCCCTTGCGGCCGGGAACATCGTCCCGGCGGACGGCCGGCTTTTGGCCGCGAACCACCTGTACGTCGACGAATCGTCGCTCACCGGCGAGTCGGCGGCCGCCCTCAAGGCCCCGCGTGACGGCGAGCCGGACGCGACGCGTGACGCCGACGGTGAACCGGGCCCGACGCGCGACGGCGATCGGGACGCGTTCGTCTTCCTGGGCACGAGCGTGGTCAGCGGCACCGGCCGCGCCGTGATCACCGCGACCGGGGCGCGGACGAGCTACGGGGCCATCGCGAAGCGCCTCGCCGAGCGCGCGCCCCAGACCGACTTCCAGCAGGGCATCCGGGCGTTCGGCCTGCTGGTGGCTCGGGTCACGCTCCTACTCGTGGTGAGCGTCTTCGCGATCAACGTTGCGCTCCAGCGCCCGCTCTTCGAGTCGCTCCTGTTCGCGGTCGCCCTCGCCGTCGGTCTCACGCCAGAGCTCCTGCCGGCCATCGTGACGCTGAACCTGACCCGCGGCGCCCGCGCGCTTGCCGTCCACGGCGTGCTCGTGAAGCGCCTGCCCGCGATCCAGAACCTGGGCGGGGTGACCGTGCTGTGCACGGACAAGACCGGCACGCTGACCGAAGGCAAGCTGCGGCTGGAGCAGTCGGTCGGGATCGACCGCGATGACACGACGGAGGCCGCCACAGCCCTCGCGCTGGCCTACCTCAACAGCCATTTCCAGGCCGGCTTCGCAAACCCGCTCGACACCGCGATCCTCGCGCAGGCGGCGGCGCCCGCGGACCTGGCGAGCTACCGGAAGCTCGCCGAGCTCCCCTACGACTTCCAACGCCGCCTCCTGAGCGTGGTCGTGCAGCGGGCGGACGAGCCGCCCCTCGTCGTCACGAAGGGCGCACCGGAGTCCGTGGTCGTGCGCTCTACCAGCGTCCGCGAGGACCACACCGCGCGTCCCATCGACGCCGCGGAACATGCCCGGCTGGCCGCGCTCGTCGACGGGGCCTCGGCCGACGGCTTCCGCCTGGTGGCGGTGGCGTCGCGCGTCCTTTCGCCCGAGGAACTGGCGTCCCTGAAGGCGCCCGGGAGCGCGGTCGGGCTGGCCGCCGCGGACCGGCTTGAACGGGACCTGGTGTTCGAGGGTGTGATCCTCTTCAGCGATCCCGCCAAGGCGGGCGTGGCGGCGACGATCGCCGACCTGGCACGCCAGGGCGTTGCCCTCAAGGTCGTCACCGGCGACAACGAGCTGGTGGCCCGCCACACGGCCGGCGAGGTTGGGCTGGCCGTCGCGGGCATCCTGACCGGCGACGAGATGCGGACGCTGACGCACCCGGCGCTGGTTGCCCGCGCTCCGGGTACCACGATCTTCGCGCGGGTCGATCCCGACCAGAAGCTCCAGGTGATCCGGGCGCTCCGGGAGTCGGGCGCGGTGGTCGGCTACCTCGGGGATGGGATCAACGACGCGCCCGCACTCCACGTCGCTGACGTCGGGATCAGCGTGGACAACGCCACCGACGTGGCCCGCTCCGCCGCAGACATCATCCTGCTCGAGCCGAGCCTCGCCGCGATCAGCCAGGGCGTCACGGAAGGCCGCCGGACGTTCGCGAACACGCTCAAGTACATCCGGATGGGCACCAGCTCAAACTTCGGCAACATGCTGAGCATGGCGGGTGCGGCCCTGGTGCTCCCCTTCCTGCCGATGACGCCCGGCCAGATCCTCCTCAACAACCTGATCTACGACGCGTCGCAGACGGCTCTCCCCACGGACGTGGTCGATCCGGAGGTGGAGGCGAAGCCAGCCCGCTGGGATATCCACGGCGTGGAGCGCTTCATGCTCGTGTTCGGCCCGATCTCGTCCGTCTTCGACTTCGTGACGTTCGGCCTGCTGCTCCTGGTCCTCGGGCCGAACGAGAAAGCGTTCCATACCGGCTGGTTCATCGAGTCGCTGTTCACCCAGATCCTCGTCGTGTTGGTGATCCGCACGCAGCGCAGCCCGTTCTGGCGCAGCCGGCCCAGCCGCGAGCTGGTCGTGGCGATCATCGCTGCCCTGGCGGCCGCCGTCCTGATCCCGGCCAGCCCGCTCGGTGCGCTCCTCGAGTTCGCCGGGCTGCCGCCGCTCTACTGGGTCCTGCTGGCCGGGATCGTGGTCGGGTATCTCGCGCTCGTGGAGACGGTCAAGCGACTCAGCGAGGGCTGGCTGACGGCGCACCGCTCCGGGTAGCCGGGCGGCGAAGCTCTACCCCGGCCGCTCCAGGTGCACCAGCCGGTGCAGCTCGTCGAACTCGGCGATCAGGCGCGTCCGCTCCCGCATCACGGCCGCCCACTCGTGGAGCGCGGCGAACCCGGCGTCGGTCAGGACATAGTCGCGGCGCTGCGGCCCCACCCGGTCGGACGACCACGTCGAGACCACCTGGCCGGCTTCCTCGAGGTCCCGCAGCGTTCGGTAGACCTGTCCGACATCGACCTCGCCGTTCGCGAGGCCGAGCTCGTCGAGCTGGGACTGGAGTGCGTACCCGTGGCCACCGGTCGCCCCGACCATCGCGAGCACGAACGGCTCCATCCAGCGCCGCCGACCGCCCATCGGGGTCCAACCCCGGTGCACCGGCTGTCCGGACTCGTCGAGTCCGGACGCGATGGGCCCGAACTCATGGGCAGAGACCTCGACTTCGTCCGGCCCCGCGGCGGCATCGGGGCCGGCAACGGCCGCAGGCGTGGTCGGGTGTCGCCGGTCGCGATCGATGAGCATTCTTCGGCAAGGATAGCGCTGCGATCTGCGGCGGGCACCCTGGCAGGTGCGGTGTTCCACGAGCGCGGCGGAGGCAGGCTCAGCGTGCCAACAGCTGGCGGCGCAACGTCGTGGCGAGCCAGACCTCGTATTCGTCCGGCGTCCACCCCTGGACGTCGACAAGCTCTGCGTACACCTCGTAGAGCGTGAGCGCGTCGAGGATCGCGGCCGCCCGGGCCACGTCCATCGGCGGCCGATAGCGCGCCTCGAGCGAGCGCGCAAGGGCGGTGATCCCGTTCCGGCGGATGCCCAGGACCGCCTCGACCTCCGGTCGGACCGACGGGTCGGACATCGATGCGGCGCGGTTGATGGCGACGACGTCGCCCGCGAGCTCCCACCGAAGGCGGATCGACCGCCCGAAGAGGTCGAGCCTCCCCGCCGCGGATCGCTGACGCATCGCGTCGCGCAGGGCGGCTTCGGCCTCGGGCTGCCGCACCACGCTCTCCCGCAGTGCGCGGAGGATCCCGGCCTTCGACCCGTGGACGGCATAGACCGTCTGGACGGCCACTTCAGCCTCGGCGGCCACGTCCCGGAGGGTGGTGGCGCCGTAGCCGTCGCGTGCGAAGAGGTGGCGCGCCGCCGTCACGATCCGGCGGCGGGTGACCTCGGCGCGCTCGGCACGCAGGGTCAGCCCCGGGTGCGACGGCTCGGGCTTGACAGGTTCCATGTCGATAGAGTATCACTCCATCTCAATAGAGTATAACTCTATCTACAATTCAGGACGCGATCGAATGATGGGGGGACGAGATGTCCAGCACCGACAACGTGGCACGATTCCGCAGGCTCATCGACGAGGGATTCACGCGCGGGGACCTGGGCGTGGTCGACGAGCTGATCGCTCCGGAATGCGTGGAGCACCAGCGCGGCAACCGGTCGGGGGTGGGCGGCGCAAAGGAGGTCATCCGCACCCTCCATCGCTGGATGTCGGACTTCAGCCTGACGATCGAGGATGTCGCCATCGCCGGCGACGTCGTCTGGTCGCGCAATCGCGCGAGGGGCGTCAATACCGGATCCGTGATGGGCAACCCGCCAACCGGCAAGGTCGTCGAGATCGACGTGATCGACATCGTCCGTTTCGAGGACGGCATGGTCGTCGAGCACTGGGGCATCGCGGACCAGATGGGGCTGATGCTCCAGCTCGGACTCATCCCCTCACGCGAACGGGCAGCCGTCGGGTGACGGCAGAGGCGCCCGGCGTCAGGCCTCCGGGCTGCCCGGATGCGCCATGGCGGCCGCGAGCGCATCGGCCATCTCCGGGAGCTCGCGCCGCTCGAGGATGCCCAGGTAGGCCTGCTCCTCGGCAAGGTGCACCTTCAGGAGTGCGTAGAGGCGGAAGATCACCCGACGCAGGGCGATGGCCTGGCCGATCGAGATCTGCTGGTCACCGAGATGCTCGCGGATCCGCGCCAGCTCGGTGGTCGATCGGCGGACCTCGTCGTGCTCGCGCCGAAGCGGCGCCATGGAATGGACGCTCTGGAGCATCCGCTCCAGCTCCGGGTAGAGCTCGTGCTCGGCGGCCGCGATGTGCGGGATCAGGACCTCCGTGAGGAACGCGTACGTCTCGTCGATGCGCTGGCGGAGCTCGGCCGGCGAAGCCGTCCCCACCATGTCCCCGGTCTGTGGCATCCGGTCGATCTGGTGGAGCAGGTGCTCGCGGTGCTCGTGTGCCACGTGCGGCAGGCTGGCGGTCATCTCGTACCTCCTTGACGATCCGGGAGCTCGGGCGTCCGAGCGAGCGCGTAGAAGAAGAGCGCCACGGGCCGGTAGAGCACGTGCGCGAGCTTCATGAACGGGGCGAGCAGGACCAGCTCCATCGCCACCGCCACGTGGAAGAGGAAGACCCAGTATCCCCACGCGGGCGCCCCGGGCAGGTAGAGCGCGACCTCGAGAGCGAACCCGGTGCCGCCGGTGATCCAGAGGAGCGCGAGGAGCGTCCAGTCGGCCGGGGTCGAATGGGCCACCGACCGGTTGGCGCGCCGGAACCGGTCCAGGATGAGCACGCTGGTGCCGTAGACCAGCATCAGCCCAGCGAGCGTGCCCAGCAGCCGGACCGGGTACCAGATGGGGACCGGGGTGCCGGTCGCCTTGATCCCTGCGAGCGCCAGGCCGTAGTCGAGGATCGTGGCTCCAAGGAGCCCCAGGAAGCCCCACATCGTGACCGCGTGGAGGAGCCACCGGCGGCGGTAGATGGGGACGGCTGCCTGGTCCGCGTCGCCGGCTGCCTTGTCCGCGTCGCAGTCCTCGCGGTATCGCCGCTGGCCCAGCGACTCCACCCCGATGGCTTCCCAGAGCGCTCCCAGGGATCGACCGACCGCCGCTCGACTGCCCACCACCGTCCGCCAACCCACGCCCTCGGCCCGGCCGATCTGCCGGGCCATCGTCACGATGCCGGCGAGGCCTGCCAGCGCGACGATCACCATCACGACGATGCCAGTGGTGTGGACGAGGTCCTCGGGCACGAAGCCGAAGAGGTCCAGCGACCCGGTGGCCTGGCCTCCGTGGCCCGCCGCCATGAAGATCGCGAAGAAGGCCGCCAGGAAGACGGCGATCGCGGTGCCCAGGACGGGCCGCGTGTACATCGTCCGGGCAAGCCCGGTACGGTCGTAGCTGCCGATCGCGTACCGCCGGGCCGCGGCCATGAACTCACTGGGCTCAGCCTGCGTGGGGCAGGTCTCGGAGCACTCGCCGCAGGCGTAACACGTCCACAGCTCCTTGCTCGACAACAGCTTGTCGCGCAGGCCCACCTGGGCGTACCGGATCATCCGCCGTGGGAACGTGGCGTCCTCGGTGACCAGCGGGCAGCTCGCCGTGCACGTGCCGCAGCTGAAGCACGCGGAGACATCGGCTGCGCCGAACTTCTGGAGCTCTCCGTAGAGCTCGACATCCACCTGCGCCGTCATGCCCGCTCCTCGGCCTGGTATCGGAAATAGCCATCTTCGGCGGGGCCCTTGACCTCGCGCAGCCAGCCGTACCGGCGCATCCCCATCACCCAGAACAGCACCTCGTGGGTCGGACACCCGATCGCCGACGCGATCTCGGGCACGGTACGCGGTCCATCCTGGAGTGCCTCCAGGATGCGTCCGCGCATGACGGGCTCCTCCCGGACGATCTCGCGGACTTCCCTGCTCTGCGTGCTCATGCGACCGACACCTCCAGCAGGCTGTCGATCTGGTCCCGGATCTGGGCGTCCGTGTACCCGCGCAGGTCGATCGCATCCTCGGGGCACATCGGAACGCAACCGCCGCACCCCTTGCAGCCGGTCTCGCTGATGACGGCAACCTCCCGGCCGTCCAGGCTGGTCATCGCGATCGCTCCGTACGGGCACGCATCCAGGCACTTTCCGCAGGCCGTGCACGCGTCGGTGTCCACCGTCGCGACCAATGGATCGAGCTCGGCGAAGCCCTTGCGCAGGATGGCCGCGCTCTGGGTGACCGCCGCCAGGCCGGACGCGACGCTCTCGGCCGAGGACTTCGGTCCCTGGCAGGCCCCGGCGATCAGGACCCCGCCGACCACGGTCTCGACCGGCCTCAGCTTGGGATGAATCTCGTTGAAGAAGCCGTCCGAGCCAAGCGGAAGCTTGAGGACGCCCACCAGCTCCTCGTTCTTCCGGGGAACCATGCCGGTCACCAGGACGACGAGATCGGCCGGGATCGCCAACTCCTCGCCGTCCGTGAGGAGGTCGCGAACGGTGACCACCAGCCGACCGTCCTCGCCCCGCGCGACCGCGGGCGGCGTGTCGTCGGGGAACCGCAGGTAGACCGAGCCCAGCTCGCGCGACCGCGTGTAGATCGTCTCGTACTTCCCGTACGTGCGCATGTCCCGGTACAGGTGGAACTGGCGGGCCATGGCGTCCAGCCCGGCCGCCCGGACGGACGCGTGGACCGCGGCCGTGCAACAGAAGCGCGAGCAGTACTCGTTGGCGCCCTCGACGTCGGATGCCTGGCGGCTGCCCACGCAGTAGACGTAGACGACGCTCCGGACCGGCTTCCCGTCGTGGACAAGGGGTCCGGTCGAGCGATCGAGCAGGTCCGTGAACTCCGGCAGCGTCATGACGCCGTTGATGCCGTAGCCGAACTCGCCCGCCTCCGGCTGGTAGGAGTCGAACCCGGTGGCCACGATGATCGAGCCGACCCGAACGGAGATGGACCCGGCGCCCGGTCCGCCGACGCGAACCTCGACGTCGTAGTTGCCAAAGCTCCCGGACTTCCCCACGACATCGGCACCCGTCAGCACGGTGATGGCCGGGCGCTTCTTGATCTCTGCAACGAGGCCGGCGATGAGGGCGTGGCCGTCCTTGCCATATGGGTACAGCTCGCCGAAGCGGCCGACCCATCCGCCGAGCGTAAGCTCGCGCTCCACCACGACCACCTGGAGGCCGATGTCGGCGAGCCCGACGGCCGCTCGGAGGCCCGCGATTCCGCCGCCGATGACCAGGGTCTTCGGCGTCGTCTCCACGACGATCGGCTCGAGGGGCTCCGTCAGGCGCGTTCGCGCAATCCCGGCCTGGACCAGGCCGATCGCCTTGGCGGTCGCACCCTCGTGATCGTCACGGTGGATCCAGGAGCACTGCTCCCGGATGTTCACCTGCGAGTACTCGTAGGGGTTGAGGCCGGCTCGCGTCGCGACAGCGCGGAACGTGTACGTGTGGAGCTTCGGCGAGCACGAGGCCACGACCAGGCCGTCCAGCTGGTTCTTCTGGATGTCGTCGATCATGTCCTGCTGCGAGGCATCCGAGCAGGCGAACATGGCGGTCCGCGCCACGGCGACGTCGCCGTCGCCCTGGACGGATTCGACGACCTTCGCCACGTCCACGTAATCGGAGATGTTTCCGCCGCAGTGGCAGACGTAGACGCCGATCCGCCGCGCCGCGGGGACCGCCCCGCCGGCGACGCCGAGCGCGGCGACTTCGAGCTCCGGCTGGCTCATGCCGGCACCCCCCCCGTCGCGAGGCGGGCGCGCTCGAGGCGGGCGCGTTCGAGGTGCGCCGCCACCTGGGCTGCCGTCGATCCCGCATGCAGGATGGAGTCGGCAATGTCCTTGGCGCCGGAGGCGGCGCCGGCCACGAAGACCCCGGGGATGCTGGTCGCGCCCGGATCCAGGTCCTCGTTCGGCTCCGCGACGTAGCGGAACTCGTCCACGGCCAGCTCACCGGCCGGGAAGAGCCCCTGCGCGTCGCTGTTGGGCTGCACGCCGACCGCCAGCACGACCATGTCGTACTCGGCCTCGACGAGCTTCCCGCCGTTCTCGATGTCCTCGTAGCGCAGGACCAGGTTGCCGTCGTCCTTCTCGGTGATCTTCGCCACCCTGCCCTTCACGTAGGTGGCTCCCATGGACTTGGCCTGCTCGTAGAACTCGTTGTAGCGCTTGCCGGCAGCCCGGATGTCCATGTAGTGGACGGTCACGTCGGCCAGCGGGAGGGCGCCCATGAGCAGCTGGTTCTGCTTGATCGAGTACATGCAGCAGAACCGCGAGCAGAGCGGGTTGTCCACCGTCTCGTCGCGGGAGCCCGTGCACAGGACGTAGGCGATCCGCTCGGGCACCTTCCCGTCGCCGGGCCGGAGGATCGTGTTGAAGGGCCGCGTCGGCGCGAGAAGGCGGTCCATCTGCATGCCCGTGATGACGTTCTTGTACGTCCCGAAGCCGTACTGGGGCTTGAGGTCGGCCGCGAACAGCTTGAACCCCGTGGCGACCACCACGGCGCCTACCTCGACCTCCAGCTTCTCGTCACGCGCATGGAGGTCGATGCACCCATCGACCGGGCAGGCGGCGACGCACTCCCCGCACTCGCTGCAGACCGCGCAGTCCAGGCAACGGGCCGCGCCGTCATGTGCTTCGGCCTGGGTCATCGGCGGCTCGATCTCGTCGAAGTCGCGGGGCGCGATGTCGGACGCGGACGGCGTCGCCGACGCGGGGCGAAGCGTGTAGGTTCGCTGGCGCGCCAGGACCTGCTCCTTGTTCACGGCCGGCAGCCGATCGTCGAACCCGGCCATCTCGCCACCCTGGAGCCAGCGATCGATCATGAATGCCGCCCGCCGGCCCTCGCCGACGGCCCGCGTGATGTCCGTGGGGCCCGTCACCACGTCGCCCGCGGCGAAGATGTCCGGGACTTCCGTCTGGAGCGTCTTCGGGTCCGCCCGGAGCGTGCCGTTCGGGTTGGCCGAGACCCGGGACGTGAACGCGCGGGTGTCCGGCGCCATGCCGATCGCCACGATCAGGACGTCGCAGTCCATCATGAACTCGCTGCCGGGGATGGGTTCCGGACGTCGCCGGCCGGAGGCGTCGGGCGCCCCGAGGGCCATCCGTGTCGCGCGGAGGCCGCGAACGTCTCCGTGCTCGTCCCCGGGCACCTCGGATGGGGCGACCAGGAATGCGAGCTGGACTCCCTCCCGCTCGGCGTCCTCCACCTCCGCACGGTGGGCGGGCATCTCCTCGCGCCCGCGCCGATACGCGACGGTGACGCTGGCGGCCCCAAGGCGGCGCGCGGTCCGCGCGGCGTCCATGGCCACGTTGCCGCCGCCGACCACGACGACGCGCCTCCCCTGGAGCTCCGGCGCGTGCGCGAGGCGGACGTCCCGCAGGAACTCGACGCCACCGACGACGCCATGGCGATCCTCGCCCGGAACGCCGAGGATCGTGGAGCGCGGCGTCCCCGTGGCCAGGAGGGTCGCGTCGTAGCCGTTGCCCCGCAGCACGTCGAGATCCTCGACCGGGGAGCTCGTGGCGATCTCGACGCCGATGTCGGTGACGTTCTTGATGTCCCTGGCGACCACATCCGCCGGCAGGCGATAGGCGGGGATCGCGAGGCGCAGGAAGCCGCCGGGCTCGGGCGCAGCCTCGAAGATCTTCACTCCGTACCCCTGGCGCGCCAGCTGCCAGGCCGCCGTCAGGCCCGCCGGCCCGGAGCCGACGATCGCGACCTTCCGCCCGTTCGGCGGGGCCACCGTGACGCCGGGCTCATCGAACGTCGCGTGATGGACGTCGTCGACGAACCGCTTGAGCCGCCGGATGGGAAGCGTTCCCTCCAGCTCGCCGCGCGTGCAATCGGTCTCACACGGCGCATAGCACGCGCGGCCCAGGGTCCCGGCGAGTGGCGTCGCCTCGAGCACGAGCTGGAAGGCCTTCTCGTAGTCGCCGCTCCGGATGAGGGCGACGTAACCGTGGGCCTGGATCCCGGCGGGGCATGCATAGGAGCACGGCGAGCTGCCGGCGCGGTCGATGACCGCCTTCTTCGGCACGGCCTGCGGAAACGCGATGTACGCAGCGCGACGGGCGACCAGGTCGGCATTGAACTGGTCCGGCACCGCCACGATGCAGGCTGTCTCGCACTTCTGGCAACCGGTGCAGGCCGCCTCGTCCACGAAACGGGCCTTACGCGTGATCCGGGCGCGGAAGTGGCCGTCGCCATCGCGCTGGATCCCGTCGACCTCGCTGTAGGTGAAGGTCGCGATGTTCGGGTGGTGGATCGTCGACGCCATCTTCGGCGTCGAGATGCAGCTGGCGCAGTCGAGCGTGGGGAAGACCTTGCTGAGCAGGATCATCTTCCCGCCCACGCTGGCTTCCCGTTCCACCAGGAGGACCTTGAACCCCATGTCGCCGAGCTTCAGGGCGGATTCCATCCCCCCGATGCCGCTGCCGACGACGAGCACGTCGTAGTCCATGGCTCAGCGCACCCCCGAGGGCCCGAGGGCGACGAGCGCCTGGGCGAACTGCGTCACCTGCCTGGTGAACGGCTCGGCGCAGACCGAGCAGATGGCTGCCATCTTCAGCCGCTGGGGCGACTGGCCGGCCTCCTTGAGGAGCACCTGGGCCTGCGACATGATCCGCGAGGCACGCTTGGCGCAGTCCGGCAGGTACGCGCATTCATCGCCATCGGATGCGACGAAGACGCCGTCGAAGCCCCGTTCGATGGCGTGCGCGATCCAGGCGGGCTTGATCCCGCTGGTGCACGGCATCCCCATGACCATCACGCCCGGGGAGTAATGCATGTGCGAGCTTCCGGCCAGATCGATGCCCGGGTCCGAGATGTTGTTCGTGGAGAAGACGAGGATCCGGGGGACGAAGGCCGGCGCCTCCACCTGGGCTTCTCCGGCGACGGACGCGGTCATGGGACGGCGGCTCCTGGCTCCGATCAGCCCGGCGGCTGCGCCTCTCGGCGCCCGGCCGGGCCATCCTTCGTTGGGCTACTTCTGGCGACGCACCAGGACGCGCTCATACCCGTCGGCGACGAGGACGCCGAGGAACGCATGGCCGACCTTCGCGGACCATGCGCCGATGTCGCTCTTGGTGACGGGGTCGCTGGACCAGATCTCCAGGACGGCTCCGACCGGCACCGTGCCCATGCCCTTCTTCGCCTCGAGGAGGGGGCCCGGACAGGCGGCGCCGCGCGCGTCGACGACCTTGTCGGCAGTGATGGCTTCCAGCTCGGACTCGGTGACGGTGGCAGGCATGATTCCGTTCTCCCTAGTAGACGAGGCTGTTGATCGCCGACGTGATCTCGGCGACGAATCGACCGGCGGCGACGATCTCGGTGCCTTCGATGAGGTCGGGGGCAGTGATCCCGCGGCTGTTCATGCACGGTGCGCAGACGAGCAGGGACCCCCCGAGCTCCTGGAAGTCATGCAGGAGCTTTGCGAGGGGCGGGAAGCCGGCCGCATGGATTCCGTCCGCCACGCCCGCGCGGACCAACTCCACGCCATCGGCCTGGAAGCCCAGGACCACCTCGACGTCGGAGGCGAGGGCGGCACAGCCCATGACGAACGGGATAGTGGCGTGCTCGGGATGATCCGGCCCGTGCAGGACCATGAAGACCAGCTTCTGCGTATGCGCCATGCGTTGCTCCTAATCGTCGCGCTCGCCGGGGGCGATCAGATGAAGAGGATCTGGCCGCTCTCGGCGGCCATGAGGAATGAGGCGATCCCGCCGGCACTGTCGACGATCGGGTCGAGCTCGGTCGGATCGAGGCCCAGCGTGTCGAGTGAGCCGGAGCAGGCGCGGATGCTCATCTCGCCGATTTCCTTCGCCTGGCGGAACGTCTCCAGCCAGGGAAGGGCGCCAACCTTCTCCACCGGCTCGGTTGGTCGGGGGCGTGCCGCGTCATAGGCCAGGCCGTGCGTCGTTGCGATGCGATCCGCCCGGAACGCGTCGAGGGCCCAGAACATGAGGAGCACGTTGACGGGCCGGTCCATCGCGGCGGCGCCGGCCGCGAGCGTAGCGGCCGCCATCAGCTTGTCGTCGGTGCCCGAGAAGAGCACCAGAGAGAGGGAATCGCTCACGAGTGATGTACCTCGGTGGATGGGAGGGCATGGAGGGCTGGCTCGTGAGCCGCGGCGGCCAGGTCACCCAGCCTGGAGAGCCGCCGTACCAGGACGGCCCGCATGAGCTCGCATGCAGCGAGGATCTGCGGATCGGCCAGGCGATACCTGACGGTTCGCCCGTCGCGGATCGCCTCCACGAGGCCGACGGACCGCATCGCCGAAAGGTGTTGGGAGACCGCGGCCTGGTTCAGGCCGAGGTCGCGGGCGATCTCATTGACTTCGAAGAGCTGGGCGCCAAGCAGATGCAGGATCCGCAGGCGATGCGCGCTGGCCAGCGACCGAAGCATCGAGGCCTGGAGCTCATCGATGTCATGCGTGGCGCTCTGCCGCTCCATTGCGCTCCATGGCCTCCATGTGTCGAGCCGGTCCGGATCCGGTCCGAACAGTGCAGTTGGCGTATATTCGCTCTGGGTGAATATATGTGACAAGCGTATATAGACGCTGGGCCGATAGTCACCTGCTGACGTGCCACCCGGACTGTTGCGGCGTCGCCGCTGGCCGGACCGCTGGCCGCTCTACCCGCCGCCGGGCGAGCCTCCCCAACCCCTCCGCTGCTGGCGCGCCCGACGGCACGTTTCCGCCTACCTCGACGGCGGGCTGGACCGGGCCACGCGAGTGGCCGTCGAAACGCACCTCGAGGCCTGCCCAACCTGCCCGCCGCTGTACGCGAGCCTCGTCGGCGTCAGGACGACCCTTGGTGGCCTGCGTGACCCCGATACTGTCATCGAGGAGGCAATCGCCATGCGAATACGCGAGAACCTGGACGAGCAGGTCGGTCGGTCGGCCCAGCGGTGAGGCCGGTTCAGCGGTGAGCGATCGCGACAAGCGGTCCGGTCCCAGTCGACGTGCGCTCTGGGACGAGCGCCACGCAGCACGAGACCCGATCGAGTCGTTCGAACCCGATCCGACCCTGGTCGACGAGATCGGATCGCTGCGGCCCGGGCGTGCGCTGGACCTGGGGGCCGGCGACGGGCGGAACGCCATCTGGCTGGCGAGCCAGGGGTGGCACGTCACGGCGGTTGACTTCTCCGGGGTGGCACTCGATCGCGGGCGCGCGCTCGCGACGGCCAGCGGCGTTCGCGTGGAATGGCAGCTTGCCGACCTCCTGGAATGGACGCCCGGCGCCAGCCGATTCGACCTCGTGACGCTGTTCTTCATTCATCTCCCTCCCGACGAGCGACGCGACGTGTACGCGCGGGCAGCCGCGGCCGTCGCGCCCGGCGGGACGCTGCTCATCGTCGGGCACGACCGAACGAACCTGGCGGACGGCGTCGGCGGTCCGCAGGACCCCACCGTGCTGTTCACGCCGGGCGAGGTCGCGGCCGACCTGGCCGGCTTCCGGGTCGACCGAGCCGAGGTCGTGCGACGACGTGCCCCGGACGGCGGCGGACCGATCGACGCGATCGTGCGCGCGGTCAGGGTCACCGGCTGAAGGACGGAGCAACACCTTGCCGGGGGCTGCGGGTGAGGCCAGTGGCCCCCGGCGGGTCTGCGTCGCTCAACCTGGCGGGCGAATGAGCCAGCTCAGCGAAGCGCGAAAAGGCTCACCAAGAGGATGCGGCCGACTTCGCCTTTCGCTGAGGCGCAGTCACGGTCGCAGTTGGACTCAGCCCCCACGCTCATAACGCGCGGCAAGGCGATCGAGGACCTCGTCGATCTCCGCCTCGGTCGTCATCCGCCCCAGGCTGAAACGGACGGCACCCATCCCGACGACGGTTGGCACACCCATCGCTCGCAGCACGGGAGAGAGCTCAACCGAATCGGCGTGGCAGGCGGCGCCCGTCGAGGCCGCGACGCCGTCGAGGGCGGCCAGGATGTCTGCCCCGACGCGGCCGACGAACGAGACGTTGATGGTATTCGGCAGTCGTTGGGTCGGATGGCCGTTGAGGACGACGCCGTCTCCGTAGCGGGCTCGGAGGCCATCCCAGAGCCGATCGCGCAAGCGGCGGGTCTCTGCGAGGGGGCGAAGGTCGGCGGCGAGCTTGCAGGCCTCGCCGAGGGCCGCCGCCAGGAGAACGCCCTCGGTCCCGGCTCGCCGTCCGGCCTCGTGGCCGGCCCCGTGGATCAGCGGCTCGAGAGTCACGCCCCGTCGGACGTAGAGGGCGCCGACGCCCTTGGGGGCATAGAGCTTGTGCCCCGCGATCGTGAGGAGGTCGACGCCAAGCTCGTCGACGCGGGTTGGGATCTTGCCGACCGACTGCGCGGCGTCGGTGTGGACGAGCACGCCGTGCTCGTGGGCGATCTCGCCGATCTCGGCGATCGGCTGGATCGTCCCGACCTCGTTGTTCGCGTGCATGACGCTCACGAGGATCGTCCGGGGCGTGATGGCCCGGCGAACGTCATCGGGATCGACCCGCCCGGTCGGGTCGACCGGCACGACCGTGACCCGGGCGCCGAGGCGCTCGAGGAAGCGGGCGGGCTCGAGGATCGCGGGGTGTTCGACCGCCGTCGTGATGATGTGGTCGCCGCGCTCCCGAAGGGCGAAGAAGACCCCCGTGAGTGCGAGGTTGTCGGACTCGCTCCCGCCGCTCGTGAACACGACCTCGTCGGGACCACAGCCGAGGAGGTCGGCGACCTGGGCGCGGGCTCGGTCGAGCAGGATTCGCGCGATGCGGCCGCCTGCATGGCTCGCCGACGGATTCGCATACGGACCGTCGAGGAGCGGTCGCATCACCGCGGCCACCCGCGGGTCGATCGGCGTGCTCGCGTTGTAGTCGAGGTAGATCGGGCGGGCCAACGCGCTCACGCCGGGCGCGACCCCGCGGCGACGGGCAGCCCGGCGAGCCGCCACTCGGGGAAGCCGTCTTCGAGCCGACGGGCGCGTCGCCCGGCGCCTCGGAGGAGTGCGACGCCCTGCGGGGCGAGCGCGCAGTAGGGACCCCGGCAGTAGGCCACGATCTCGACGCCGGCCGGCAGCTCGGCTAGGTGCGCCTCGAGCTCGGCGAGCGGGATGGAGATGGCGCCGGCGATGTGACCGGCCTCGAATTCCTCGGCCGGTCGGAGGTCGACGACGACCGCGTCGCCCGAGCGGACCCGCTCGAGCAGCTCGGCCCGGCTCACAGCCTCGACCGGCTCGCCGAGATAGGCGCGCGCAGCGCGATCGGCGTCGGCGATCCGGCCGGTCGCCACGGAGCGGACCGCCGCGAGCAGCTCGTAGACGTCGTCTCCGGCCAGCCGGTAGATGACCCGGGTGCCACCCCGGCGCGACGCGACGAGGCCCGCTCGCCGGAGCGTCTGGAGGTGCGCCGACGCCAGGCCAATGGTGATGGCCGAGCGTGCCGCGAGGACCTCGACGCTGCGCTCCCCCTGGGCGAGGAGGTCGAGGATCTCGACCCGGTGCGGGTTGGCAAGGGCGCGGCCGACCCGGGCGAACTGCTCGTGCAGCTCGTCCTTCGCCGCGCGATCGCGGGCGATCCCGTCTCGTCGTTCCAGTGGCACCGTGTGCGCCTCCGGGCTGTGGCAGCTCTCCGTGGCTGCTATTCTACGATTCCTTGGAATACTTGACAGGCGTGTCAAGGTCACGGTGAGATCCGCCGCGGCAGGACAGACAGGAAATGGGACACGCTGCCATGAAGACGCTCATCATCCTCAACGAGCCCGCCTACGGCAATGAGCGGACCTACAACGGGCTGCGCCTGGCCCTCTCGCTCGCCAAGGCTGAGGATGTCGAGCTCCGGGTCTTCCTGATGGGTGACTCCGTGACCGCGGCGAAGCCGCGCCAGAAGACACCCGACGGCTACTACAACCTCGAGCGGATGCTCAAGGGCCTTACGCCCAAGGGCATCTCGGTCGGGGAATGCGGACCTGCATCGACGCGCGCGGCATGACCGACGAGCCCCTCGTGGAGGGCGCCCACCGCTCCTCGATGGCCGAGCTCACGGCCTGGACGATCTGGGCCGATAAGGTGATCACCTTCTGATGGCAGCCCGGACGGTCCTCGTCCTCGGCGGCGGGGTCGGCGGCCTCGTCACGGCCAGCGAGCTTCGCCGACGGCTCGACCCGGCCGATCGGGTCGTCGTGATCGAGCGCGAGCGACGGCACCTCTTCCAGGCATCGCTCCTGTGGCTGATGGTCGGCCGCCGCCGGCGCGACCAGATCGAGCGCCCGCTCCGCGAGCTCCTGGCTCCGGGCGTGGAGCTCGTCGAGGCCGACGTCCGCTCGATCGACCCGGCTGCCAGACGTGTTGAGACGACGGCCGGGGTCTTCACTGGCGATGCCCTCGTCGTCGCGCTCGGGGCGGAGCCGGACCGCGACGCCGTCCCCGGCTACCGGGAGGCCGCGCTCGACTTCTTCTCACCGGAGGGGGCCGCTGCCTGCGCGGGGGCGCTCCACACGTTCGGGGGCGGCCGCGTCGTCGTTGCCGTCGCCGCCCTCCCCTACAAGTGCCCTGCCGCGCCCTACGAGGCGGCCCTGCTGCTCGACGACGAGCTGCGCCGCCGGGGCATCCGCGAGCGCTGCGAGATCGACGTCTACAGCCCGGAGCCCGCGCCGATGCCGGTGGCGGGCCCGGCGATGGGCACCGCGGTCGTCGGCCTCCTCGCGGCGAAGGGGATTCGTTTCCATCCCGGGAGCCGGGTCGAGCGCTTCGAGCCCGGCAGCCACGAGCTCGTCCTGGCCGACGGAAGCCGCGTCGGTTACGACCTCCTCGCCGGCGTCCCACCCCATCGCGCACCGACCGCGGTCCGCGAGTCCCCACTCACCGGCGACACGGGCTGGATCCCGGTGGACCGAGCGACCCTCGAAACCGGCCACGCACGCGTCCACGCGATCGGCGACGTCACGACGATCACGCTCGCGAACGGCAAGCCGCTTCCGCGCGCCGGCGTCTTCGCCCACGACCAGGGCCTCGTCGTCGCGCGCAGGATCGCCGCGACGCTCGCCGGCCGCCAGGCTGGGGACGCCTTCGACGGCGTCGGCTACTGCTGGGTCGAGACCGGAGCCGGACGCGCCGCGTTCGCCGTCGGCGAGTTCTTCGCCGAACCGGACCCGACGCTCGCCCTCCGCGCGCCAGGGCGTTCGTGGCATACCGGCAAGGTGCTCTTCGAGCGCTCGTGGATCGGCGGCCGGCTGGAACGACGGCTGGCGCGCGCGGGTCTCGCCGTGGGCGGTCGCCTCCTCGGGGTGAAGGCGAACATCTGAGCGGCTCGTCGTGCCGGACGACCGTTCTGAGGCTCGCCCCGGCGGCGGCGCGCGCAGCGGAGGTTTGACAGGATGTCGCTGGAGTTGCGGCGTCCTCGCGGCTGATCATGGGGTCGATCGCGTTTCTCGCGTGGACCATCACCCCCACGGGCGAGGTCACGAGAGGACGTCGACCGTGTCTGGGCCCACGTGCCTTCCGCGCCGCCCGCGCTGACAGGTCAGGGGACGACGGCGATCGTGCCAGCCATCCCGGCCTCGTAGTGACCCGTCGCGTGGCAGGCGAAGGCGAATGGGCCAGGCCCGTCGAACGTATAGGTCAGCGACCGGTGCTGCATCATCCCGATGTCGGCGATCTCCGGGGTGCCGGGCGTGTCGGCGGCGACATCGGCCGCCGGTCCGACCATGAACTCGTGGGTGATCGGGCCCACCGAGGTGACCTCGAAGGTGACCGTCTCGCCCTCCTTCACGATCACTGTTTCCGGCACGAAACGGAGCCGCGGCGTGGCGATGATCTGGACGACCCGCGGCGATGACGCGGTGCCGGGGACGAAGCCGGGCGAGCCGGGACCCGGGAGTTTGCCGGTCACCGGCCCGCGCCCCATCATCGACCCGGGCCCGGCAAGGTTCGGAACACTTGGACCAAAGGGTCCAGCCACGCCGACGGCAGCCCCGATCACAAGGGTCACGAGCCCGGCTGCGACGAGTCCGAGGCCGAGCCAGAGGGGCGCGCGACGGGTCACCGGTCCGGGCCCAGGACCTTCTTGGCTTGCTCGAACTCCTGCTCGGTGATCTCGCCGCGGGCGAACCGTTCGCGGAGGACGTCGTTCGGCGTCGGGCGCGACGCGTCCTGTCTCGGTGACCATCCAGGGCGCGAGACTTTCATGACCACCCAGACGATGAGGACGATGACGCCGATCATCAGAAGGAGGCCGCCGAGCATCCAGAACCCGCCGCCCCAGCCTGCCCAGCCGTAACCCATCATCAGGCCTTCTCCTCCATCGGTGACCGTGCAAGATGCCGAGCCATCCGACGACAGCCTACCCCGCCGCCGGCGAGTGGTCGGTTACGTGTGGCCCGGGAGACGCGTCCTCCTCGCCCGCGGGCCGCGGGGATCACGGCATCACGGTGGCGCCCGCGGGCCGCAGGGATCAGATCGGGCAGGCTCCGCCGCGCGCGCGGAGCCGGAAGCGCCAGGCGAGCGTGCCCGCAAGGAGCACGAGCGAGGCCGCCCCGATGAGCGGCTGGAGTGGCGCGAATACGGTCATGGCCCCGCCGGCGCCGAGCAGGACGAGCGCGACCTTGTTGCAGACAGGGCAGCCGATGGCCAGGAAAGCGCCAAAGCCCGCCACGGTCCCGAGGGTCGTCCCCTGGCGATGGTTCGCGTCACCCGCCTGGTCGAGGACGAGCGGCAGCGACAGGGTGGCGGTGGCGGTCGGCATCGCTGCCGGGATTGCCGGCACGGAGTAGGTCGCTCCGAGGAGTCCCATGAGCGGCGCCGAGACCAGCCACACGGCGATCGCGAACGGCTCGGGCGGGACCTGCCGCCCGAAGACGGGGTTCGGGATGATCGCCGCGGCGAGCCCGAAGGCGAGCAGCGACACGAAGCCCCAGAAGATCGCCCAGGCAATGAAGCGCCCATCAAGCCGCACGGCGGCGAGGCAGCCCGTCACGTGCGGTTCAGCTGGACGAGCTGCCGGCCGCTGGCGGTCCACGCGGCCATGCCACCGTCCAGGTTGTCGATGTTCGTGTAGCCCAGGTCGATCAGGGTCTGGGCAGCGATCGCGCTCTCGTTTCCGCTCCTGCAATAGACAGTGATCTTCGCGCTCTTGTCCTTCGGGAGCTCGGCGGCTCGAGCGGCGAGCCGGTTGTAGGGAATGTAGAGGTCCGTCCCGGCGATCTCACCCATGTAGGGCGTCTTCACGTTCAGGAGCGTGAAGTCCTTCGCGGGAAGCGTCGCGGCAAGCGTGTCCGGCGTGATGTTCGTCCAGTGGCCGCCGTTCGCCTGGATCACGGTCCCCCCGGAGCCGCCCGAGGCCGTGGAGCCGCCGGTGCCGGACTGGCCGGTAAGGAGGGCCCATCCGGCGATGACGGCGATGAGCGCGACCACGAGCCCTGACCCCAGCAGCACCGATCGACGCGTGGAGCTCGACCCGGCCGAACCGCGGCCCGTCGTGCCCGGCCGCCCGGCCGAGCCGGCCTTCCGCGGCGTGGTCGCGGTCGCCCGGCTGCTGTTGCGCTTGTTGAACATCGTGATGGTCTCCTTCGACAGGATCGACCGCCGGTCCGGCCGTTCAGCCCGCGGCGGCCGCCGCGGCCGGGGCTTCGGCAGCCATCGCGGCAGGATCCGCGCCCGGCCCCAGGACGAGGACCTCGGCCGTCTGCTCCGAACCTTCCCCGTCGCGCACGAGATACGCGTGGTGAATCTCCGTGATGCCGCTCGAGAGCGTTGCGCCGACGCTGCAGTACTTCGTCGCCGACAGCTCGATCGCCCGTCGGAGCGCGTCGACGTCGATCGACGGCCCCTCCACGACGTGGACGACGTCGATCCGGGTGAAGGCGTTCGGGTGGTCGTCCATCTGCACGCCCTCGGCGCGCACCTCGTACCGCGTCACCTCCTGGCGCTTCTTGCGGAGGATCGAGATGACGTCCATGGCGGTGCAGGCCGCGAGTGCCATCGGGATGAGCTCGGCGGGGCGAGGCCCGGTGTCACCCCGGCCGTCGTCCAGGACGAGCGAGTGCCCGCTACCGGCCCGGGCGACGAAGCGAAGATTGGTCCCGTCGAGCGCGACGGATGCAGTCTTGACAGCCATGGGTGGATCTCCGTCCGGGGTGTTCGTGAGGGCGTGCCGTCGCGGCGGTCGAGACGGCCCGCGGGAATGAGCGGCGAATCAGGCCCGTGCCTCGAGGGTGGCGATCGCCCGCACCAGGCGAGCCTTTGCCTCCTCGGCGACGAGGCGGACGCCGGGGACGTCGACGATTCCCAGGGCGGCCATCGGATCCAGCGCCTCGACGATGGTCTCCGGACCGTCCTCCCGGAGCACGACGTTGCACGGAAGGAGCGCGCCCACCGACGGATCAGCCTCCAGCGCCTGGTGGGCGAGCGGCGGGTTGCAGGCACCGAGGATGAGGTACGGCGCGCGATCCACACCGAGCTTCGCCTTCATCGTGGCCTGCACGTCGATCTCAGTGAGGATGCCGAAGCCTTCGGCCTTGAGCGCGGCCTCGACGGTCGGGCGAACGCTGGCGATGGTCCCCGAGAGTCGGGTCCCGAACGTGAAGCTGGTGGAAAAGGACACGGGGTCACCCCTGGATGGCATGGAGGGAAACGTTGGTCGCGTGCTCGGCGGCCGGACGGACGGCCCGCTCGAGTCGGCGCGCGACGATCGCGGAAATGATGTCGCAGGCGCTGGAGATCGTCGGCTCCGCGAGCCGATACATCACCGTCGTGCCGATCCGGCGGCCCTCCACGAGCCCCGCGGTCCGCAGGACGGCGAGGTGCTGGCTCGCGTTTGGGAGAGCGACGCCGATGGCCAGAGCGAGCCCACCCACCGACCGATCGCCCGCGCGCAGGGCGTCGAGGAGCATGAGGCGCTTCGGGTCGGTCAGGACCCGACACACCTCGGCGTGCAGACGGTACCGCTCGAACGTCTCGTCGGTAAGTTCCACGGTGGCGGCGGCACCTCGGCTGGTCGCGCGTCTCACGACCTCGTGGCGCATGCTACCAGAGGCTTGCATACTTGCGCAAGTCACAGAGCACCATCAGCTCCGCGGGGTGCCCGCTACCCTTTCTGCCCGACGCCGTCTGCGTCGAGTGCACGTTTGCGACCGCTGGCGGCATGCCGGACGGGTCCGCGTGTCAAGCCCGTACATCGGACGCACGAATTTCGACCGGTGGCCGGCCGATCTGGCCTCTCGCGCCGTCCCTGAACCGGTGATTGCCGCCCAGTGGGGCCGGATCGTGTATCCACCGCATGCCCGTGCTGCGTTCGTACGTTCGATGCACGGATCCGACGTGCGATCCCTCGCGGCGCCGGCGGGCGAGCCGGGGAGTCAGAAGGCGACGACGCGATCAGCCGCCAGCGCCCAGTCGGCGAGCAGCGACATCGGGGAGGCGATCGCGCCGAGGATCAGCTCGTCCTCGGCGATACCGCGCGCTGCCAGGCTCGCATCGCAGACCGCCAGCGCCACGCCACTCATGACAAGGCTGCGGAGAGAGCGTGCGACAACTTCAGCGCCGTCCCGCGCGCCCGACTTGGCAATCGCGGCTGCAACCGCGTCGCCCATCACGAAGAGGCGAACGGTCACGTCATCTCGGCGGGTCATCGTGAGAGCGAACTGGAGCGCGTCCTCCGTCCGCTCCGTCGACCCGGGTTCAGCCTCCAGGATGATCAGGAAGTCCATGGCGGTGCGTCCGTCTCTGGCGGTGCGTCCGTCTGGCGGTGCGGCGCAGGCGCGAGGGCACGCGACGTCAGGCGAACGAAGCGTTCCGGTCCAGGCGGAAGGTGAGCGCGGCCGCGCCGAGCCCGATGAGGCCGCCGGCCGCCGCGAACGGGCCGCCCGCGAGCACCGCGCCGACCGCCGCCACGGCGATCAGGATCCCGACCGGCCGTGGGTCGCGCACGAACATGATCGCAACGGCGCAGAAGATCGTGGCGACGGCGAGGAGCATCGCCATCCCGACGCCGGTCGACGCCGAGAGCAGGCCCCCGCCGCCGAAGACAAATCCGACGCCCGCGATGCCCAGCCCGAGGACGGCCCCGGTGAGCTCCAGCACGCCGGCGAAGATCCCGAGCGCGAACGCGCCGTAGCGCATGATGCCGACCTCCTGGTGGTGAGTCTTTGGTGGACTGCCCCGGCCAGGAGAATGGCCGGGGCAGTCCGGGAAGGGCAGAGCTCAGGCCGCCTTCGGCGCGAAGATGTCGAAGACCGGCGGGAAGGTGAGGATGAACCCGGCGGCCACGAGGATCAGCGCGAGGCTGAAGACGCGGCCGAAGTTCACCTCCTTGCCGCGCCACATGAAGTGGAGCACGACCCACGAGATCACGAACGCCAGGACGGCGAGGATGGCCTTGCCGGACAGCGGGCCAACCCCGCTGCCGAGACCGTAGTTCTTGTCGAACGCGAGGAACTTGCTGATGTCGCCGCCAAGCTCGTTCAGGACCACGAGGATGCCGAGGACGAGCGAGCCGATCCCCGCGGCGAGGAAGCTGGCCGCGACCGGCCCGTTGGGTTTCGTCTGGGTGGATTGCATTCGAGGGCTCCTCAGGCGACCGGGGCGGCCTTGGTGATCAGCGCGCCGAAAAGGCCCGCCACACCGGCCGCCGCGAAGGCGAGGGTGAAGAAGACGAGGATCGCGCGGCGGATCTCACCGCGATGCACCAGCTGCGCGCCGTAGTAGAGCGTCGCGAATGCGACGGCGGTGGCCAGGAGCGGCGCCAGGAACGCGACGTGCTCCTTCCACTCCATCCCGAAGTTGTGCCACCCGGCCGTATCGGGGCTCGATACGAGCAGCGCCTTGGGGAACTTGGTGAGGTCGGTCGTGCCCGCCGGAGCCGCGGCGCGATACCACGGATAGACGATCCAGGTGCCGACGATCACGGTCAGCCAAGCGACGATCGCCATCACCGTGGTGCCGACCAGCAGACGTGGCGTCCGCTCCGCGAGACCCTCGGTGGTCACGTACTTCTCGCGCAGGCTCCAGACGCCCGCGATCCCACCGCCGAATGCGAGCAGGAAGAGGGCGCCGAGCCCCATCCCGTGGATCAGGGCCCACAGCTCCCTGTCCGATAACTGCATGTACAACCTCCCTGGTATTGGGCCACCGGTTCGGATGCCGACCGTCCTGCCGCGGCTGAGGCCGAGGCATGCCGGGCGGCCGTCCGATCCATGGTCGCCCGCCGGTGGGCCCCGCCACACCGTCGGAAGCCGCGGATCCGGTTGCGGGTTCCCGCAGTCCGGCACGGAACCAGGGGGCGGGTCCGTGATGGGCGGCACCGGGTTTGGTCGCGACCTCGACTGCTAGACTCGGGCCGCGATGGTGAGGAAGTGACGTCCCTGCGCATCCTCCTGGCCGAGGACCATGCCGTGGTCCGCGAGGGAACTCGGCAGATCCTGGAGCGCGATCCCGGGCTGGAGGTCGTGGGCGAGGCGGCGGACGGCGCGGAAGTGGTCGAGATGGCGGGACGGCTCGTTCCCGACGTGGTGCTCCTGGACCTCGGCCTGCCGGCGCTGAACGGGATCGAGGCGACCCGGCGGATCGTCGCGCAGGCGCGCCCGCCGAAGGTGCTGATCCTGAGCGCCTACGACGACCAGGACTACGTCGTGGCTGCCATCGAGGCGGGCGCGGCCGGATACCTGCTCAAGTCGGCGCATGCGAGCGAGGTCATCGCCGCGATCCACGCGGTCGCGGGCGGGCAGTTCGTGCTGCATCCCGCCGTCGCGCGGCACCTCGTGGCGCCGCGCTCCGCGGCGTCGGACACGCGTGAGGCACTGACACCGCGCGAGGTCGAGGTGCTGCGCCTGGCAGCCCGGGGCGGGCGCACGCGCGACATCGCGGTGACGCTCTCCGTCAGCGCGCGGACGGTCGAGGGCACCTTCACGAACATCTTCAACAAGCTGGGCGTGATGACCCGGACCGAGGCGATCATCTACGCGGCGTCCCGGGGCTGGATCAGCCTGGAGCGCGCACCGCGCCTCGATGAGCGCTAGGCCCTCCCCCGCCAATCGGAACCTGCCCGAGCGGCTGCTGCGCCCGGTCCGTGTCGCGCTGCCGCCCATCCGGCGACGCGACTTCTGGGCCGTCCAGGCCCTCGTCTTCGTCATCGCCGGCACGCACACCGCGCTCGAGACGATCGCTGACGTGGAGTTCCCGCCGCCGCTCTACCTCGTGCCCACCTCGTTCTTCTTCGTACCGGTGGTCTATGCGGCCCTGCGATTCGGCATTCGCGGCTCCGTGCCGACCGCGCTCTGGAGCCTCGCGCTCACCATGCCGAACATCGTCTTCTTCCACGACGGCGCATCTCGGCTGGGCATCCTGTGGCAGGAGACGATCCTCCTCGCGGTCGCGGTCTTCGTGGGCCTCCGGGTGGATCACGAGCGGCTGGCCCGCGCGGAGGCGGAGGCACGGGAGCGTGACCGGCGCGCGTCCGATGCGCGCTATCGGATGCTCTTCGACAGGGCGGCGGAAGCCGTCCTCGTCATCGGGGACGAGGGCCGGATCGAGGAGGCGAATGAGGCGGCGACGCGACTCCTGGATCGCGGCCTCGACGAGCTCAGGGGTGTCGACCTCGCTGGAATCGTGGGCGCCGAGCTCGCCGGAGTCCTGATGGGCAAGGCGGCCGCGGCGCGCCCCCTGGCGCTGCCGGGACGGGCCGGAGGCGCGCCGGTCTGGGTGGAGCCGCTGGCCTCCAGCCAACTGGTCGACCCGGATGGCAGGCGCCATGTCCAGGCGATGCTGCACGACGTCACGCTGCAGTACGAGCGCCAGCAGGGCCTGGAGGGATATGCGCGGCTTACCATCTCGGGGCGCGAGGAGGAGCGCCGCCGGATCGGACGCGAGCTCCACGACGGGCCGCTCCAGTCCCTGATGCACCTCGCTCGGACCCTGGATTCCCTCGACGATCCGGACGGAGCCGCAGCGGCTGGCTCTCCCGTTGGTGACGCCCGGGCCGTCGTGGAGCACACCGCCGATGAGCTGCGCCGGATCAGTCGCGCCCTGCGCCCGTCGATCCTCGACGACCTCGGGCTCGTCGCGGCGCTCCGGTCCGAGGCGTCGGCGCTGGCGCGGCGCTCCGGCATCGACGTCCACTTCGGCGCGACCGGGACGCCGATGCGACTCACGTCCGAGCTTGAGCTGATGCTGCTGCGCGTGACGCAGGAGGCGCTCAACAACGTGGAGCGCCACGCAGCGGCCAGCCGGGTCGCTGTCCGGCTTGGCTCCGGGCGCGACTGCGTCTGGCTCGTGATCCGCGACAACGGCCGGGGGCCGGGGACGCTGCCGTCCGCATCCGGGCTGCTCTCAGCCGGGAAGCTCGGCGTGGTCGGCATGGAGGAGCGGGCGCGCCTCGTGGGCGGGGAGTTCGCGATCCGCGCCGGCCGCCGTGGCGGCACGACGATCGTAGTCACGGCGCCCGCGTAGCCCGGCCGTCGGGGACGGGGCAGAACGAGCGGCGGCGGCCCTGTCGAGCCGCCGTCGCGTCCAGGTGCGAACGTCCGGCAAGGGGCCGTGCGACCGGCAGGTCAGGCCCGCGGCTCCGTGTCGGCCGGCTCCGCGTCGGCCGGCTCCGTGTCGGCCGGCTCCGTGTCGGCCGGCTCCGTGTCGGCCGGCTCCGTGTCGGCGAAGGTGCCTGGGATGGGCGCGCTTCTCTGCGTCCTCCTCCGGCTTCTCCTCC
>JANXWH010000191.1 GCA_025351245.1 Chloroflexota bacterium | reverse complement strand
CGGGGCCGACGAACAACTGGCGCGACCCCGACGAGATGCGGGCGACGCTCACGGACCTCTTCCGCGGCTCCATGCGCGGCCGGACCATGTACGTGATCCCGTTCTCCATGGGGCCCATCGGGTCGCCGATCAGCCGCCTCGGCGTCCAGATCACGGACTCGGCCTATGTCGTCGTCAACATGAAGATCATGACCCGGATGGGCGCCGAGGCGCTCGACGCGATTCGAGCGGCGGGCGACTACGTGCCGTGCCTGCACTCGGTCGGGGCGCCGCTCGCCGCCGGCCAGGCGGATGTGGCGTGGCCCTGCGACGCGGCGACGAAGTACATCGTCCAGTTCCCGGAGAGCCGCGAGATCTGGTCGTACGGCTCCGGCTACGGCGGCAACGCGCTGCTCGGGAAGAAGTGCTACGCGCTGCGGATCGCGTCGGCGATCGCCCGCGACGAGGGCTGGCTCGCGGAGCACATGCTGATCATCAAGGTGACCTCGCCGGAGGGACGCAGCAAGTACGTGGCCGGCGCGTTCCCCTCCGCGTGCGGCAAGACGAACCTGGCGATGCTCGTCCCGACGCTGCCCGGCTGGCGGGTGGAGACGGTCGGCGACGACATCTGCTGGATGCGCTTCGGCGCGGACGGCCGCCTCTACGCGATCAACCCCGAGGCGGGCTTCTTCGGCGTCGCCCCCGGCACGAACGAGAAGACGAACCTCAACGCGATCCGGACGCTGCAGCGGAACTGCATCTTCACGAACGTGGCCCTCACCGACGACGGCGACGTCTGGTGGGAGGGGCTGACCGACACGCCGCCGGCGCACCTGGTCGACTGGACGGGCCGCGACTGGACGCCGGACGCCGGCCGCGTGGCAGCTCACGCAAACTCCCGGTTCACGGCGCCCGCCGGCCAGGATCCGGCGATCGCGGCCGAGTGGCAGGATCCGGCGGGCGTGCCGATCGACGCGATCATGTTCGGCGGGCGCCGGGCCACGGTCGTGCCGCTCGTCCGCGAAGCGTTCGACTGGACGCACGGCGTCTTCATGGGCTCGATCATGAGCTCGGAGACGACCGCGGCGGCGATCGGCGAGGTGGGGAAGCTGCGCTTCGACCCGTTCGCCATGCTGCCGTTCTGCGGCTACAACATGGCCGACTACTTCAACCACTGGCTGGAGATCGGCGCCGCCACGCGCCCGGAGCTCCTGCCCCGGATCTATTACGTCAACTGGTTCCGGCACGACGCCGATGGACGGTTCCTGTGGCCGGGCTTCGGCGAGAACAGCCGCATCCTGGAGTGGATCTTCCGGCGGGGCGACGGCGAAGCGAGGGCGGTCGAGACCCCGATCGGGTTCCTGCCGGGGCCCGACGACCTCAACACCGCCGGGCTCGAGATGGCGGCCGAAGACCTCGCCGAGCTGCTGCGGGTGGACGGCCCCGCCATCGTTGCCGAGATGCCCCAGTTCGAGCAGCACTACGCACGCTTCGGCGACCGGCTGCCGGCCGCCCTGCGAACCGAGCTCGACCGGCTCCGCGAGCGCCTCCTCGCGTGACCCCGCCAACCGGCAGCGCCGGGCTCCCCGCGGGGCTCGACCGCCTGGACCCGGCCCAGCTCGGGGGCCTGGCTGACATGAGCCCGGAGCAGTTCCGGGTGGCCGCCCACGCGACGGTGGACCTTCTCGCAGACTACCTGGAGCACGTGGAGGACTTCGCAATCCTGCCGCCGATCGAGCCGGGCGCGCTCCGCGACCAGCTGCCACCGAACCCTCCCATGGACCCGGAGCCGATCGGGGCGATCCTCGCCGACGTGCCCCGCCTGGTGGTGCCGAACGCCACGCACTGGCAGCACCCCGGCTTCCTGGCGTACTTCGCGACGACGGCGTCAGGGCCGGGGATCCTCGGCGAGTTCGTCACAGCGGTGTTGGGCCAGAACCCCATGCTCTGGCGGACATCGCCGGTCGGGACGGAGCTGGAAGAGGTGGTCGTCGGCTGGCTCCGTCGTGCGCTGGGTCTGCCCGATGCGTTCGACGGACTCCTGACCGACACGGCGTCCACGTCGTCGCTGATCGCGATCGCAGCCGCGCGCGAGGCGGCCGGCCTCGACACGGCCGCCCTTGGGCTTGCCGGACGGCCGGAGCTCGGCTCACCCGTCGTCTACGCCTCGGAGGAGGCCCACAGCAGCATCGAGAAGGCGTGCATGACGCTGGGCCTGGGCCGGATCGCCTGCCGGCGGATCGCGACCGACGGGGCCTACGCGATGCGGATCGATGCGCTCGAGTCGGCGCTCGCAGCGGACCGGGCCGCCGGGCGGCTGCCCATCGCCGTCGTGGCGACGATCGGTACCACCTCGTCGACCGCCGTGGACCCCGTTCCGGCGATCGCGGAGATCGCGGCGCGCGAGAGGCTGTGGCTTCACGTGGACGGGGCGTATGCGGGCGCGGCTGCGCTCGTTCCAGAGCGGCGCGGGCTCTTCTCGGGCTGGGAGCGCGCCGACTCGATCGTCGTGAATCCCCACAAGTGGTTCTTCACGCCGCTGGACGCATCGCTCCTCCTGAGCCGGCGGATGCCATCGCTGCGGGCCGCGTTCAGCCTGGTGCCGGAATACCTGCGGACGCTGGACCGCGAGCGTCCGGTCCACGATTTCAACGAGTACCAGCCCCAGCTGGGACGCCGGATGCGTGCGCTCAAGCTGTGGTTCCTGGTCCGCTATTTCGGGGTGGACGGGTTGCGCCGGCGCATCGATGCCCACTGCCGGTTGGCGGAGCAGCTCGCCTCGGACGTTGACGCCCACCCCGACTTCGAGCGGCTGGCGCCGGTCCCGTTCTCCACGGTCTGCATCCGGTGGCGGCCGGCCGAGCTGGCCGGCCACGAGGACGAGCCCGAGGTCCGGGCACGCCTGGATGCTGCGAACGAGCGGCTCATGGCGGCGGTCAACGCAACGGGCGAGATCTTCCTCTCGCATACGCGGCTCCGCGACCGCTTCGCGATCCGCGTCGCGATCGGGAACCTCCGCACGGAGGAGCGCCACGTTGCGCGGGCCTGGACGCTCCTCCAGGCGGAGGCGGTGCGGCTCGCGGCGTGACCCGTCGGGGGGTCACCGCGGGACGCTGGGCGCCGGGAACGTCGCGTCGTTGAGAAACAGGAAACCCAGCTCAGGGCGTTACGGGTGCGCGGCCGATCGCATTCACGAGCGCGTCGATCTCGTCGCGGCCTTCGAGTACTTCGAACGACAGCCGATAGGTACGAACCTCGCCCGGCTCGATGAAGGGCATGACGCCCTGCTGCGCAGCGGCGACACGGCCCAGGATCGTCGGGCAGTTCGCCGGCTCTATGCCCATCACGTACGTCTTGACGCCGAGCATCCGCCACGTGAACAGGGCGGGAAGCTCCTCGGGTCGGAAGCGGATCACCAGCGCGAGACCGCGCTCGTCGTTGAGATGCGGCGCGACCATCGCGGCCACGGCCCATCCATCATCAAGGGCAACTGGTTCATGCGTGAACACTTGCTCGGCGAACTCCGCATCGGGCCGGCCGCCACGGTCCCAGTGATCCAGCCCCTTGCGCGCCTCCGCATCTCGAGGCACCACGCTGCGGTGGGACACATACACCCGCGAGTCCTCGGCGAGCAGCGGGAATCCGATATTGCAGTGGTAGAGGATCATGTGCGGCGAGCTGCCACTCCCGTCATTGATCACGCGGTCGACGAGCTCGATGCGATTCGATCCGAGTTGCGCTCGCCACGTCCGCTCGAGCCGCAGGTCCTCGCCGAAAAGGCGCGTCTCGCGGACGGTCCCCGAGATCTCGAGGATGCAGGAGTCGTCCTCCCACCGCGTCCGTGACGAAACCTCCTCGGACGGCAGTTGGTTGATCCTGCCGTGCTGGCCCCACTCGCCCCATTGGTCCTCACCCGGCGGTCCGAAGGCTGTGAGCCCGCAGGTCGTGAGCAGGCCCCCGAAGAAAGAACGAGCGAATCCGCCCTGAGCGCCGTCGTAGTAGGCCGGTGCAGCCAGGCCCGCGGGAGCCTGCCAGGCGAGTGGGATGCCACGGTATTCCGCCGAAACGATGTCGAGGGCTCGGTCGGCCACGCACGTGAACTGGAGGCCGGTCCCGGTCCGAACGTCGAACGCCCGCACGTCACGAGCGCGACCATCGTCGTACCGCAGCGGTCGGATGCCGCCGAGCTGCGAGATTCGGCCGGTCCGCGCCACGATCTCGGCCTGGGTGAGGTGGCGACCGAACAGGCGTGGCATCAGGAGGCCGCTCGCGAAGATGCGCCGGCTTCCCGGGTGGCGAAATCGACGCCTTGCGGGCTCGGAGGGACGATCTCGCCCGAGCCCCGGGCGATGAGCTTCGTCGGAATGACGATCCGCTGGGGCGGGCGTTGATCCCCCGCCAGGCGCGCGAAGAGGAGTTCGGCGGCGGCTCTGGCCATCTCCGCAGGATCGTGCGCGACGACGGTCGCCGGAACGGGCAGCATGTCTGCAAGCTCGAAATCGTCGAATCCGACGAACGCGACGCGCGCATCGACGGCCCGGATAGCCCGCAGCGCTCCGATGGAATTCCGGTTGTTCTGGGCGAAGATGGCCGTGGGTGGGTCCTGCAGCGCGAGCAGCAGGCGGGTGGAGGCTTCGGCCAGATCGACGCGCGGCGTCCCAAGCCGGACGAGCGCCTCGTCGATGGGCAAGCCGGCGGCTTCGAGGGCCTGCCGGTAGCCCCTGGCCCGTTCGACCGATGTTTGCACCGTGGGTGGATCGCCGACGAACGCAATGCGCCGGTGGCCGTGGGCGATCAGGTGCTCGACGCCTCTTCGCGCACCCTCGACGTTGTCGAGCACAACCGCATCGGCCTCGATCAGCCCGGGTGGGCGATCGAGGAAGACAACCTTCGTCCGCATCGCACGGTCGGCGTAGAGGTAGCGGTGATCGCTCCCGGCTGGGACGATCAGCAGGCCCTGGACGCCCCGCTTCAGGAGGTCCGTTGCGAGCTCCCGCTCACGGTCAGGATCCTCTCCCGAGCTCGCCATGACCACGGCGTGCCCGTGTCGGCGGGCCACCTCTTCGACGGCCCGGGCGACGGTGGCATAGAAGGGGTTTCGCAGGTCTTCGATGACCAGGCCGATCATGGCGAGCGATATGCCCTTCCGAAGGTTTCTCGCGCCGTCGTTCCTTCGGTAGGCCAGCCGCGCGATCGCACCCTCAACCCTCGCGGCGGTGCGGTCGTCCACGCCCGGCTCCATGTTCACGACCCGCGAAACCGTCTTAAGGCTTACCCCTGCGACTTCGGCCACGTCGCGCATCGTCGGCCTGCGCACCACGTTGACAGTGGAAGGACTGTCCGACCGATGGCTTGCAGGCGCGATGTCCACGCCTCTGAGATTCCCCACGCTGGCTTCGCTCCGTCGCATGACAACGAACGTCACATCATGTCGTCACAATGGCCCCGACGTCAACGACTTTCCGAAGCATTTGCTCATATTCTCGGGAATCCCGGCCGTTGACAACGATAGTCAAAGCAGCGTAGCCTCCGGGGCGGAACTGGCTCACATCAGAGAGAGGCGATGGCCGAACCACTGCTGCAAGCTCGCGGCATCGTGAAGCACTATGGTCACGTCGAGGCGCTGCGCGGTGCTGACTTTGACGTGTTCCCCGGCGAGATCGTGGCCCTCATCGGTGACAACGGCGCAGGCAAGAGCACGCTCGTAAAGATCCTGTCGGGCTCCGAGCAGGCCGACGAGGGCGAGATCATCCTCGAGGGGCATGACGTTCAGGTCAGCTCGCCGTTGGAGGCCCAACGGCTCGGCATCGAAACCGTGTACCAGGATCTCGCCCTGGCACCCGACCTCGACGGCGCGGCGAACCTCTATTTCGGCCGCGAGATCGTCCGGCGGGGCCCGTTGGGCAGGCTCGGCTTCCTTGACGACGAGGCCATGCACGCGGGGGCTCGCAAGGCATTCGCCGACCTGGGCGTGGATCTTCAGAACGCCCACAGCCCTGTGGCCAATCTCTCGGGGGGCCAGCGGCAGAGCGTTGCGGTTGCCCGGTCCGTCGCATGGGCCAACAAGGTCATCTTCCTGGACGAGCCGACTGCGGCCCTCGGGGTCGTGCAGACCGCGCGCGTGCTCGACGTCATTCGGCGGATCCGGGACCGCGGCGTCCCAGTCGTCCTGATCAGCCACAACATGCCGCAGGTCCTGAAGGTGGCCGACCGGATCGAAGTGCTGCGACTCGGCCGCCGGGTGGCTCAGTTCGACGCCAGGGGAGCCACGGTGGAGCGGCTCGTGGCAGCGATGACCGGCGGCCTTGACGGCCAGGGGTCGGCGGCTTGAACGGCGTGACTGAAGACAAGGTTCCGCCCAACCCGGCGGACGACACCAACGGGTCCCAGGCACCAGCCGAGCCATCCGAAGGGGCCCTGTGGCGACGGCTCATGAGAACGAACACGGCCTGGATCTTCCTCGTCCTGATCCTCCTCGTGGCGTTCTTCAGCGTCCTGAAGCCGAACAACTTCCCGACCGAATTCAACACCAGGGCCATTGCCACGAACGCTGCCGTGCTCTTGATCATCGCCGTCGGCGAGACGTTCGTGATCATCACCGGCGGCATCGACCTGTCGGTCGGTTACGTCCTGCTCTTCTCGGGTGTGACGGCGGCCCAGACGATGAACGCGTTTGGCAATCCGACGGACAGGGGCTGGGACCTCATCCTGCTCGGCCTGCTCGTCGCTCTCGTCTCCGGTCTTGCCTGGGGGACGGTCAACGGCGTCCTGGTGGCGAAGGCGAAGGTGCCCCCGCTCATCGTGACGCTCGGAACCCTCGGGATGGCCTGGGGGATGGCGCAGATTCTGAGCAACGGGCAGGACATCCGGTACATCCCGTCCCTGCTGGGCTCGGTCGTCGGCGCCGGCAAGTTCTACGCGGTCCCGTGGCTCGTCATCATTGCCGCACTGGTCGCGGCCGTCGGAGCCATCGTGCTGAGGATGACGCGGTTCGGGCGTTACACCTTCGGCGTCGGCTCCAACGAGGAAGCGGCCCGCCGGGCCGGCATCAACGTCGACCGCCACCTCATCAAGGTGTACGCGTTGAGTGGCCTGCTGGCCGGGTTCGGTGGCTTCCTGGCCCTCGCGTACTTCACGACGACAACGATCTCGGGACACGCCAACGACAACCTCAACGCCATAGCGGCGGTCGTCATCGGCGGGACGAGCCTGACCGGCGGCATCGGGACGGTCGTCGGCACCACGATCGGCGTCTTCATTCCAGCCATCCTCGCAAGCGGCTTCATCATCATCGGTCTGCAGTCGTTTTGGCAGAACGTGGCCGTCGGCGCGGTCCTCATCGCGGCCGTCTTCATCGACCAGCTTCGTCGCCGTTCACGCGAGCGTTAGCCCCCGCCACCCACGCGCGCGGTGCGCCCCCCGCGGAAGTCTCACGAGTGCAAGGAGGTCGAGCGACAGAGATGTGACAGGGAGGTCGCGCCTCCCGCGGCCCCGTCCGTGCAGGAAGGCTCCAACGACCGGCACCGCAAGCGGGCCCGAACCAACGGCCAAATCTTCCACAGGAGATCCAGATGTTGCAAGGTAAGAAGCTCTTGGCAACGGCCGCAGCTGCAGCGATGATCTTCGGCGCATGCTCCGGCAGCGCCACGCCGTCCCCATCGGCGGGCGCCGCAGCAAAGGCGTACAACCTGACCCTGATCCAGGGCGTGAAGGGTGACCCGTTCTACGTGACGATGGCGTGCGGTGCCCAGGCAGAGGCGACCAAGCAGGGCGCCAATCTCACGGTGACCGGCGGCGACAAGTGGGACGCGACCGTCCAGACGCCCGTGGTGAACTCCGTCACCGCCGCGAAGCCGGACGGCGTCATGGTTGCGCCGAACGACTCGAAGGCCCTGCTCGCGCCGCTCAAGGCGATGAACGACGCCGGCATCAAGGTCTCGTTCGTCGACACGGGCCTCGAGGACCTCTCGTTTGCCCAGACCTTCATCACCTCAGACAACGAGCAGGGCGGCACGCTGGGCGCCAAGACCCTCGCGACGCTCATCGGCGACAAGGGCCTCGTGCTCATGATCAACGTCGACCCCGGCATCTCGACGACGGACGCCCGCGCAAAGGGCTTCCTCGCTGAGATGAAGAATCATCCCAACATCAAGGTCCTCGACGTCCAGTACAGCCACGACGACCCGACGGTTGCCACGAGTATCACGACCTCGACGCTGGCCGCTCACAGCGACCTCGTCGGCATCTTCGCCACCAACGTCCAGAACGCCGAGGGCGCGGCCACCGGCTTGAAGCAGTCCGGCATCACGACCGTCAAGGTCATCGGCTTCGACGCAGGCCCCAAGCAGGTTGAAGACCTCAAGAGCGGGATCGTCCAGGGCCTCATCGCCCAGGATCCCTACACGATCGGCGTCGACGGCGTGCAGCAGACGATCCTTGCGCTCAAGGGTCAGGCGACGACCAAGAGCATCCGCACCGAGCTCGCCGCCATTACCAAGGACAACATGAACGACGCCGCGATTCAGAAGTTCATGTACAAGAGTGCCTGCGGCTCCTGACAATCGCCTGAGCAACAGGAGACCGGGGCCCTGCCGGCCCCGGTCTCGTTCCCCGCGTCCACGAGCGACGCGGGGGACGTCCAGTTTCCTCGCCTGATCGCGGTCCACCGAATCCTGAATCGCCCCGGCAGGATCGCGGGTGCTCGCGACGAGGGCCGAGTCCTACGGCGCGCTGTTTGGCTGAGGCGGCTCCGGAGCCACGACCGTCGCCCGCGAGATCTCGGGGTCCGTGAAGACGTCGAGGTCGTCCCGGCTCCGGGTCGAGAACTCCGAGACAATCGCTCCCTCGGGGCCGGCCTGAAACCAGTGGAGCGTGTCCGGCGGCACTGTGAATTGCTTGCCGGGGCTGAGAACGATCTCGCGCGCGGCCGTGTACACGCCCCGGTCTGCGCGTGCCGGGCGCGCCTGTGGGTCCGGCGTGGGGTCCCCTTCCACGTGCAGAAAGACCACGCCCGCCCGGACCCGGAACGTTTCTTCCTTGCCCGGCGTGCCGTCGAACGGCGGATGGCGATGCTCCGCGCACGTCTGGTTCGGGAACAACACGATGTCTTTCGCGCAGACGCGCTCGGTGTTGACGTAGACGACGATCTGCGCGCCGACCTCGTCCAGGACGTTGAGCCCGAAGTCGACGACTTCGATGCCTTCCTTTTCCTCTGACGTCAGCGTCAGTCCCGCAGCTTCGAGTGTCGCCGCAGCACGCTCACGCGCCTGCTGCATCTGCGTCCTGGTCAACATGTCCCTTGTCGAGCCTCCTGTCCCGTGGTCCGTGGTAGATGGCGTCGCGGCCGAGTTGCCAGCGGTGCGAGGACCGCTCGATCGAGGACACCGGTCCGACGACCTGGTACGAGTCCGCGACGGGGCCGCCCGTGATGCGCGCAGCGGCCGTGAGCGCCGCCAGCTTCGCGGCCTCGACAGGGCCGTTTCCGTTGGCGAGTCCCGCCAGCAAGCCGGCGGCCGCGGCGTCTCCGGCGCCCGTCGTGGACCTGACGACGTCATTGACGGCCGACGGCACCCAGAGTTCTCGCTCCGCCCAGCCAGCCGCCTGGCTGCGAAGGGACCAGCCGGCCGTCCGGAGCCGAGCCTCCATGCCGGTCCGAAGGTACAGCCCGGCCGCCCCGGCGGTGACCATGACCACGGCGGCGCCCCATGTCAGCAGCAGGTCCGCCCAGCCGATCGGGTCGACATCGGATCGATCCGGAAAGAGGGCCACGAGATCGTCGACGCTCGGGGTAATGACGTCAACATCCCGAAGCACGCTCGAAAGCACGCGATGCCAGTCGACGGTGGTCGCCTCCGATGCCGGATCGATGGCAGCGAGATCGATCGAAATCGTCACGTCCGAGTCTCTCGCTCGGCGCAGGAGTCGGCAGAGGGCAGCGCCGTCGTCGTTGTACAGCGCTGGTAGATGGGTCGGGTACCCGAGGTGGAACGTTGCCCCGCGCTCGAACGCGACCGAGGAGCCGTCGAACTCGGCGTTCGCACCAATGTGGTGCCAGAACGCCCGATCGTGGCCCACCGCCTCCCAGACGACCGAGTAGGACGTGCCGAAGCCCGGGCATCGGCGAATCCCACGGGCATCGCCGACCGACCGCCTGATCAGTGACCTGAGAAGTCGCCCAAGCTGATCTGCGCCGACGTTCCCGACGAGCTTGACCGGAACTCCGAGCGATGCGAGCGTGAGGCCCGTGTTTCCGACACAACCGCCGGCCGAAAGCGCCAGGGGACCGACCTGCACGAGCCGCCCAGGCTGAATGACGGGCGGCCCGATGAGTGCCGGCACAAGGTCGAGACAGAGGTGGCCCCCGACGATGACAGGCTTCAAGGTGCTCTCTTCGGGTCGGGGGGTGTGATCCGGGACGGTGAGTGCGCGGCCGCATCTCGGCGACATCTGAATCGTGGGCCCGATTCTACGTCCCCGCCCGCTGCCAGTCGAGGGTGGCGCCTCAACGTGTCGACGGCCAACGCCGGGGCCCCGAACCGCTGACGCGCCGGTGCCCGACACGAACGGAACGGCGCGACGAGCGCACCGGGGGACGAGCCGTACAATGGCGGCTCCACGCGCCACCCTGCCGGAGGACCCGCGCCCGTGCCGCCGATCGCCGAGCTGACCCGGATCGAGCCGATCCACCTCGAGCGCCTCGCTCGCCAGGGTGTCTTCACGACCGGCCTGCTGCTGGAGGTATCGGAGACCTCGACGCGCCGCCAGACGCTGGCCGACCAGCTGGATGCGTCCACGAACGACGTCCTGCGCTGGCGCGACGAAGCCCTGCTCCTGAACCTGGCGGGGTTCGGGTCGGCGGAGCACGACCTGTTCGCCTTCGCGGGCTTCGATGGGCTGGGCGCGGTGCTGAAGGTCGACCTCGACACGTTCCACGCGGCCGTTGCCCGGGCGGCCGGCCGCCTCCAGGTCAAGCCGCCGACCGACCTCGTGATCGAGACGTGGTGGGAGCAGGCCCGAACGCTCCGCGACGAATGATGGTCGCCGCGGCCGTGCCGGGCCGTTCGCGCGGCCGGTGGTCGCCAGCTTCGGTCGCGGTCGGGTTGGCCACGATCCTCACCCTCGTCGGCATCGCGGTCGGTATGTTCTTCAACCCGGTCTGGGTCGCGTTCGAGCAGGACCGCACCCACGCGGATCTCTGGACGGGCTACCCGTCCCAGACGGTGCATGCCGTCACGGACGCCGTCCTCCGCGAGGTCTACCTGGGTCCGGGGACCTTCAACCAGTCCGTCGACAGCGCGCCGGTGTTCAGGGCGCGCGAGCGTGCCCATATGTCCGACGTGCACGGGATCGTCGTCGCCTTCTTCGGGCTCGCCCTCGCTGCCGTCGCCGTCCTGGTGGCCGGCGGCATCCTCGCGCGGGGCGCGGGCAGGTTCTGGCGCGCAGTCGCCCGAGGCGCAGCGATCCTGGCCGTCGCCGCGGTCGCCGTCGGCATCGCGTTCGCGCTCGTCTTCGACCAGGCGTTCACGCTCTTCCATGGCCTCTTCTTCGCGTCCGGGACGTGGAGCTTCGATCCGGCCACCGACCGCCTGGTCCAGCTCTTCCCGTACGAGTTCTGGACGGAGACGAGCGTGGCCATCGCCGTCGTCGGCCTGCTCCTCACCATGGCCACGTGGGCATTCGCCCGCCGCCGCACGGCACGGGGGCAGGCCTGAGGTGCTGCTGCGCGGGATCCCGGTGGCGCGACTCCTGGGCACGGAGATCCGCGTGCACCTCTCGTGGACGCTGATCGCAGCCTTCCTCGTCGCGTCGCTCGGCGCCGTGGACCTGCCGGGACGGTACCCGAGCTGGCCTGCCGGCGTCGCGTGGGTCGTGGCCATCGCGGCCGGGGTCGGTTTCTTCGCCACGGTCCTGCTCCACGAGCTCGCACACCTCGCGGTGGGGCGCCGCGCGGACGCGGCCCCGCCATCGGTGACGCTCCTGCTCTTCGGTGGCGTCGCGCCCGCGGAGCGGGGCGCCCGCTCGGCCGCGTGGGAGGCCGCGATTGCCATCGCGGGGCCCATCGCGAGCATCGCGATCGGCTCGGCCGCCCTGGGCGCGGCTGCAGCGATCGGCGCTCCGCCGGCATCCGGTGTCGCCGCCCAGGCGCTCGGCGAGACCCTCACGGCCGTCGGGTTGCTCAGCTTCTTCGTCGGGCTGGTGAACCTCGCGCCAGTCTTCCCGCTCGACGGCAGCCGCCTCCTCCGCGCGCTGGCATGGCAGCTGAGCGGGGACGAGAGCCGAGGAACGCGCGTGGCCGGTTTGGCGGGACGCCTCCTGGGCGTGGGGCTGATGGGCGGGGGCGTGCTCCTTGCCTTCACCGGCGATCTCGTCGAGGGGTTCTTCGTGGGAATGCTGGGCTGGTTCGTTCGGGGGTCCAGCGGTGCCCAGGCTCGCCAGGAGGTCCTGGAGGGCCTCATCGCGGACGCCACGGTCGGCGACGCCATGGAGCAAGACCTCCCCGCGGTGCCGCCCCAGGTGACGCTCGACACGTTTGCCGCCGTGCTCTCCGGCCCGGACAGCGCGTCCCTCGTCCGGGTCATGGCCGGCGACCGTCTCGTGGGGCTGGTTGGACGGCGCGAGCTTCGGCGCGCGGGGCGCTCTGCCTGGCAACGGACGCAGGCGTCGTTCGCCATGACGCCCGCCGATCTACTTCCCGCCGCCGCGCCCGGCGACGGGTTGCGGTCCGCCGCGGCTCGCCTCCAGGCAGCAGGCGTTGACGGCCTGCCTGTGATCCACGACGGACAGCTCGTTGGGATCCTGACCCGCCACGGGATCGGTCGATTCGTCCACGCGCGATCGCTGCAGGCACGACCAGCCCGGTGAACGAGCTGCTCCCCCTCGAGGATGCGCGCGCCCAGGTGCTGGCCGCGATCCCGGCCGCGCTGCCCGCCGAGATGGTCGCCCTCGCCGATTCCCTCGGGCGCGTTTTGGCCGCGGACGTGGCGGCCGCCACCGACCTTCCGCCCTGGGACAACTCCGCGATGGACGGCTACGCAATCCGCGCCGCGGACGTCGCCGGCGCAACGGAGGCCGCCCCCGTGCTGCTGCGCGTCGCCGGCGAGGTGGCCGCCGGGAGCGCGTCGGAGACGGCCGTGGTCCCGGGCCTTGCACTGCGAATTGCGACTGGCGCGCCGATGCCGCCCGGCGCGGACGCGGTGGTCGCCGTGGAGCAGACGACGCCGCTCGCGGCGGATGGATCCGCCGGGCCGCGCGGCCGTGAAGCCACGGGGCCGCTCCCCGCGCGGATCCGCGTCCACGAGGCAACGTTGCCCGGCAGGAACGTCCGGCGCCGCGCGAGCGATCTCCAGCTCGGGCGCACCGTCCTCGGGGCGGGGCGCGCGATCGGCCCGGCGGAACTGGCCATCATCGCCGCAGGCGGCATCGCGAGCGTGTCGGTCCACGCACGTCCGCGGGTCGCGGTGCTGTCAACGGGCGACGAGCTCCGCCGCGCCGGCAGCGACCTGGGCGCCGCCGGCATCCCGGACTCGAACGGGCCGGCGCTCGTGGCGCTGTGCTCGGCGGCCGGCGCCGAGGCACGCCACCTGGGCATTGCGCCGGACCGGCTGGAACCCACGTTGGAGCTCCTGCGGTCGGCGATCGTCGATGCCGACCTCGTGATCGTCAGCGGCGGCGTCTCCGTCGGCCCGTACGACGTCGTGCGCGGCGCATTCGCGCAGGTCGGGACCGTGGACCTCTGGCGCGCCGCGATCCAGCCCGGCAAGCCGTTCGCGTTCGGCACCGCCCCGCGCGGCCGACATCGGCCCGGTCCGCCCGTGCTCCTCTTCGGGCTGCCGGGCAACCCGGTGTCGGTCTTCGTGACCTTCGAGGTGTTCGTGCGGCCGGCGCTGCGCCGCCTCGCCGGCCGCACCCAGGCCGAGCTGTTGCGCCCAGTCGACGCGGCGGTCCTGGAGGAAGCGGTCACGAAGTCGATCGGCCGGCGGACCTTCCTGCGGGTGGCGGCGCTCCGCGACCCGGCCACGGGGTCGCCCGTCCGCGATGCGGCTGGTCGCGTCCGGGTCGCCCTGGCGGGCGGCCAGGAGAGCCACCAGCTCTCGGCGCTCGCAGCCGCCGACGGCCTCGCGGTCGTGCCAGAATCGGTAGCCAGCCTGCCGGCTGGTGCAGGGGTCGAGCTCTGGTGGCTCGATCACCCCTGACGGCGGGCGCGAAAACCGGGCAGGCCGGGCGCACAACCGGGCAGCTCCCGGCACGGAGGTGGCATGGACGAGCGATCGCAGCCCAGGGCGGGTCGCCGCCGGCTGACCCACGTTGATCGCGGCGGGCGCCCGCGGATGGTGGACGTCTCCGCGAAGCTGCCCACCGCGCGCCGCGCGGTCGCCGAGGCGGAGGTCGTCTGCAGCCAGGAGACCCTGAGCCTCGTCATCGACGGCCGGGGCCCGAAGGGCGACGTGCTGACGGTCGCGGAGCTCGCCGGCGTCATGGGCGGCAAGCGAACGGCCGAGCTCATCCCGCTCTGCCACCCGCTCGCGCTGACCGACCTGGTCGTCTCGATCACGCCGGATCGTGCCGCCTCCGCCCTGCGCGTCCGCGCCGAGGCGGCCACGGTGGGGTCGACCGGGGTGGAGATGGAGGCGCTCGTGGCGGCGAGCGTCGCGGCCCTGACCGTGTACGACATGGTCAAGGGCGTCGAGAAGGGCGTGGAGATCCGCCACGTCCGGCTCGTGAGCAAGGTCGGCGGCAAATCGGGCGAGTGGCATCGCGAGGGATCGGAGGCCACGTCGGCGCCGGCCGCCCCGCCGGCGAGTGCGCCGGTCGGCGGGTTCGTCCCCACCCAGCCGCCCGTGGCTCGGCCGAAGGGGATGCGCGGCCCGGCGCGGGCCGGCGGGATCCGTCGGCCGGGACGCCGAACGGGACCCTGACGATGCCAGCCGGGTCCCGAACGGCATTCGTCCTGACCATCAGCGACCGCGGCTCGACCGGGGAGCGGGAGGACACGTCCGGCGAAGGGATTGCCGCGCGCCTGGCCGCCCTCGGGTTCGCCGTCGAGCGCGAGATCATCCCGGACGAGCGCCGGCGGATCGAGTCGATGCTGGTTGCCGCAGCGGCGCGACACCCCCTGGTCGTCACGACCGGCGGGACCGGCCTGACATCCCGCGACGTCACGCCGCAGGCGACCCTCGCGGTGATCGACTACGAGGTGCCCGGCTTCGCGGAGGCGATGCGGGCCGACGGCCGCACGAAGACGCCGATGGCGATTCTCTCCCGGGCGGTCGTTGGCGTGCGCGGGCAGACGCTCATCGTCAACCTTCCGGGCAGCCCGCGCGCCGCGCTGGAATCGTTGGCCGTCCTGGAGCCCGTCCTGGATCATGCGCTCGAGACGCTCCGCGGCCCGCACGACCACGCGGGGTGGGGGAGCGACGAAGGGATGACGCGCTGACGTAACACACCCGGCGGATGCCGCCGTGATGCGTCGCCCGGGCTGCGGCCGGTGCTACGATCGCCGCGTGGTGGCAGCCCCCGCCCTCGGCCGACTCACCGACGACCAGCGCGCGATCCGCGACGCCGTGCGGACGCTCGCCCGCGAGCGCGTCGCGCCGCGCGCCGCCGAGATCGACCGGAGCGCCGAGTTCCCGGAGGACCTGCGAGTGCTCCTCGCGGAGCAGGGAATCCTGGGCCTGCCCTTCCCGGAGCGCCACGGCGGCCTGGGTGCCGACCTCCTGACCGTCTGCCTGGCGATCGAGGCGCTGTCGGCCGCCTGCGCGACGACCGGCCTGATCCTCGCCGTCCAGGAGCTCGGTGCGCTGCCGCTCCTCCTCGCCGGGTCCGAGGAGCAGCTCGGCCGCTTCGTGCCGGGGCTGGCGTCGGGACGCGACCTGGCCGCCTTCGCACTGACTGAGGCCGACGCGGGCTCCGACGCGGCGGCGATCCGCACCCGCGCGGTGCGCGACGGGGAGACATACGTGATCTCCGGCGCGAAGCGCTTCATCAGCCACGGGAGCGTGGCGAGCCTCGTGACGGTCTTCGCCGTGACGGATCCGGAGGCGGACCGGCACCGCCGGATCTCCGCGTTCGTCGTCGAGACGGCCAGCCCGGGTTTCTCCGTGAGCCGGCTCGAGCACAAGATGGGGATTCGCGGCTCCCCGACCGCAGAGCTCGCCTTCGATGACGTGCGCGTACCCGCCGCCAACCTGCTGGGTGCGGAAGGCGACGGGTTCCGCCTCGCCATGCGGACGCTGGACCGGTCCCGGCCGGGCATTGCGGCGCAGGCGGTGGGAATCGCCCAGGGGGCGCTGGACGTGGCTGCCGCATACGCCGGCCAGCGGCGCCAGTTCGGGAAGGCGATCGGCGAGTTCCAGCTGGTCCAGGGGCTCCTGGCGGACATGGACGCCCGGACCGAGGCGGCACGCCAGCTCCTGTACACCGCCTGCGAGGAGATCGAGCGGGGCGCGCCGGACGCGGGCCGGTGGTCGGCGCTGTGTAAACTCGTGGCCGGGGACGCGGCGATGGCCGTGACCACCGACGCGGTCCAGGTGCTGGGCGGCTATGGCTACCTCGACGACTTTCCGGTGGAGCGGATGATGCGCGACGCGAAGATCACCCAGCTCTATGAGGGGACACAGCAGATCCAGCGACTCGTGATCGCCCGGGCGCTCCTCGCCCGCAAGCCCTAGACCTCAGCCGTTCGGTTCACACAGGGAGAGAGCCAGGTCGTGCGGATCGTGGTGCTCGTGAAACCGGTGCCCGACCCCGGTGAGGAACGTCTGGGCGACGACGGACGCCTGGATCGCTCGGTCAGCGCCGTGATCAACGGGAACGACGAGTACGTCCTGGAGGCCGCGCTCAAGCTCGTGGAGGCTCATGGGGGAGAGGTGACGCTCCTGTCGATGGCGCCTGCCGGCATCACCGATCCCATCCGCAAGGCGCTCGCGATGGGCGCGACGCGCGCCGTGCTCGTGACCGATCCGGCCCTCGCCGGCGCGTGCTCGTGGTCCACGACGCAGGTCCTGGCGGCCGCGCTGCGCACGCTCGAGTACGACCTGGTGCTGGCGGGGGCCGATACGTCCGACGGCGGCGGTGGGGTCGTCGCGGCCGGCGTCGCAACGCTTCTGGGTCTCCCATACCTGTCCCACGCTCGCCGGATCGAGCCCTTCGATGGCGGCGTGCGCGTGGAACGCCTGAGCGCCGCCGGCCACGACGTCCTTGAAGCGACCCTGCCCGCGGTGGTGGTGGGGACCCAGCTCCTGGGTGAGCCGCGCTACCCGTCCCTCCGGGGGATCATGGGCGCCCGATCGAAGGAGATCGCGGTCCGGACGCTCGCGGAGATCGGGCTCGCCGACCGCCCGGTGGGAGGCGCCCACGCCACCACGGCGCTGCTCGCCGCGCGCCGGCCGGCGCCGCGTGGCTCCGGGCGCGTGGTCCGCGATCCGGACCCGGTCGCGGCCGCCTCGGCGATCGTCGACTTCCTGGTCGAACGGCGCGCCCTCTGATGGGCGGCGAGATCTGGGTCGTCGGCGAGGTCGACGCGGCGGGCGCGCTCACGAAGCTTTCCGGGGAGGCGGCAACGGCCGCGCGCGCCCTCGGCGAGGCCGGTGGTCGGGAGGTCACCGGCATCGTCGTCGCCCCCGAGCCCGACGGCGCGGCGGCGAGCCTGGCGGCCTTCCTGCCGACCGTGCTGGCGGTGCGTGCCCCGGAGATGGCGCGCCGCGCGGCCGCGGCCGTCGTGGCCGCCCGGATCGTCGCGCTCGCGGCAGCCGCGCAGGAACGCCCCGCGTACTTCGTGCTGAGCGCGACGCCGGACGGCCGAGATCTCGCCGGCATGCTCTCGGTGTTGCTGGAGATCGGCGTCATCGTCAACGCCACGGGGCTCACGTGGGATGCGGCCGCGGACGGCGTGCCGGCCGGCCCGCGGGTGGAGATGCAGCCGTTTGGCGGGCGGGTCCTGACCAGCAGCGGCTTCACCGGGGAGCGCGGGATCATCCTTCTCCGGCCGAACATGGTCACGGCCGAACCGCTCGCGGTGCCCGGCAGCGTGGAAGAATGCACGACCGGGGAAGTCGTCGACCTGCCGCTGGTCCGCGTCATCGAGCGCGTGGTGACGGAATCCCCCGGCCCGAGCATCGAGGAGGCACGCGTGATCGTGGCCGGCGGCCGGGGCGTCGGCGGTCCAGACGGCTTCGCGGGCCTTCGAGAGCTCGCCGGCCTGCTCGGCGGAGCGGTCGGTGCGTCGCGGGCCGCGGTGGACGCCGGCTGGATCGACTATGCAACCCAGATCGGCCAGACTGGCAAGACTGTGAAGCCCGCCGTCTACCTCGCCTTCGGCGTCTCGGGCGCTATCCAGCACAAGGTCGGGATGCAGACGGCGGAGACGATCATCGCGGTCGACCGCGACCCGGACGCGCCGATCGGGGAGTTCGCGGACCTCTTCGTTGTCGCGGACCTGGCGGCCGTGGTCCCGGCGCTCGCCGCGGCGCTCCGCGCCCGGGCCGGCTAGCCGGCGGCCCACGATGCCCAGTCAGCTCCTCCTGGCGATCCCGCTCGTCCTCTTCGCTCTCCTGGCACTCACCTTCCTGCTCGTCCTGCGGCGGGCCGGCCGCGTCGTCGCCGCGACCCGCGAGATGGACGGCTTCCGGCAGACGGCCGGCGACCTGGCGGCGCGGACCGCCGCCAGCCTCGCGGGAGCCGGCGAGCGGATCGACGCCGTCCGCCGCGGGCAGGTGGCGCCGGATACGATCGGCGAGACGCTCGGGGCAGCCTGCGACGCGATGGAGCGCTACCGGGCCGAGGCGGAGGCACTGGTCGCGCCGACCGGGTACGACCCGCTCCGGGTGCGGCTCGCCGAGGAGATGGGACGCGCCGCGCGCGCGCTCGAGATGGTGGACCACGGATGCGCGACGCTATCGGCGGCCAGCGTCGGCCGTGCTCGCGACGCTGAAGGCCAGACCGCGATCAAGCGCGGCTACCTCAACATCCTGCATGCCCGCGATGCGGTCGTCGAGATCGGGACGAACCTGCGCTCGTCCCGGCCTTCGCCGACATCGCCACGCTGGTTCAGCGACCACTCGGCGGACTGATCCGGCGCCGCGGCCGGCCGGCCCATTGCGTCCGAGCTGCCCCCGAGAGGCCGCTATATCGTGGTATCGTTCGCCAGCACCACAAGATGTAGTAGTCACGAGCGGAGGAGCTGCCGGTGCGCTGCCCGCAGTGCGAGTCGCGTGACTCCCGGGTCGTGGACTCCCGCGACCTCGACGATGCCGCAACGATCCGCCGCCGTCGCGAGTGCTCGGCCTGCGGCGCGCGCTTCACGACCTACGAGCGAGTCGAGGCCGCGCGGCTCATGGTGATCAAGCGAGACGAGGTCCGCCAGGAGTTCGACCGCGACAAGCTCGCGGCCGGGCTTCGCAAGGCCCTGACGCGGCGGCCGGTCCCGGACGGGTCGGCCGAGCGGGCGGCCGACGAGATCGAGATGGCCCTGCGCGCGGGCGGGACCACGGAGGTGCAGTCGGCCCGGGTGGGCGAGCTGGCCATGGAGAAGCTCCGGGCGCTCGACCACATCGCCTACATCCGCTTCGCCAGCGTCTACCAGAGTTTCGAGGACCTCGCCACCCTCAAGCGCGAGGTGGATTCGCTCTTCGCCCAGCGCGAGACCGGCCCGGAGCTGGCGCGATGAGCGTCCTGGCCGACCGCGACATCCGGGCGCAGCTGGAGTTGGGGCGCGTGCGGATCGAGCCGTACGATCCGGTCGACCTCCAGCCGAGCTCCGTCGACCTCCACCTTGATCGGAGCTTCCGGGTCTTCCGCAACAACCGGTACGCCTACATCGACGTCCGCCAGTCGCAGCCGGACCTGACCGAGCTCCTGTCCATCACGGACGACGAACCGTTCATCCTCCACCCGGGCGAGTTCGTGCTGGGCCAGACACTCGAATGGGTGGAGCTGCCGGACGACCTGGTGGCGCGCCTCGAGGGCAAGAGCAGCCTGGGGCGGCTGGGGCTCTTGATCCATTCGACCGCGGGCTACGTGGACCCGGGCTGGAAGGGCAACCTGACGCTCGAGCTCTCGAACGTCGCGAGCTTGCCGATCGCGCTCTACCACGGCATGCGGATCGGCCAGATCAGCTTCTTCCAGATGTCGAGCCCGGTCGAGCGGCCGTACGGCAGCGCCGGGCTCGG
>JANXWH010000185.1 GCA_025351245.1 Chloroflexota bacterium | reverse complement strand
TCGCGGTCACGGGATCTCCCGGCTGCACAATGGACTTCGGTTGGTTGCGATTACGCACACTTTGCATCGGAGACGTGACAAACGTCAAGGGGATTCTGACCCTGACCGCAACAATTCGCAGCCGGCGTGGACGACGGCGCCCCGCCCCGATCTGCCGATGCGCGCGGATGTCGGGCGCCCGGCGACCCGTGATCGGCTGGCCCGATCGAGATCGTGGTCGATGAGCGTGAAAACGCGGCGAACCACGAGGTTGGCCGCGTTTCGGAGCACGACACTCCATCTGGCGATCGGCTCACCCGATGATCCTGGCCCTCCCGGCCCCGGCCGTCGTTCCTTCGCCGGTCGCCCTCCTCCGGGTCAGTCCAGGCGCGGGCTTCCGGTACGAAAGGACGTGCAGTCGTCCGCTGTCACGACAACGGCCGCAAGCAACCTCTCCGGCGTCGTCGGCGGGAAGTACTCATCGACGCGGATCCAGGGCCCGGTGGCGGCCGCCAGGTGGCTGAGCCAGGAGAGGCGTGGTAGATTCCCCCCGCGCCGACATAGCTCAGCGGTAGAGCAGCTGTTTCGTAAACAGCAGGTCCTGAGTTCGAATCTCAGTGTCGGCTCCACTCTTCGATAGATCAGAGGCCGGCCGCGAGGCCGGCCTCTGACGCGTCGCCTGCGTCAGCCTGACCCCGCCGTAGGGAACGTCATCTGGGCGAGGACGCGGCCAGCACCTCGGCGACCGGTTGCGCGACCGACCAGCTCAGTAAGCGCACGCTCACCAACCTCTGCGACGCCCGTCCCACCTGGCTCGAGCATGCCCACGCTGCCCTCCGATCGCGCCGTCCTCGCCGCCTGCGGCTGGCCGGCGGACCTGCCCGCCGAGGAACTCCTCGCCCGCCGCCTCGCCCTCAACCTCGAGCGGGAGCCGGCCAGAGTCGCCCACTTCGCCAGAAGGCGGCCCGCGCGCCGGCGCATGGACGTCCCCGCAGCAGCCGCGCGGGCCGTCGCTCCCACCGTCAGGATGGAAGCGTCGTGTCGCATCGTTGGCCACGCTGGCCGACTCGTGAGCCGCGGATCAGGCGACGCCCGCCCAGACCCGAGCACGGAGAACGCGCCCGCGTGGCATCGCATCTTGCCTTGGGGGGCTACGATCACGACCCGTAATGGAGGCGCGTTCATGACTCGGGTCCTTGTCGTCCAGCGCGACCCGGTGGTCGCAGAGCAGATGGCCGCCAGTCTCCGCGGTGCGGGCTATGAGACCGAACTCTGCGGTGGGCCGCAACGGGAGCCGTGCCCGGTCATCGCCGACATGCCCTGCCCGCTCGTCGACCGCGCGGACGTCCTCGTCTACGACGCCTGGGTCGCCGGCAACGCCTTCGGTGGGCACGAGCTCGTCTCCGCGCTTCGTGAGGTCTACGTCGACCTCCCGGTCGTGCTCACGTCCGTCGATCAGTCGGTCGGCTGGGCGCAACGAGACGGCCCGCATCGAGTGATCCCGCTGGGCAGCCGACCGAGCGACACGGAGCTGATCGAGGCTATCGAGGTCGCCCTCGGCGACCAGGGCATGGCCGTCTGAGGTCCTTGGCCGAGGCGGTCAGGACCGCGAACGGGCTGGCCCGTTCCGAGGCCACCCCGAACCTTCGGGGCAGCAGAGCACGACGACGTCGCCCCGGTTCGGGCCCGGATCCTCGAGGTGTTCGAGTGCCCGCCACCGGTCTGCGGTCCCGGTACCTGAACGATGAGCAGATATCACGGTGGAGTCCACCGTCGGATGTGAGCCGCAGCTTGAAAATGGAGGAAACGACTCGGGAACCGCCGGGGCGTGAGGCTCGACGGTCCACACCCGGCACCACCCGACCTGCGCCATAGGGAGCCCTGAGTCGGACGTCCGCCTCCGGGCGACCAGCACGACGGCCGGGCGCCGGGGGCCGGGCGCCGGGGGCCGGTAGCAATCATGGCGCGTGAGAGCCGGGCACCCGCGGACGGATGACCCGGCTCTCTCTGTGCGCTGAGCGTGAAGTCCTCGAGGGCGGATCCCACTGGACGTTATCGGCTCCTCTAGTAGTCCATGTCCCCACCATACCCGCCGCCGCCAGCGGGCACGGCCTGCTTCTTCTCCGGCAGGTCGGTGATAAGCGTCTCCGTCGTCAGGACCATCGCGGCGATGGACGCGGCATTCTGGAGGGCCGACCGCGTGACCTTGGCGGCGTCCACGATGCCCTTCGTGAACATGTCGCCGTAGTCGCCCTTGAGGGCGTCGAAGCCGTGACCCGGGGGCAACGTCTTGACGTGCTCGACGATGACTTCGCCGTGCGCGCCGGCGTTGTCCGCGATCTGTCGGAGGGGCGCTTCGAGCGCGCGGCGCAGGATACCGAGGCCCACCGCCTCGTCGCCCGCCAGCTCGACCAGGTCGAGCGCCGGGACGGCCTGGAGCAGGGCCACGCCCCCGCCCGCGACCAGGCCCTCTTCGACCGCTGCGCGGGTGGTGGAGAGCGCGTCCTCGATGCGGTGCTTCTTCTCCTTGAGCTCGACCTCGGTGGCCGCGCCGACCTTGATGACCGCGACGCCGCCGGCCAGCTTGGCCAGGCGCTCCTGGAGCTTCTCCTTGTCGTAATCGCTGGTGGTGTCCTCGATCTGGGCCTTGATCTGGCTCATCCGGTGCTTGATCTGCTCCGGCGAGCCTGCGCCGTCCACGATCGTGGTGTCGTCCTTGGTCGCCACCACGCGGCGGGCCTGGCCGAAGTCTTCGGTCGTGACCGAGTCGAGCTTGCGCCCGATCTCCTCGCTGATGAGCGTGCCGCCGGTGAGGACGGCGATATCGCGCAGCGTCTCCTTGCGCCGATCGCCGAAGCCCGGCGCCTTCGCCGCGAGGACCGACACGGTGCCGCGGAGCTTGTTCACGACCAGGGTCGCGAGGGCCTCGCCGTCGACGTCCTCTGCGATGACGAGCATCGGCTTACCCTGTCCGACGGCCTTCTCGAGCGCCGGGAGCATGTCCTTGACGCTCGAGATCCTCTTGTCGGTGATCAGGATGAGTGGGTTCTCAAGGACGGCTTCCATGCGGTCAGCGTTGGTGACGAAGTACGGCGAGAGGTAGCCGCGGTCGAACTGCATGCCCTCCGTGTAGTCGGTCTCGAGGCCGAGCGACTGGCCCTCCTCCACGGTGATGACGCCGTCCTTGCCGACCTTGTCCATCACCTCGGCGATGATCGTGCCGACCTCGGGATCGGCGGCGCTGATCGAGGCCACGGCCGCGATCTGCTCGCGGTTGTCGACCGGGCGCGACTGGCGCTTGAGCTCGGCGACGATCGCCTCGACGCCCTTCTCGATGCCACGCCTGACAGCGATCGGGTTGGCCCCGGCGCTGACGTTCTGGAGGCCCTCGGCGACGATCGCCTGGCCAAGGACGATGGCGGTCGTGGTGCCGTCACCGGCGACATCGTCGGTCTTGGTGGCGACTTCCTTCAGAAGCTGCGCGCCCATGTTCTCAAAGGGGTCCTCGAGCTCGATCTCCTTGGCGATCGTCACCCCGTCGTTCGTGATCGTGGGCGAGCCATACTTCTTGTCGAGGACGACGTTGCGGCCCTTCGGCCCGAGCGTGACGCGGACAGCGTCTGCCAGGCGGTCGACGCCGTGCTTGAGGCCCCGCCGGGCCATCTCATCAAAGAGGAGTTGCTTGGCCATGGCGTGTCTGTCCTTTCAGGGCGTGCGGGAGGCGCGCCGGCATTGGCCGGAGAGTGCCGGAGTCGAAGCTCTGACCTACGGTCGGCTCTCGACCACCGCGAGGATGTCCTTGCCGCTGATGATCAGCAGGTCCTCGCCGTCAAGCTTGAATTCAGTGCCGGCGTACTTCGCATAGAGGACCTTCTCGCCCGGCTTGAGGTCCATCTGCTCGCGGTTGCCGTCGTCAAGGACACGACCCGGGCCGACAGCCAGGACCTTCCCCTCCTGGGGCTTCTCCTTGGCCGTGTCCGGGATCACGATGCCGCTCTTCGTTGTCTCTTCGCCGGGAGTCGGCTGAATGACCACCCGGTCGCCCAGCGGGCGGAGCTTCTTCGTGACTGGCGGGGCGACGGCGTGCGCGGTCGACTTCTTGGCGTGGACGGGTTTGGCTTTGGTGGCAGTGGCCACGGATGGTCCTCCTGAGGGTCCGTCCTGCGCTTAGGGTTCCCGGTCTGCGACCGGCCCGGACTCAGCCGTGCGCGACAGCCCAAGCAGAGAACGGCTGTACCTTGTGGAATCATCTCTGCGGAACCGTTTCAGCAGTATGGTATGGTCTGGACTATATGTCAATCGATACGACAGCCGCACCCCCCACCCGCCTGACCTCGACGTCGTACCTCGTGCTGGGCCTGATCGAGCGAGAAGGTCCATCCACGCCCTACGAGCTCAAACGCCACGTGGCGGCGACCATCGGCCATTTCTGGTCGTTCCCCCACGCCCTTCTCTACAAGGAGCCGGCACGCCTGGTCGAGTTGGGTCTCTTGACAGAAGAGCGCGAGGCCGAGGGGCGGAGGCGGCGGCTCTTCACGATCACCGTCCGCGGACGCGCGGCGATTCGGGCATGGCTCGCGAAGCCCGCACACGAACCGACCGAGCTGCGCGATGCCGGCCTGCTCCAGCTGTTCTTTGCGGATCTGGGGTCAACCGACGACTGCCGCGCTCTTGCGGTTGCACAGCTCGCGATCCATCGCGCTGCCCTCGCCCGCTACGAGGACGATCGGCGCGGCGATCGGGGTCTCAATGGCTCGGACGCAGCGGCGCGCACCGTCGAGCATTGGCGAGGGGTGACCCTGCCTATGGGCCTCCTCTACGAGCGGGCCGCTGTCGAGTTCTGGGAGCGCGTCTTCTGGGAGGGCGTCGCCGATGACGCGCGTCGATGACGC
>JANXWH010000174.1 GCA_025351245.1 Chloroflexota bacterium | reverse complement strand
ACCCGCCACGGCGGCATTGAGCGACGCGATCCGGCCACGCATCGGGATCCGGATCAGCAGGTCGCAGCGCCGGCGGATGGGGGGCGCCAGGCCGCGTCCCTCGCTGCCGACGACGAGCACGAGGGGGCCGCGCAGATCTGCCTCCCGGTACGTGAGCGCGGCATCCGCATCGGCACCCACGATCCGGAGACCCCGGAGGTGGAGCCCCGCGAGCGCGCCGGCGAGGTCGTCGACCGGTGCGAGGAGCAGGTGCTCGCTCGCGCCCGCGGACGCCTTGACCGCGGCCGGGCTGAGCGGCGCCTGGCGGCGTGTCGGAAAGAGGACGCCGTCGACGCCGGCAGCCTCGGCGCTCCTGAGTAGCGAGCCCAGGTTCTGCGGGTCCTCGAGGGAGTCGAGCGCCAGGACGAACGGCGCCTCGCCGCGCCCGATCGCCCGGGCCAGGATCTCGTCCGGGGCCGCGAAGCGACGGGCTTCCACGACGAGCGCGACACCCTGGTGGCCATCGAACCCGGCCGTCGCGGTCAGGGTGCCACCCTCGACCTCCACGACCGGGATCCGGAGGGCGGTCGCGTGGAGCACGAGCCGCTCGAGCGCATCGCGGCGCTGCGGCGTCACGAGGAGGCGGCGCGCGGCCCGGCCGGCGACGAAGGCCTCCTCCACGGGATGCCGGCCGGCGACGAGCTCCTCGTCGTCCGCCATGACGAGGGCCGCGCTGGATGGCCGTGCAAACCCTCGGGCCGGCGCCCGCTGGTGGGCACCTTCGAACGGCCGCGGTGGGCTCCCCGAGGGGCGGGCCCCCGGCGGGAGCGGTGGGCGCTGGGAGCGATTCGGGAATGCACCGGCGGGACGGCCGACCGGCCTGGCGTGCCCATCGGCTGGCGTCCAGGGGCGGGCCGCCGGACGGAGACCCGGACGGGCCGGACCGTCAGATGTGCCGCCCCGGCCGGCGTCGTCGCCACGACCCACGCCGGCGCCTGGCCGGGATTGATCCCGGATGCCGGACGGCCCGCCATCGGCGAACGGTCGCGAGCCCTCCGGCGGGAGCGGGCCCGCGCGGCTCGGGCCGGGTCGCCCCGGGGGCGGCACGCCGCCCGGACGATCGCGCCACGGGCGGTCGGGGTCGCGTCGGGCGTTGCCGCCGGCCCCTCCGGGACCGCCGCGACCGACGGGCCGCTGCGCGGCAGGCCGGCCCTGGCCGGGCCATCGGGATTCACCGCGAGGCTCGTCATCCCGCCGGGGCCCACGTGGATTCCGCGGCTCAGGCATCGGACGGCGTTCCGACGCGGCGCCAGCGTTGCCCGTCACGGGAATCCTCGACGGCGATTCCGCGGGCAGCCAGCTCGCCTCGAAGGCGATCCGAGGCCGTCCAGTCGCGCCCATCGCGAGCGGCCGCGCGCTGATGGAGGAGCTCCACGAGGTCCCCGGCAAGCGCCGGCTCGCCGGCGTCGGGCAGCAGGCCGAGAACCCGGTCGAGGTCCCGCAGGGCGTCGAGCGCCCGGGCCGCGTCCGCGGTGGAGAGGGACCGCGCGGCGATTCTCCGGTTCACCTCGCGGACAAGCTCGAATAACGCGGCGAGCGCGGAGGAGATCCCGAGGTCGTCATCCATCGCCGCGATGAACGCCTCGCGCGCGCCGCCGATGGCCGCCGGGAGATCCGGGTCGTCATCGCATTCGCCGCGATAGGCGGTCAGGGCCGTCACGAGCGCATCCAGCCGCGCAACTGCCGCGGCCGCGGCGCCCACCGATTCGTCGCTGAAGCTGAGGCCCGTCCGGTAGTGAGCAGCGATGAGGGCGTACCGCAGGGCGCGCGGCCCCAGCCCGGTCGCAAGGAGCTCCGACACCCGCGCGATGTTGCCCTCCGACTTGGCCATCTTGCGGCCACCCATCTGGAGATGGGCGCAGTGGAGCCACGTCCGGACGAACGGGGCGCCGGTGGCAGCCTCCGACTGAGCGATCTCGTCCTCGTGGTGCGGGAAGATGAGGTCCACGCCGCCCGTGTGGATGTCGAACGTCTCGCCAAGGCAGGCCATGCTCATCGCCGAGCACTCCAGGTGCCAGCCGGGCCGTCCCGAGCCAACCGCGGTCTCCCAGCTGGGCTCGCCCGGCTTGGCGGCCTTCCAGAGGACGAAGTCGCGGGCGTCATCCTTCGAGTACTCGTCGGCGGCCACCCGCTCCCCCACCCGCATGGCGTCGGGATCCAGCCGGGCCAGGCGCCCGTACGACGGCCACGAGGCGATCCGGAAGAAGATCGAGCCATCGTCCGTCCGATACGCATTGCCGCGCTCGAGAAGCGCCTCGACGAGCGCCACCATCTGCGGAATGTGCTCGGTCGCCCGCGGAAGCACGTCCGGGGTGGTCATCCGGAGCGCCGCCGCGTCGGCAACGAACCCCTCGATATGCCGCGCCGCGAGCGCGTCGATCCCGATCGCCTCCGCCGCGGCGCCGCGGATGATCTTGTCGTCCACGTCCGTCAGGTTCATCACCCAGGTGACGCGAAGGCCGCGCCATCGAAGGTAGCGGACGAGCAGGTCCGCGAAGAGGAACGATCGGAAGTTCCCGACGTGAGAGGGTCCGTAGACCGTCGGACCGCAGGAGTAGATCCGGACGTGGCCGGCCTGAAGTGGCTCGAGCGGCTGCACCGCCCCGGTCAGCGTGTCGTGGAGCCGGACACTCATCCGCGCGCCTCCCCGACGACCGCCACCGCGCGAGCGGAGATGCCGCGTCCGGCGCCCTCCCAGCCCGCCAGGTTCCCCGTCGAGGCCTTGACGTTCACGCGGTCCGCGGAAAGCGCCAACAGGCCGGCGATCGCGTCCCGCATTTCCGGCAGCCTGGCCGCAAGACGCGGCCGTGCACCGATGATCGTCACGTCCACCGAGAGCGGGGCCAACCCTGCGGCGCGCACCTGGCGGATGCACTCTGCGACCAGCTCGCGGCTCGCGATCCCGGCCGGCGTGGACGGGCCGGGCGGAAAGATGCGCCCGAGGTCGCCGAGCCCGGCCGCGCCGAGGAGCGCGTCGCAGACAGCATGGAGCGCCACGTCGCCGTCGGAGTGGCCGTGGAGGCGTGGGGCCGCGTCGATCTCGATGCCCCCGAGGGCGAGCGGGGAGCCGGGACCGAACGGATGCCCGTCGTCGCCGATCCCCACCCGGACCGCCGGAGCGACGGGCGACGCCGCGGCGATCCGGCCCGCATGGACGAGCGCCGACTCCACCTGGCGGAGGTCGGCGGGCAGGGTCACTTTGAGGTTGGCCGATTCGCCGGGGATCGCATGGACCCGGATTCTACAGGCCTCGAGCAGGGCAGCCTCGTCGCTCCACGTCTCGGGTCCATCGGGCGGGAAGGCGGCGTAGGCGGCGACCAGCACGTCACGCCGCACGCCCTGCGGCGTCTGCGCGGCGACCAGGCCGGAGCGCTCCACCGTGCCGACGATGCGGCCGTCCTCTACGCGCTTCAACGTGTCGACCACGGGCAGGACCGGGATCGCCGCGCCGTGCACGGCGGCGGCCCGGGCGACCGCGTCCACGAGCTCCGCCGAGACCAGCGGACGCGCCCCGTCGTGGACGAGGATCACCCCGTGCTGGGGGCCGTCCGCCAGCGCGGCCGCGCCCGCGGCCACGGATTCCTGGCGCCGCGCGCCCCCGGCGACAACCGCCGAGACGCGATCCGGAAGCCACGCAGCCCCCGCGATCGCGGGGATCTTTGCCGCAGCAGTGACCACTACGATGCGGGCGACGCTCGTCGAGCGGGCAAGGGCGTCCAGCGTCCAGGCGAGGAGCGGCCGGCCGCCGATTTGCGCGACGAGCTTGTCCGGGCCGCCCATCCGCGTGCTCGATCCGGCCGCCACCACGATCGCGTCAGCCTTGGGGACCGGCGGGAGCGGGTCGTCGCGGCTGCTCACTCGGGCTTGGGCAGGGCGAATATCATCCGCCCGGCGACGGTCTGGAGCACGCGTGTGACCCCGACCTCGATCTCGCGGTCGAGATACCGCGCGCCGCCCTCGACCACGATCATCGTCCCGTCGTCGAGGAAGCCGACCCCCTGTCCGGCCTCCTTCCCTTCCTGGATCACCCGGACCCGGAGATCCTCGCCGGGGAGGACGGCCGGTTTCAGGGCATTGGCGAGCAGGTTGACGTTCATCACCCGGACGCCCTGGATCTCGGCCACCCGGTTCAGGTTGAAGTCATTTGTGAGGATCACGCCGCTCCGCGAGCGGGCGAGCGCCACGAGCTTGGCGTCCACCTCGCTGATCTCGGGAAACCCGTCGTCCACGATCTCGACTGGCACACGCCCGTCCTTCTGGAGGCGGCTCAGGATCTCGAGCCCGCGCCGTCCACGGTTGCGCCGCAGCGTGTCCGCATTGTCGGCGATCCGCTGCAGCTCGTCGAGCACGACACGCGAGACGACGAGCGTACCCTGGAGGAACCCGGCCTCCGCGATGTCGGCGATCCTGCCGTCGATGATCGCGCTCGTGTCGACCGCCACCTGGGGCTCGTCAGGTCGCGGCCCGCGGTCGGGCGCGGGGCGACGGAACACTCCGATGGTTTCGGCGGCGAGGATCAGGTCGTGGCGCTTCGCGACGGTCAGGCCGGCCATCCCGAGACCCATGAAGATCGAGACGCCAAGCGGCAGCCACGTGCCGAGCGGCGCGGGAACCGCGGCAAGGGGCAGGCCGAGCAGGAGCCCCATCACGAGTCCGAGCAGGAGCCCCACGACCGCCGTGACGAACTCCGCCGTCGAGAGCTCCTGGACGCGGCCGATCAGCCAGCCCGCGGGTACGACGGTCAGGTAGGGCAGCATGGCGAAGCCGACGACGAACCAGGCCACGAGCCAGGCGGCGATGAGCGCACCGGCATAGGAGGATTCCGCGAAAGGGCCCCCGTTGCCGGCCACGAAGGAGAGGCCAACCAAGAGCCCGAGCGCTGCGCCGAGGAGCCGAATGATGCGGATCACGGGCCGTGAGCCTAGCACCGCCTCACCGGCCGCGTCAGCCACCTGCCGGACCCAGCGCAACTTCGAGCGCCTCCCGCACGGTGCGCACCGTGACGACCGCGATACCGGGGATCGCCGGCGGGTCACCGCGACCGGGCGGCACGAGAGCCCGGGTGAACCCGAGCCGGGCCGCCTCACGGAGGCGACGCTCGAGACCGGCGACCGACCGCAGCTCGCCGAGCAGGCCGATCTCTGCAATGGCGACCGTGCCGGCCGCCACGGGCCGATCCCGGAAGGTCGAGGCAAGCGCGATCGCCACCGCGAGGTCCAGCCCCGGATCGTCGGCGGCCAGCCCGCCGGCCAGATTCGCATAGACGTCGTGGCTCCCGAGCCCGATGCCGGCCCGCCGCGCGAGGACCGCCACGAGGAGCGCCAGGCGGCCGGGATCGAGCCCGATCGCGGTCCGCCGGGGCGTCCCGTACCCGGTCGGGGCGACAAGGGCCTGCACCTCGACGAGCAGCGCGCGCGACCCTTCGAGCGTTGCGCCGACGACGCTCCCGGGTGCGTCGGCGTCGTGCTCCACGAGGAAGGCGCGGGCGGGGTCCGGGACCTCGCGAAGGCCGGCCTCGCCCATCTCGAGCACGCCGACCTCCTCGGTGGATCCGAAGCGGTTCTTGGTGGCCCGCACCAGGCGGAGGCCACCCGACCGGTCGCCTTCGACGCTGAGCACCGCGTCGACGAGATGTTCGAGCGTCTTCGGGCCGGCCAGGCTGCCCTCCTTGGTCACGTGCCCCACGAGGAGGACGGCGATGCCGTCGCCCTTCGCGAGCTCCATGTAGCGGAGGGCCGATTCGCGCACCTGCCCGACGCTCCCGGCCGGGCCCTCCAGCTCGTCCACGGTCGCCGTCTGGATCGAGTCCACGACAAGGGCCACCGGCCGCGCGGCGCGCGCCGTCTCGAGGATCCGGGCGACCGAGCTCTCCGCGAAGACGGTCACGGCGGCAGCGGCCGGACTCCCGAGGAGCCCGAGGCGAGCCGCCCGCAGGCGGACCTGGGCGCTCGACTCCTCGCCGGTCGCGTAGAGGATCGGCCCTGCCGCGGAGAGGCCGGCCGCGGCCTGCAGGAGCAGGGTCGACTTGCCGATCCCGGGCTCGCCCCCGACGAGCACGAGCGAGCCCGGCACCAGGCCGCCGCCGAGGACGCGATCGAGCTCGCCGATGCCGACCGGGATCCGCTCGACGTCCGCCTCGGTGAGGTCCGCGAGCGGCACCGGGCCGGTGCTGGCGGCCGGTGCCACGCGCCGATGCGCCGCGGGCGAGGCCTCGCGGACCAGCGTCTCGACGAGCGTGTTCCAGGCGCTGCACGAGCGACACTGTCCCTCCCACCGGAGAAAGGAGTCGCCGCAGGCCTGGCAGACGTAACGGCTCTGGGTTCGCGTCACGGGCAGGTCGCCCGGCGCTAGCCGGCTTCGACGGCGGCGGGCGTCTTCTCGTCGGCTTCGTGGATGAAGAGGCCAGCCTCCTCGCCCTTGTCGACCACGATCGTCGTCCCGGGCTTGTACCGGCTCAGGAGGAGCTGTTCCGCGAGCACGTCCTCCACCATGTTCTGGATGACGCGACGGAGCGGACGCGCACCGTACGCCACGTCGTAACCGATCTTGATGATGTGGTCCTTGGCCGCCTGCGTGACCTCGAGAGACATCTGCTGGGTCCGGAGCTGGTCGCGGACGCGCGCCAGCATGAGGTCCACGATGACCCGGATCTCGTCCTGGGTGAGCGTGCGGAAGACGATCGTGGCGTCGATCCGGTTCAGGAACTCGGGGCGGAACGAGGTCTTGAGCTCAGCCTGGACCTTGTCCCGCATGTTCTCGTACGACGCCTCCGCCCGGGCGGCTTCGGTCTCCCCGAAGGAGCGGAAGCCCAGCGACGAGTTCGTCTGAAGCTGCCGTGCGCCGAGGTTGGAGGTCATGATGATGATCGTGTTCCGGAAGTCGACCCGGCGGCCCTTCGCGTCGGTCAGCTGGCCATCCTCCAGGATCTGGAGGAGGATGTTGAAGACCTCCGGGTGCGCCTTCTCGATCTCGTCGAGCAGGATGACGGCGTAGCTCTTGCGGCGGACGGCCTCGGTAAGCTGGCCACCCTCGTCGAATCCGACGTAGCCTGGGGGCGCGCCGACCAGCCGGCTCACGTTGTGGCGCTCCATGAACTCGCTCATGTCGACCTTGATGAGCGCGTCATCGGAGCCGAACATGAACTCGGCCACGGCCTTCGCCAGCTCGGTCTTCCCGACCCCGGTCGGACCCAGGAAGATGAACGACCCGATGGGCCGCTTCGGGTCCTTCAGGCCGGCCCGCGCGCGGCGCACGGCACGCGAGATCGTCTCGATGGCCTCCTGCTGCCCGATCACGCGCTTGTGCAGGTGGTCCTCCATGTGGAGCAGGCGCTCCGACTCCTCCTGCGCGATCCGGGTGACGGGGATGCCGGTCCACATCGCCACGACGTGGGCGATCTCCTCCTCGTCGACCGTCGGCTGGGCACCGGCGACCTTGGCCTGCCACTCGGCCCGGAGCGTGTCCACGCGCTCACGTGCGGATGTCTCCGCCTCGCGCAGCCGCGATGTCTCCTCGTATTCCTGCGTGTTGATCGCGGAATCCTTGTCGCGGGTGACCCGCTCAAGCTCCTTCTGGGCCTCGCGGAGGTCCGGCGGCGCCGACGCGTATCGAAGGCGAACGCGGCTGGCCGCCTCGTCGATCAGGTCGATGGCCTTGTCCGGCAGGTGGCGGTCCGCGATGTAGCGGATGGAGAGCTCGGCGGCCGCGCGCAGCGCGTCGTCAGTGATGGTGACCTTGTGGTGCTGCTCGTACCGCTCCCGGATGCCCTTGAGGATCTCGATCGTCTGCTCGAGCGTCGGCTCCTCGACCATGACAGGCTGGAAGCGGCGCTCCAGGGCGGCATCACGCTCGATGTACTTGCGATAGTCGTCGAGAGTCGTCGCGCCAATGCACTGGAGCTCGCCCCGCGCGAGCGGCGGCTTGAGGATGTTCGCGGCGTCGATCGCGCCCTCGGCCGCCCCGGCGCCAACCAGCGTGTGGAGCTCGTCGATGAACAGGATCGCGTCGTTCGTGTTGCGGAGCTCCTCGATGATCTTCTTGAGCCGCTCCTCGAACTCGCCGCGGTACTTCGTGCCGGCAACGAGCGACCCGATGTCCAGCGTGAGAACCCGCTTGTTGAGAAGCGTCTCCGGGACGTCGTTGTTGGCGATCCGGTGGGCGAGGCCCTCGGCGATCGCCGTCTTCCCGACGCCCGGCTCGCCGATGAGGGCGGGATTGTTCTTCGTCCGGCGGGAGAGGATCTGGATGACCCGCTCGATTTCCTTGTCCCGGCCGATGACCGGGTCCAGCTTCCCGGCGCGCGCGGCCTCGGTCAGGTTGATCCCCAGCTGATCGATGGTCGGCGTCTTGCTCGCCCGCTTCGTCTCCTGGGTGGGACCCGCCGCCGAGCTCTGGGAAAGGACGCGGATGACCTCGTGGCGAACCTTGTCCAGGTTGACGCCGAGTGACTCGAGGACGCCCGCCGCGATACCCTCGCCCTCGCGGACGAGGCCGAGCAGCAGGTGCTCGGTGCCGATGTAGTTGTGGCCGAGGCGACGAGCCTCGTCGATGGCGAGCTCGATGACGCGCTTCGCCCGAGGCGTCAGGCCGACCTCGCCCACGACCGGGCGATCGCCGCGGCCGATGATGAACTCGACGGCGGTCCGGACCTTGGACAGCTCGACGTTCATGTTCTCGAGGACGCGCGCCGCGACCCCCTCGCCCTCGCGGACGAGGCCGAGCAGGAGATGCTCGGTACCGATGTAGTTGTGGTTGAACCGCTGCGCTTCGTCCTGCGCGAGCGTCAGGACCTTGCGGGCACGGTCGGTGAACTTGTCGAAGCGGTCCATCGAATCGAACGTCCGTTCTGGCGGCTTCAACCGCCCTCGGGGTCATGCTAGCACGACCCACCCTGCCTGCAATCTCGCCGGCCACGAGTGTTTCCCGCCCACCGGCTTCGCGAACCGGATCGCGCCTCCCGTTCACCATGTGGTTCGCCGACGCGCGCCGATCGGATGCCGGACGAGGGGCGTGAAATGGCGAGGCGCCCAGCCGGCGGTCGGCAGGGCGCCTCGCGTGGTCATGACAACCAGGGGCTAAACCTTGGACGTTGCCTCGCTGGCCGCGTCAGGCTCGGGATCCGGTGCCGCAACGGCTTCCGCGACCGGCTCGGGCTCGGGTGCTGCCGCCACGGGCTCCGCAACTGGCTCGGGATCCGGTGCCGCAACCGCTTCCGCGACCGGCTCCGGCTCGGGTGCTGCCGCCACGGGCTCGGCGGATCGCTGCTCGGCCTGCTCAGCCTGCTCGAGCTGCTGGCGAACCTGCGCGAACGCGGCCGCCAGCGTGTTGTCGATCCCGCCCTCCGGCTCCTGGACGGCGTCGGACATCGTGTAGCCGCGCTCCTCGCGGGGACGCCGGGGCCGCGCCGCCTCTGGTGCCGGGCGAGCCGGCGGCTCCTCCGCCTGCTTCAGGCTGAGGCCCAGGCGATGCCGCTCCGAGTCGAGCGAGATGATCTTGAGCTTGATAGTCTGGCCTTCGCGGACTACGTCTCCCGGATGGGCGACCCGCTGGTGCGAAAGCTCGCTGATGTGGATCAGGCCCTCCAGGCCATCGCGAACTCGCACGAAGGCACCGAAGTTGACGAGCTTCGTGACCGTCCCGTCGATGATCTCACCGACCTTGAAATCGGCCACAGTGGAATGCCACGGGTCCGGCTGGAGGCGACGAATCGACAGGCTGATCCGCCCGCGCTCATGGTTGATGTCGATGACCTCGGCCTCGACCTCCTCG
>JANXWH010000172.1 GCA_025351245.1 Chloroflexota bacterium | reverse complement strand
TGCTCACGGCCACGGACGAGGCCGAGGGCGCGGAGATCGCGAAGAAGTACACCGACTGGATCGCCGACGAGCGGCGGATCGGGATGGCGGCCGAGGACGCGATCTACATGCACCCGCTCCCCGCGGACCGCGGCGTCGAGGCGGCCGACGCGATGATCGACGGGCCGCACTCGGTCGTCTACGACGAGGCCGAGAACCGGCTCCACGTCCAGAAGGCGGTCATGGCGCTCACGATGCGCTGAGACGGGACGCGCTGAAACGGCCGGTACCCTTCACGGGCACCGGCCGTTTGCCGATGGGGGCAGGGGCGACTCGCCATGGCGCTGCGCGGCGCGCGGCGCTGGCCCTCCGCGGCGATCAGGCTGCGCGGCGCGCGGCGCTGAGGCGGGCGCCGGCGGCGTCCGTCCAGAGTAGCGCCGGTTCGCGTGGCATGGCACCCGCCCGGCTTTCGAGCGCGCGAAGCCACGCGCTTCCAGCGGCCGGGAACCGCGCCCTGAACAGCGGCGCGATCTCGGCGACCAGCGACCGGTTCCGTCGGGTGCCTCGGATGACCCAGGCGCCAGAGACCGTCCAGCCGGGCAGATTCAGGCGCACCGCGGCTACCTTCTCATCGAACGATCTCAGAGCCTGGCCAACGTCGAGGAACAGGTCCCAGACCTCGAACACCGCCGCTTCCCGGGACGTGGCCCGGGTGAGGAGCGCGTCGATCACTCGGCCGGCTGTTCCCACGACGACAGGCATCTCCGGTGCGACAGCCCAGCCTCCGACGGAGGCGCGCTCTGCGATGGCGCTCTGACGCCGCAGGTGCTCGATGTCGCGAGGGAGGTCAGCCCCGGGCGCCTGGTCGAGAAACCCCACGAGCTCCTGGCCCGCGGCTGCCGCGGCGATCGCCCAGGTCGCGAGCGGGGCGCTGGCGCCGAGCCCTCGCTCGAGGTTGCTCCAGCGTGCCTGGCTGAGCCGCGCGGTCGCGGCGCATTCCCGCTGGGTCCTGCCGCTGCGAACGCGGGCATCCTTGAGCCCGACACCCAGCCGGGCGGCAACGTACGCGGCGCGACGGCGTCCGGCGAGCACCTCTCTGGTGGCGCGCTGCCTCGGAGACCGGGTGTTCGTGCCGCGGGGGTCGGGGTCGGGGTCGGGGTGGCCAGGGCCAACAACGGGTCCGACGCCATGACGACCTGGGCCGCTGGGGTCGGGGCCGCGCAGGTCGGGGTCGAGGTCGGGAACCGTCGCCATATCAGCCCCATGATTGCCGGGCACGCTTCACCCGGGCTTATCCGGGCTCCCAGGTTAGGCCGAGGCCTGCGCCACCGACGGAACCCACGGGCGGAACCGCCGGCGGCGCTTCCCGTGCCGAGATCTGGTGCGTAGGCTCCAGCGCTCGAATGAAGGCCAGGAGGTCTGGCTGCCTCGCGAACCGTTCAACCGCTCTCCGCGGAGCGCCACGGCCCGGATTCCCATCCGTTAGTGCTGGGGTTGATACCGCCACAACATCGGGTTTCCGGGCAGGCGCCGGCCGGCGCTCATCACGGGGCAGGCGCCGGCCGGCGCTCATCACGGGGCGCCGGCCGTCTGCCGATGGGGCAGGGGATTGCTCAGAACGCCTCGAGGTAGCGATCCAGCTCCCACTGCGTGACCTGGGCGCGGTATTCGTCCCACTCGGCCTGCTTCGCTTCGACGTAGTGCTCCAGGACGTGCTCGCCGAGTGCCTCGCAGATCACGGGGTCCGACTTGAGCTCCTCGAGCGCGTCGCCCAGCGTACCCGGGAGCTCCTTGATCCCGCGCTCGGAGACGCGGGCGGCATCCATCTCGAAGAGCGACTCCTCGACCGGGTCGGAGAGCGTGAGGCCCTTCTCCACGCCGTCCAGGCCGGCCGCGATCATCACGGCGAACGCGAGGTACGCGTTGGACGACGGGTCGGGGCAACGGACCTCGGCGCGGGTGCCCTCGATGGACTTCCCGGGCGAGATCATCGGGACCCGAATGAGCGCGGAGCGATTCGTCCGGCCCCAGGTGATGTAGGTCGGCGCCTCGTAGCCCGGCACCAGGCGCTTGTACGAGTTCACCGTGGGGGCGAGGACGGCGATCATCGAACGCGCATGGGCCAGGATCCCGGCCATGTACGAGCGCGCCAGGTCGGAGAGCCCGTACTTGTTGGCCGGGTCGGCGAACGCGTTCCGCTGGTCGGCGATCGAGAAGAGGCTCTGGTGCGTGTGCATGCCGGAGCCGTTGATCCCGAAGATCGGCTTCGGCATGAACGTCGCATACAGGCCGTGCTGCTGGGCGATCGCCTTGAGCGCGAACTTGAAGGTCACTGCGTTGTCCGCGGTGCGCAGCGCGTCCGAGTACTCGAAGTCGATCTCGTGCTGGCCGGCGGCCACTTCGTGGTGGGCAGCTTCGACCCGGATCCCGAACGCCTCGAGCGCATCCACCATGTCCTGGCGGACCTCCTGCGCGAGGTCGGTCGAGAAATCGAAGTAGCCGGCGAGATCGTGCGGGAGCGGCGCGACCTTGCCGTTCGCGTCCCGGTTGAAGAGGAAGAACTCCAGCTCCGGCCCCATGTTGACGATGTAGCCCAGCTTCTTCGCACGCTCCACCTGGCGCCGCAGCACGAAGCGAGGGTCGCCCACGAACGGCTCGCCGCGCGGCGTGAAGACATCGCAGATGATCCGGGCCGTCCCGCGTGGGCCCGTCGCCGGCTGCCACGGGATCTCCGAGAACGTGTCCATGTCGGGCATCAGGTACTGGTCCGACTCGGCGATCCGGGTGAACCCCTCGATCGACGAGCCGTCGAACCAGGTCCCGTGCTTCACCGAGCTCTCGAGCTGGTGGATCGGGATCGTCACCGCCTTGACGATGCCCAGGACGTCGGTGAACTGGAGCTGGATGAAGCGGATCCCGTCCGCCTGGGCCTTCTTGATGAT
>JANXWH010000128.1 GCA_025351245.1 Chloroflexota bacterium | reverse complement strand
GGCTCATGGCCTTGGTGGCGGCCGGTGCGCTCATCGCGCCGCTCCCGCCGGGCGCGCCCACCGGGCGCCTGCTCGTGCTCCGTGCATCTCGCGTTGCCCTCGTTGATCGGCCGGGTCCACACCCGCGCAGTGACACCTGCGCTGAAGTGTCGTATTCGCGGCCCCGTGATCCCATCCGCCGGGGGGCACAAATGCGCCGGCGCGCAGATGCTCGGGAGATACGGCGGCGGCGGCGGCGATGTACCCATGGATAGAGAGCGGGCGGCGGGTGCTGCTTCCATGCGCCAGCGGGGACTGCCGTGGGTTCGCAGCGCGGGTCCCGGAACCGTCGTCCGGCCTGCCCGCGGCCGTTTCGGTCGAGGTCGTTGCGTCGCCCGCAACAACGGGGCCTCGCCGGCTGCCGACGGCGCCGACGGCCGTGTCGTCCCCGGCATGCGCTGCGAGAGGCGCAACGATCCGTGGATGTGGCAGCCGCGAACACCGTCAATCGACGCGACTCGGCGTTCTGTTGTCCACGGCGCTACGGCGCGGCCGCATGGCTCCGGCTTGGGGACGGCGACGCCGCGTGGCCGGCGACTAGGGTCCGTACTGCAAGCCGTCGTGCTCCTTGCCGTGGCACGTCAGCGTGCAGGAGCCGGTCCCGATCCCCGTCGAGGTCCAGCTCGGGATGCCGGTGACGCTATTGGGCAGCACGTTGGGCGCGAAGTTGACCAGCCGCGTGTTGTTGCGGTCGCCGACCCGGTAGGCCAGTGCCGTGCCGTGGATCCGGAAGTGACATTCCGCGCAGGTCGCGTTCCCCTGGCCGGCGCCCGGCGTGTCGATGTCCGTGCCGCCGTTGCCCTTGCCGGCGATGCCTGTCACGTGCTTCTGGTGCAACCTGAAGTTCGTCGCCGACGAGGAGTTGCTGACGAACCCCGCCTCGGCGTGGCAGACAAGGCACAGCGCGGAGTCGGCCGCGGCGTAGGCTTCGTTCGAGGACTTCAGGATTCGGTCCCGGTAGCTCTGGATCAGGATCCCGCGGTACTGGGAGGCATGTGGCGCCAGATCACCTCCGGCGGCGGTCGCCCCCGTGCCGTTGGGCTGGAGCGTCGCGTTCCACTTTCGCGGGTCGCCGTGGCAATTGACGCAGCGGACCGTGCTGCCCGTCGTGAAGTTCCATTGCTTGTAGGGAGAGGTCCCGCTCAGGCTCAGGCCCATCGCCGCGGTCGCGTTCTTGCCCGCCGCCTCGACCGGGTGATAGGACGCGTTGGCAGGGTTCAGCTCCACGCCCTTGTCCAGCTCGTACCGCGACGGAAGCTGGCCCGTGTTCGACGCCACGGTTGCACCCGTGTGGCACTTGAAGCAGATCTCGTACTCGCGCGTGGGCTGATGGCCGAACGTGCCGTCCTGGACCGTGTAGGTCGGCGTCGAGCGGGCTGCCCCGTTCGTGACGACCACGCCGGCCACCGTGGACTGGGCACCCGCGACCGTCCAGCCGGTCGTCGTCTGCGTCGAGGCCGCCGGGGTGGCGTTGTGTGCGTTGTGGCAGCTCGTGCACTCGAGGTTCACGTCGGAGATCACGTCGTGGCGGTAGTAGTCGCGCGTCGCGGAGTTGTTGGCTGGCACCGCCGCGTCCGCGTACTGCGCCTGCACGTTCAGGTTCGAGCCCATGCCGTTGTGGCAGGCGAAGCACAGCGCCTCCTGCGGGGCATCCCTGGACAGCAGGTAGCTGCTGCGGGCGGTGTGCGCCGGGTGACAGGCAGCGCACGAGTCCGAGACGAGCGACGTGTCCGGTGCGTGGGGCGACGTGAACGGGGCGAAGAGCGGGGCCTGCGCTTTGGGAGCAGTCGGCAAGGCGACCGCGAGGCGGTAGATCGGCATCCCGCCCCGATCGGACCAGGTCGCGGCGATCACGTCCGGGGTGACGAGCGGGAAGTCGACGTCGCCGATTCCGCGGGCGCTGGACGGACGGGCGTCGACGGGCGGGCCCACGGGAACGCCGTCCCGCTGTCCGCGCGTCAGCTCGATGTGCGGCGTCGCCTCGCTGATCACGCTGGCGCTCGTCGCGCTGGCGATTGCCCGCCCGCCGTCCGCCAGGCGCAGATCAAACCACGCGCCCAGCGGGAGGTCGATCGAGGCTCGGACGGTGAATTCCACCTCCGTGTAGGAATCGCCCGGGATCGCGATCGCGACCATCCCGGCCCGACCCATGACGCGGCGGCCGGGTGCGGGTGCCTGCGTGGCGTCGTCGGTGTCACGAATGGAGATGTCCCAGGCGTGGATCGGCTCCTGTGCTGGTCCCGGAAGGGTCCCCGTGCCGAGGCCGGTCCTTCGCCACTCCGTGCCGATGTAGAACGGGGCGCCGCCCTGCGAGTCCCCGACCGGGACGTCGGCATAGGCCCCGGAGACCCCGAGGCGGTACTGGAGACGCGGCACCAGGACGGCAGCGGGCAGGTCGGCGTTGCGAACCTGGAAGCGGATGCGGAAGGCATCGAACCGGAGGACGCCGGTGAGGCCGGCGTCCCTCGCGAGGTAGGTCGGATCCTGGGAGATGGGCTCGACCCGAGCGAGCACCGAGTGTTCCACGACGAGCGCGGGCGCCACGAGGACGGTGAGCGCGTCGGTCGCCGCGACGCCGGCGACGTACTCGAGGCGGGTCTCGATCGTGGCCCGGAAGGCGGGCTCGCCAGCGGGCGAGCGGACCGGGGCGCGCAGGCGCGGGGCGACGATCACCTGCAGCCGGGTCTCGACGTCGCCGAGTTGCCATTCGATGGTCCGAGCCGTCGCGTCGACGACGCCGCCGTCGGGGTCGATGACGGTCCAACCGGCCGGCAGCTCGGCCACCAGCCGCACGCTGCGCGCCGGGGTCTCGACGCGGGCCGCGAGGTTCAGGTTCAGCGCAGCGCCGGGATCGATCCGGTGGCGCCCGCCCGGCGGCGCGTCCGACGTGAGGACGAGGGTGCCTCGAACGGGTGTCGGGGATGGTGACGGCGCAGGTGACGGCGCAGGTGACGGCGCAGGTGACGGCGAGGGCTCAACGCCTGGGTCGGGCGAGGGCGACAGGGCGGGCGTCGGCGAAGGGCTGGGATCGGGCGTCGGCGAAGGGCTGGGATCGGGCGTCGGCGCGGAAGTCGGATCGGGAGCGGGAGTCGGAGACTGCGAGGGCGCGGGAGTCGGCGAAGGGCTGGGAGCGGGCGGCGGCGTCGGATCCAGCGAGGGTGCAGGAGCCGGGGACTCGGACGGCGCGGGAGTGGGATCGATCGCGCCGACCGTCGGGACGACCGGCGTGAA